>JBJMJE010000127.1:0-13598 GCA_045806505.1 Gaiellaceae bacterium
AGGCCGAGGAACTTGGATTTCATACCGCCTCCATTCGGTTGCGTTGTCGAACGCTTCGACGCGCGCGGTGCCCGAGAAGGCGGTCGCAAAGCCGACTCGCGCGATGCGAGCTTCTGATTACGCGTCGATGCGGCCGGTGCCGCCGAGGTACAGGTCGATCACCTTCGGGTCGTGCAGCAGGTCGGCGCCCGTGCCCTGGAAGCGGTTGCGCCCGAGATCGAGCACGTAGCCGCGGTGCGACATCGCGAGCGCGCGGCGCGCGTTCTGCTCGACCATCAGGATCGGCACGCCCGCGTCGTTGATCTCGCGGATCTTGTCGAAGATCGCGTCCATGAAGAGCGGCGACAGCCCCGCCGAAGGCTCGTCGAGCAGGAGCAGGTCGGGCTCCGCGACGAGCGCGCGTGCCATCGCCAGCATCTGCCGCTCACCCCCCGACAGCGTCCCCGCACGCTGGCGGCGCCGCTCGCGCAGGCGCGGAAACAGCTCGAGGATCTGCGGCAGGCGCGGCCTCGCGTCGACGCCGAGAGCCGAGGCGCCGAGCTCGAGGTTCTCCTCGACGCTCAACGTCGCGAAGACGTTCTCGCGCTGCGCGACGTAGCCGATGCCGCGCGCGACGACGCGGTGCGGCTTCACACCCGCGATTTCTTCGCCACGGTGCAGGATTGCGCCGGCTCGAGGCTTCAGGAGCCCGATCACGGCGCGGATGAGCGTGGACTTGCCCGCGCCGTTCGGGCCGACGATCGTCACGATCTCGCCCTGCTGCACCGTGAGATCGACGCCGTGGAGGATGTCGACGTCCGCCACGTAGCCTGCAACGAGGCCGCGCGTCTCCAGGACCGGCGCGACCGCGTTCATGGCACGACCAGCTTGCCCAGGTAGGCCTCGACGACCGTCTCGTTCCGGCGCACCTCGTCGGCCGATCCCTCGGCGATCACGCGTCCCTGCGCCATCACGATCACGTGGTCGGAGTGGTTCATCACCACCTCCATGTCGTGCTCGACGAACAGCACCGTCGTTCCCTCGTCGCGACGCAGCTCCTCGATGTGCTCGAGGAGGCGCCGTCCGAGCGTCGGGTTCACGCCGGCGAGCGGCTCGTCGAGGAGCACGAGGCGCGGGGCGAGCATGAGCGCCCGCGCGAGCTCGAGCAGCTTCCGCTGTCCGCCGGACAGCGTTCCCGCATACGCGCGAGCGTGCGCCGCGAGCTCGAACGTCTCGAGCAGGTCGAGCGCGCGCGTGCGCGCATCGCGCTCGCGTCTGCGCCCGGCCCACGGACGCACGATCCACGTGCTCAGCCGCTCGCCCGGATGATCCGGCGCCGCGAGCAGCATGTTGTCCAGCACGCTCATCACGTTCAGCGTCTTCGTCATCTGGAAGGTGCGCACGAGGCCGCGGCGCGCGATCGCGTACGCGGGCAGCCGGTAGATCGACCGCCCGTCGAGCCGGATCGCGCCTCCGTCGGCGCGCGCGAACCCGGAGACGACGTCGAAGAGCGTCGACTTGCCGGCGCCGTTGGGCCCGATCAGCGCGGTGATCGAGCCGCGTTCGACGGAGAGGCTCGCGCCGTCGATCGCGCGGACGCCGCCGTACCGTTTGTCGACGCCGTCGACCTCGAGGATGGCGTCACTCACCGAGCAGCATCTCCTGCTTCGAGCCGAGGATCCCCTGCGGCCGGAACGCCATCAACAGGATGAGCACCAGCCCGACGATGATGAAGCGGATCGCCGCCACCTTGTCCGCGGAGAGCGGCAACTCGACGTAGCGCGTGCCCTCGAGCACCGTCATCAGGATCACGGAGCCGAGGATCACGCCGACGTAGCTCCCGAGGCCGCCGAGGATCACGATCACGAAGCCGAAGATCGTGAAGACCGGGTCGAACTCGTCGGGCACGAGCAGCGTCAGGTTCAGCGCGAGCACGAAGCCGGCGATCGCAGCGAGCGCCGCCGCGAGCGCGAGCGACTGCAGCTTGTACGCGAGCGTGTTCTTGCCGAGCGCGCGCGCCGCGTCCTCGTCCTCGCGGATCGCGCGCAGCACGCGGCCCCACGGCGTTCGCACGATGAGGGCGATGAGCAGCGTGAGCACGAGCAGCACGCCCCAGCTCACGAGCAGCAGCGGGAACAGGAAGCTCGTGACGTGGACGCCGTGGCCGTCGAGCCAGTTGCCCAGGCGTAGCGAGAGCTTGAACCAGTCGCCGTTGTAGCCGAGGAGTCCCTGGCTTCCCTCGGTGAGGTCGCGCTCGTTGTCGGCGAGATAGCGGACGATCTCCGCGAAGGCCAGCGTGGTGATCGCGAAGTAGTCGGCGCGCAGGCGAAGCGACGGCAGCCCGACGACGACCGCCGCGAGCATCGACGCCGCGATCGCGGCGGGCATTGCCCACCACCACGACCAGCCTTCCTTCGCGACGAGGATCCCCATCGTGTACGCGCCGACGGCCATGAAGCCGGCCTGGCCGAAGTTCGTGATCCCGGTAGTGCCGACGTTCAGTTGCAGCCCCAGCGCGAAGATGCCGTACGTCGCGGCGAGCACGCCCACGCCGATCCAGAAGTCGGCGGCGGTCAGGAAGTGGAAGGTGACCGCGATCATCGCCCGGGCGTCCTCGCGCGGCCGAAGATGCCCTGCGGGCGCAGCACGAGCACGAGGATCATCGCGGCGAAGCCGACGGCGACCTTGAGGTTCACGGGGAAGACGAGCGTCGACCACTCCTGCACGAGGCCGATGAGCATGCCGCCGGCGAGCGCGCCGTAGGCGTCGCCGATCCCGCCGATGATCGCGGCCGCGAAGATGCTCAGAACGATCCCGAACCCGAGGTTCGGCGTGATCACGCCGATCGACGCGCCGTAGACGACACCCGCCAGCCCCGCGAGGCCGCCGGCGAGGATCCACGTGTAGATGATGATCCGCCCCGTGTCGAGGCCGGTCGTCTCGGCCAGCTCTGCGTTGTCGGAGAGCGCACGGATGTGCGTGCCGAGGCGCGTATGTCCGAGCATGAGCGCGAGGGCGATCAGCGCGGCGAACGCGACGATCACGACCCAGAGCTCCGTGCGCCCGATGTGGAGCCCGCCGAACGTGACGGAGGACGTGACGTTGGCGCTGAGCTTCCGCACATCCGTTCCCGCGACCAGCTGGATCACGTTGCGCAGGACGAACGCGAGCCCGAGGGCCATCAGCAGCAGTTGCAGGACGCCGGCGCCCTTGCGGCGCATCGGCCTCCACATCACGGCTTCGAGACCGAGCGCGAGCGCGGCCGTCGCGACGAACGCGAACGGCAGCGCGAGCGCGAGCGGAAACCCGAACGCAGACTGCGCGAAGATCGCCATGTACGCGCCGAACGTCAGAAACTCCCCGTGCGCGAAGTTCACGAGCTTCAGCACGCCGTACACGAGCGTGAGCCCCGCTGCGCCGAGCGCGAAGTACGAGCCGGAGACGAGCCCGTTGATCGTCGCCTGCGCGAGCTCTTGCGCCCCCTGCGTGATCGCGAGCACGACCGCGGCCGCGGCCATCGCCCCGACGACGACCAGGAGCGCCGCCGGCACGCCTTCCGCGCCGAGATTCTCGTCGTGCGTCGTCTCAGGCGAGATCGCGCTCATGTCGCGCTCAGCGGTCGAGGAGGAAGAGCGGCCGACCGATGCGCGCCTCCATACGGAACGACCCGTCGAGCCGGACGCCGTCGACCTCCTCGCGCACCTGCTGGATCATCGCGGCGACCAGGTCGAGGCTGTCGACCTCGTACTGCACGTAGATCGAGTAGTCGAGCGACGACGGCTGCCCCGTGACGAAGTAGTCGTCGTCGAACGAGTAGAGGAGCCGGGCGCCGCGGTCTTCCCACTCCGCGAAGTACGCCGCGAGCCGCCGCAGGATCCGGTCGCGCTCGTCGTCGTCGGCGGCCTGGTACCAGCCATGGGCAGCGGCGGCGAAGAGCATCACGCGATAGGGCGGCTCGAATGCCGGGGGCACGTATTCCATCGGGTTCTCCGTGTCTGGATTCCGCTTTGACCGTGCGGTAAGGTCGCCTATCAAACCAGGCTCGGGGTCTCAAACAGGGAGGAAGAGCATGCAGGCGCACCTCGCGCGTCGGCTCGGCGTTCTCGCGATCGCCGGAGCCATCGCGGTCACGGTCGGCGGCAGCGCCGCCGCTCATCCCGACAGCGCTGCGGCGCCGAAGGCGGGATTCACGCTTACGGTCGGCACGACTCTCTCCCTGACCGGCGACGGCGCGGTTTTCGGGCCCGCGTTCCAGAAGAGCGCCGAGATGGCCGTCGACCTCGCCAACAAGGCGCTCCTGCGCGACGGCGTCAAAGACACCACGATCAAGATCGAGTCGGCAGACGACGGATCCACGCCGACGTCGGCGGTCAACGCGGCGCGCAAGCTGATCGGCGACGGCGCCACGTGCATCGCGGGCTCGATCCAGTCGGCGAGCACGATCGGGATCGCGAACGGCGCAACGGTTCCGGCCGGCGTCGCGCAGATCGCGCCGGCGTCGACGAGCGCGACGATCACGGATCTCGACGACAAGGGGCTCGTCTTCCGCATCGCGCCATCCGACGTTCTGCAAGGGCCGGTGCTCGCGGCTGCGCTGCAGAAGGAGATCGGCAAGGGAAAGACGATCTCGTTCGCAGCGCGGAACGACGCGTTCGGCGCGGGTCTCATCAAGTCGACCGAGGCCGCGTGGAAGAAGCTCGGCGGCAAGGAGACGCACGGGCCGGTGCTGTACGACCCCGGCGCGGCGAGCTACGACTCGGAGGCGCAGCAGATCGTCGCCGGCAACCCCGATGCCTGGGTGATCCTCGACTTCCCGGCGACGTACGCGAAGGTCGGCGCGGCTCTCCTGCGCACCGGCAAGTTCGACGCGACCAAGCTCTTCGTCGGCGGCGGGCAGCCTGCGACGATCCCGTCCACGGTTCCGAAGGACTCGATGGAGGGCGCTCGCGGCACGCGCCCGGCGGTTCCGCTCGGCGCACCGCTCACGAACGCGTTCGACTCGATGTACTCGGCGTTTCCGGGGAACGCGCAGCGGCAGTCGCTCGACGTGAACGAGTTCGACGCCGCGATGATGTGCATCCTCGGCGCCATCGCGGCGAAGTCCAGCGGCGGCAAGGCCATCGCTTCGAAGCTGCGCGCGGTGAGCGGCCCGCCCGGCGTGAAGTACACGTTCCAGCAGCTCCCGGCGGCGATCAAGGCGCTTCGCGCGGGCAAGGACATCAACTACGAGGGCATCGCCGGCTCGATCGACTGGGACGCCAAAGGCGATCCCGCATCGGCGACCTACGACTTCTACAAGTACATCAGCGGCACGCTGACGGTGCAGCGCCAGTACCGCAATCTGCTCGGGCGAATTCTCTCGCTCGACCTGACGCCACCGGCGAGGCCGACGATCGCGGGTAAGCGCACGCAGACGTCGCGCCGCGTCGTCTTCGCGCTGCGCTCGCGCGACCCGGGCAACGTGTCGCCGCCGGTTCACTTCGAGTGCGGCTTCGACAAGCAGAAGCTGCACAACTGTGCGAAGACGGCTCGTGCGAACCTGAAGTACGGCAAGCACGTTCTTCGCGCCGTCGCGATCGACGCGCAGGACAACCGCTCGAAGACCTCGTTCGCCAGGTTCACGGTGGTGAAGAAGAAGTAACGCCGCGCGCGGTGCGGCCGTGACTCTCTTCGCCGATGTCGTCGCGACCTCGCGCCGCGTCGGCGAGACGAGCTCGCGCTCGCAGAAGATCGCGCTGCTCGCAAACCTGCTGCGGGGGCTGAACGCAGAGGAGGTGCCGGTTGTGGCCGGCTTCCTCTCGGGCGTTCCGCGGCAGGGACGTGTCGGCGTCGGCTACTCGACGGTGTTCCGCGTCGAGGCCGAGCCGGCGCACGAGCCTTCTCTCGCGGTCGGGGAACTCGACGCGGCGATCTCAGGTATCCAGCACGCGAGAGGAAGCGGCTCCTCGGCGCGGCGCAACGAGTTGCTCGTCGAGCTGCTGTCGCGCGCTACGGCCGACGAGGCCGACTTCGTCAAGCGGCTCTTCACCGGCGAGCTGCGGCAGGGCGCGCTGGCCGGGCTGCTCGTCGATGCGATCGCGAAGGCGGCCGGCGTGCCCGCCGACCTGACACGGCGCGCGTACATGCTTTCCGGCGATCTCACGCGCACGGCGGAGATCGCGCTGACGGAGGGCGAAGCAGGACTACTCGCCGTCGGCTTCGAGCTCTTCCGGCCGATCCTGCCGATGCTGGCGTCGACGGCGGAGAGCGTCGCCGACGCCGTCGCAGGCTTCGAGCGGTCGTCGGTGGAATGGAAGCTCGACGGCATCCGCATCCAGATCCACCGCCGCGCCGACGCGGTGCGCGTGTACACGCGCAACCTCAACGACATCACGGCCGCGCTGCCCGGCATCGTCGACGCGGCCCGCGCGCTGCCGGTCCAGCAGGCGGTCTTCGACGGCGAGGCGATCTGGATGACGGATGCCGGTCCGGCGCCGTTTCAGGAGACCGTGGCGCAGATCGACGCGGACGCGCCGCCGGAGGGAGTCGCGACGTTCCTCTTCGACCTGTTGCACCTCGACGGCGAGGACCTCCTCGACCTGCCGCTGGAGGAGCGCGCGGCGAGGCTCGGTGCGGTGGCGCCGCAGCTCAAGATGCCGGGCGTGCTGACGGCGGACGGCGACGAGGCGCAGCGCGTCCTCGACGAGGCGCTGCGCGCGGGGCACGAGGGCGTCGTCGTCAAGGACGCTTCGTCGCCATACGCCGCCGGCCGTCGCGGGAAGGCGTGGCGCAAGGTGAAGCCCGTGCGCACCTACGACCTCGTCGTGCTCGGCGCGGAGTGGGGCCACGGGCGGCGGCAGGGCTACCTGTCGAACCTGCACCTGGGCGCGCGCGAGGCCGAGAGCGACGGCTTCGTCATGGTCGGCAAATGCTTCAAGGGGCTGACCGACGAGTTGCTCGCGTGGCAGACGAAGGAGCTGCTCGCGCGCGCGACCGAGCGGCGCGGAATCGCGGTCATCGTGCGTCCCGAGCTCGTCGTCGAGATCGCGCTCGACGGCGTGCAGGCCTCGACGCGCTACGCCGGCGGCGTCGCGCTTCGCTTTGCGCGGGTGAAGCGCTACCGCCCGGACAAAGTCGCGGCGGAGGCCGACACGATCGTCGACCTCCGCACGCTCCTGCCTTCGAGGCCGTAGTCGCTACTGCAGCGGCGCCACGGCGTTCTGCGCGAGTTCGAGCGCCATCTGCGGGAACCACTGCCCGGCCGGCGGATCCTCCATCCCGCGGACAGGGTCGAGTGGGCCGCTCGTCCAGCGGAAGCACTGTCCATCGGATTGGCCCGGGATCTTCACCCACAGGTATGCGTCGAGTAGCGGCACGCGCGTGGTCGCCGTCGGCCGCTCGCCGAGGCCGCGGTCCGGCGGATTGCACCAGTCCTGTGCATCGCCCGCGGGATGGGCGGCGGGCGGCGTCCATGCTCCCTGGCCGTTGCGGCTCGTGTCGATGACGAAGTGCGTCGTCGGCACAGCGTGCCCGAGGTTCGCGGCGTACCACTCGTCGCTCAGGTGCCACGTCGAGAAGTCGCCCGGGTTCGCCGGGTAGTACTGGCTTGCGCACCAGTCGTAGTGCCCGAGCCTCCAGCCGCCCTCCTCGGGATTGTTCGCGAAGGCGATGCACTGCGAGATCCACGTGCCGAACTTCGTCTCGTGGTTCGTCGGCTGGTAGTTCGAGACGTTCAGGAAGAAGCCCGCGGCATCCTGGACGCCTGCCGCGACAAGTCGCGCCGCCATGTCACCGACGGAGTGCCACGCGCTGTGGCCTGCATCGAGGTAGACCGCCGCGTTCGGATCGGATGCGAGCGCGTGCGCCGCGTCTGCGATCAGCGCGACGCGTCCGTACGTGTCGGGCTGCCCGCAATCCGTCGGGAGCAGCGCGAGCCCGTCCGGCTCGAGGATCACGACCGCCTCACTCGTCCCGAGCCCGGCGGCGAAGCCGTCGATCCACGCCTTGTAGGCGTCTCCTGTCGGCGCGCCGCCCGCCGAGTACTGCGAGCAGTCGCGGCCCGGCACGTCGTAGGCGACGAGCACCGGAACCTCGCCCTTCGCCCCGGCGCGCTTGACCGTCGCGCGGACGTCCTGCTCGACGTCGTTCGGCGTGCCGCCGGTGAACCACACAGCCTGCGGCGTGTCGATCATCGCCTTGATCAATGCCGCGTCGGCCTTGTCGCCGTTCGTCGTCAGCGTGGCGATCTGCTGGAGCGCGCCGTGGTCGGGCTTCGGAACGTAGAAGCCGGCTGCGGCCTTCATGGTGGTGCCTCCGGCGGCGACCGCGACGGCCGCGAGCGCGATGCCGGCGCACATCCCTGCAAGGGCGGCGAATCGGTTCCGCTTCCTCCGGTGTGTCATGAGAATCCTCCCTGTGACCCGTGCGTCACGATCGTCGTGCGGTGGCCCGTTCGCAGCGGACGTCGGGGCGAGCCCCGATCCTCTCGCACGATGTCTCCGTCTTCAAGGAAGATCGTGGGCGTGAAGCGACGGCTGGAGCGGCTCTTCCTCGGCTGGGTGATGGCGGTCGCCGCCTTCCTGCTCGACCGCAGGCTCCGCCGCGCCCGCTAGCGGCGGGCGACGTCGAGAACGAGCCAGCCGCCGATCACCGCGCCGGCGATGCCGAACACGATCGGCACCCAGTTCGCGGTCGAGGTCGCTGCCGTCATCGCGCTACCGAGAAGGCTCGCCGCCGCCAGCGCCGCCAGCGCGAGCCGCCGCCCCGCCGTGCTGATCGCCCGCTCGATGTCGCGTGAGCCGAGGAAGTCCACCTGCAGCTTCGGGCCGGGACGCGCGCCGGTCGCACGCTCGATCGCCTCGATCAGGCGCGTCGCGCGGAGCTTCAGCTTTTGCCCCTCGTAGAACCAGCGCTGCGGATCGGCCTGCCGGATCACACGGTCGCGCACGTTCCGGGCGAGGAAGTCTCCGACGACCTGGAACGGGTTGAGCGAAGGATCGAGCTCGGCGATCGCGAGCTGCACCTGACCGAACGCCTTGCCGCTGAGCGCGAGCGACGCCGGCAGGCGAATGCCGTGCGCCGCAGCGATGCGGATCATCCCGTCGAGCATCGGACCGATCTCGATGTCCTGCAGCGACGCAACGTGGAAGCGCTCGATGAACTCCGCGAAGTCCCGCTCGAGCGCCTCGATGTCGATGTCTGCGCGACGCTCCTCGCCGCCGAGCATCAGCACCGCCTCGGAGAGGAACTGCGGGTCGTTCCGCGCGAATGCGAGCAGGAGGACAATCAACAGCTCGCGCGCCTCGGGGCCGAGCTCGCCGATCATCCCGAGGTCGATCAGGACGATCTTCTCGCCCGTCCACAGCAGGTTGCCCGGATGCGGATCCGCGTGGAAGAAGCCCTCGATGAGCACCTGCTTGTAGAACGCCTCGAGCAGCTGGCGCCCGGCCTCGCGGCGCTCGGGGCTGTCGACGGACTCGCGTAGCGGCGTGCCGTCGACGAACTCGAGCACGAGCAGCCGCGACGTCGACAGCTCGCGGTAGAGCCCGGGGACGGCGAGCCGGGTGTACGGCCCGAGCACGTCGCGCATGCGCTCGATGTGCTCGGCCTCCTGCAGGAAGTCGAGCTCGCGGCGCAGCGACTCCGAGAGGTGCTGCACGAGAGCCGGGATGTCGACGGCGCCGCGCAGCGCCTCGCGCCCGAGGGCCTTCTCGGCGAAGAGCTCGAGCAGGCCGAGGTCGCGTGTGATCTCTTCGCGCGCGCGCGGCCGTTGCACCTTGACGATGACGTGTTCCCCGTTCTCGAGCGTGGCTCGGTGCACCTGCCCGATCGTCCCGGCCGCGAGCGGCGTCGGCTCGATCGACTCGAAGACGTCCTCCCACGGCACCTGCAGCTCCTGCTCCATTACATGGACGATCTCCGCCTCCGTCAGCGGTGCGACGTCGTCCTGGAGCTTCGCCAGCTCGTCGACGACGTCGGGCGGCACGAGGTCCGGCCGCGTGGAGAGGATCTGCCCGAGCTTCGCGAACGTCGGCCCGAGCTCTTCGAGCGCCGAGCGCAGTCGCTTCGCGCGGTCCGTGGCCGATGTTGCGGCGCGGGAGTCGAGGCCGAAGCGGGCGAAGACGCGTGCGATGTGGGCTGCGCGGCGTAGGAGGCCCGCGTCCCCGACCTGCTCCGGCTCGGGCTGCGGGACGGAGCCGTCGGTCGTGTTGACGATGACGACCGTGCACCGCGCCGCGTGCGAGATCCGGTTCGGGATGTTGCCGAGCAGGAACTCCTTGCGCCCGCCCATGCCCGCGTTGCCGACGACGAGCACGTCGGCCTGCTCCTCGTCGACCGTCCGCACGACGGCACCGGCGATGTCCGGATCGACCTGGACGATCGTGCGCGCCCCCATCAACTCCGCCGCGTCTCGGGCGAGCGCTTCCTCCGCGCCCTCGACCGGCGCCGTCAGCACCTGGAGCAGGACGAGCTCGCCGTCGGAGCGGCGCGCGAGATCGGCCGCCCACGCGACGGCCTTGCGCGCGGTCTCGGAGCGGTCCGTGGCGACGACGACCTTCATCTGCCGCTCTATTCGACCACGCGAACGCGCGACTCGCATCGGACGTGGCTGCGCAGGAGGGGTAGGCGCGGGTCGAGCGCGCGGGGGACAGAGTTCCCCCGCACGCTTTTCCGCCTTCTCTAGGTCGAGGCGATGCCCTCGATCCCGGGTGGCAACCCGGTGACGGTGCCGATCCTCGTCAGCGTCCCGTCGTCGTTCACGCGGAACTCGTCGACGGTGGCGGCGATGCCGGTCTCCGCGTAGAGGAAACGGCCGGAGGACGTCAGGTCGATCGGGCCCGCCTCGGTCGTCGCGGCGACCGCCTGGACGAGCTGCGGCCGGCCTCCTTCGAGCGTGAACGAGCTGAGCGTGTTGCTCGCGGTATTCGAGACGTAGAAGAAGCGACCGACACGCTGGATCCAGCACAGCGCCGCCTGGCCGTCGCTCTGCGACTCCGGCTCGGTGAGCGTCCCGTCGTGATCGATGCGATACGTCGTCACGGAGCTCGTGGCGGCCTCGCCGCTGACGAGCCGGCCCTGCGCGAACGTGAAAGCGAACGGAACGGGCGTGGCGGACGGATTCGACACGAACGCCGGCGAGAGCAGGCCGTCGCGGCCGACCTGGAAGACGTCGATCGAGCTCGTGCTCGCCTTTGTCGTCACGAGCAGCTGCCGGCCGTCCGGCGTGAAGCCGACCTGGCCCGGCGACATCAGGAAGTTCGGCGGCGTCGTGTTGGCAAGACCGAGCGTTCGCGTCGAGCCTGCGATCGGCGTCAGCCCGCCGCCTCCGATCGTGAAGCCCTGCACCGTTCCGGTGCCGCCCGCGTTGAGCACGTACACGAGATCGTGATGCACGGCGATGCTCGCCGGGAACTGCCCGCCCGACGGCACGACGTTCACGAGCGTGAGCGTGTCGCCGTCGACGCTGAACGTCGAGACCGTGTTGCTGCCCGCGTTCACGGCGAAGAGCAGCGCGTGCTGACGGTCATAGACGAGCGAGCCCTGCGACGCGAGGCGATCGGACTCGGTTCCCGGCAGCGCCGCGGCGCCGAGCCCGCCGGTCGGATAGAACGCGGCAAACGTCAGGCTCCCGTCCTTTCCGCGGTCGTAGACGGCGATGCGGTTGCCGGTCAGCTCGTTCGTCTGCACGAAGACGACGCGGTGGCCTCCCCTGCCGGCCGCCGCCGATTGGCCGCCGACGAGGGCGACGAATGCGACGAGCAGGACGGCGAGCGCTGGGCGATGTCTCATGCCTTCTCCTTTCGGTTCGCTGATCGAGCCATCGTGTTCCCGGCGCCTCGCGCATTGCCCGTCCACGCGGCCGAATTAAGGAACCTGTAATCCGGGCAAAGCGGAATGAGCATGCGGAACGCGGGCACACTGCCGACATGACCGCCGTGCTAGTCGTCGATGACGAACCGATCGTTCGCGACGTCGTCACTCGCTACCTCGAGCGCGACGGGCATCGGGTGGTCGCGGCCGCGAGCGGCGACGAGGCGCGGGCGAAGATCGAGCACGAGCCGCCGGACCTCGTCGTGCTCGACATCATGCTCCCGGGCGAGACGGACGGGCTCTCGCTCTGCCGCTGGATCCGCTCCACCTCCGAACTGCCGGTGATCCTCGTGACGGCGCGCGGAGAGGAGGCCGACCGCATCGTCGGGCTCGAGCTCGGCGCGGACGACTCCGTCACGAAGCCGTTCTCGCCGCGCGAGCTGGCGACGCGCGTCAGAACGGTGCTGCGCCGGGCGCGGTCGAGCCCGCCGCCGCCGGCGCAGATCGCCGTCGGCCCGATCGTGATCGACGCCGGAAGCCACGAGGCGCTGCGTGACGGGTCGCCGCTGCCGCTGACGACGAAGGAGTTCGACCTCCTCTGGTTCCTGGCGTCGAACCCGAACCGCGTCTTTTCGCGCGACCAGTTGATGCACAGCGTCTGGGGCTATTCGTCGGCACTCGACACCGGGACGGTGACGGTGCACATGCGGCGGCTCCGGGAGAAGGTCGAGGACGAGCCGTCGAGGCCGCGCCTGCTCGAGACCGTCTGGGGCGTCGGCTATCGGCTGCGCGCATGAGAGCCTTGCCCACTCTGCGGCTGCAGCTCGCCGCGCTCGTCCTGGCGGCCGTCTGCCTGCCGCTCGTCGTGTTGCTCGCGTCCGGCTGGGTGATGCTCGGCATGCACGTCCAGTCGAAGATCGTTGCGGTTGCCGTTGCTTCGGCGGTCGCGGCGATCGCGTGCGCGCTGATCCTCGCGCGCCGGATCCTGCGACCGCTCGACGCGCTTCGGGAAGCGTCCGCGCAGCTCGCCGCGGGAGATCTCACAGCGCGAGCGTCCGAATCCGGCCCGCGCGAGATCCGAGACGTGAGCGGCGCATTCAACGAGATGGCGACGAACATCGAGCAGCTCTTCGACGCGCGCCGGCAACTCGTCGCGTGGGCGAGCCACGACCTGCGAACGCCGATCGCGTCGCTGCGCGCAATGCTGGAGGCGGTCGAGGACGGGCTGGCGACGCCCGACGAGTACCTGCCGGCGATCAACGAGCAGCTGCGCATCCTCACTTCGCTCGTCGACGATCTCTTCGAGGTGGCGCTCCTCGACTCGGGCGCCGTCACGCTCGACCTCCGCGACGGCTCGCTCGACGAGCTGATCGGGAACTCCCTGACCGCACTCCGGGCCGAGGCCGAGAAGCGCGCGATCCGGCTGGAGGCTCGAGCCGAAAGCGCGGACGTTCCGGTGCGGATGGCGCCGGAGAAGGTCGAGCGCGTGCTGCTGAACCTCCTCGCAAACGCCGTACGGCATACGCCCGACGGCGGCACGGTGTCCGTCGTCGTCGAGCCGAACGGCGACCACGTGCTGGTCGCCGTGGAGGACACGGGCGACGGCATCTCGCAGATCGCGGGCAGCCGCATGTTCGACCTGTTCTGGCGCGAAGACGAGTCGCGCACGCGCGCGACCGGCGGCGCCGGCGTGGGTCTGGCGGTCGCGCAGGGAGTCGTCCGCGCGCACGGCGGCACGATCTGGGCCGAGAACCGCAGCGCCGGCGGCGCGCGGGTCGCGTTCACGCTGCCGCGCACGGGCAGTCGCGGGCTCGGCTAGAGGACGCCGA
>JBJMJE010000128.1:0-5283 GCA_045806505.1 Gaiellaceae bacterium
CCGTTCATCTCGGGCGCGATCTCCAAGACGGCGAACATGCCCGAGACGGCCACCGTCGACGACGTGGCGCGCCTGTACCTCGACTCCTGGAAGCTCGGCGTCAAGGCGCTGGCCATCTACCGCGACAACTGCAAGGTCGCCCAGCCGCTCTCGGGAAAGGGCGACAAGGCGCAGGGGACGCTCACGCCGCTCGCGCCCGTCATGCAGCCGAAGCGCCGCCGGCTCCCGGACGACCGCACCGAGATCGGCCGCAAGTTCCGCGTCGGCGAGTACGAGGGCTACATCCACGTCGGCCTGTACGAGGACGGCAGCCCGGGAGACATCTTCGTCGACATCGCGAAGGACGGCACGACGCTGGCCGGAGTGATGCGCTCGCTGATGATCTCGGTGTCGCTCGGCCTCCAGTACGGGGTGCCGCTCGAGGTGTACGTCTCGAAGTTCAGCCACATGCGCTTCGAGCCGTCGGGCCTGACGAACGACCCGGACATCCGCACGGCGAAGTCGATCGTCGACTACGTCTTCCGGTGGATGGGCAAGAAGTTCCTCACCGTCGACCAGCAGGAGGAGATCGGCATCCTCTCGCCGGAGGTGCGGGCGAAGATGGCGTCGGCCTATGCCGCGGCTGACGCCCAGGCGACAGCCGCGCCCGTCGAGGCTCCGTCGCCCGGCCAGACGGCGCTGTTCAACAGCTGGGAAGACGCCGTCGAGTGCGCACGCTGCGGCGGCCGCATGATCCGCACGGGCTCGTGTTACACGTGCCGCGACTGCGGTACGAACACCGGTTGCAGCTAGCCGAACGCGCTAGCTGTCGTTGACGTGAGGCGCCCGCGAGGCGCCTTACGTCTTTCAGCGGACGGCGGTTGACGCCCTGGAGCGCCTCGACCGCTTGTCCCGTGGGGGACAGGGGAGTACGCTCGAACCCGATGTCGGTCTCATCACTGACGACGATCGCCGCTGCGAGAGCCGAAGGAAAGACAAGTACCGGGGCCGCGTCACCGGCGCGGAAGCCGCAGAAAGGCGAGATCGGAAAGGTGCCCACTGATGACGCACGTGCGCAGGAGGACGCCTCCGTCGCCGATGTCTTGGCGAAGCAGATTCCGACGGAGCTGATCGCACCGTATACAGCATTTACTGCAGCGATCGTCGGCGCGGTCGCGAAGCCGACAAAAGCCAAACCGAATCCAGATCAACTGGCCGGGTGGCGATGGTTGGCGTTTGCCCTCCTGATCGGGTCGGTGATCGCACTGGTATGGACGGGCAAAGCCGTCAAGTCCAACTCATGGGCTTTCCCCGTGCTCCCCGTCGTGGCCGGCGTGCTCGCGGCGGCGCTGTGGGCGTTCATCACGCCGGGCTCTCCGCTAGTCCCGTATCTCCACACCAAGACCGCGACGACGCTCCTGCCGCTGGCATTTGCGATCGCGGGTGTCGCCGTGGCGGCCGTCACTGCGGCCTTGTTGACGACAGGGCGGCCAAGCACTCGAACCACCTAGTACGAGCCGTCCTCACGAAGCGTCGACCACGGCTCGCGCGATCGCCTCGTCCATCGCGGGGCCGGGATCGCGAATCTCGGGCCCGTGGCCGACGAGCAGGATCGCTGGGTCGAGCGCGCGCAGCGCCCGGGCCGACTCGAGGTCTTTCGCCTTGTCCCACGTCGCCATCGCCGCAAAGGGGAAGCGCCAGTAGAAGTGATTCGTGACCGCGGCGCTTCCGTAGGTCGTGAAGACGTCGCCGGCGACGAGCGTGCGGTCGCGCGTGTCGAGGAACGAGACGTGGCCGGGCGTGTGCCCCGGGGTCGCGACAACGTCGAGGCTGCCGACGCGGTCGCCGGGATGCAACAACATGTCCGGCTTCGTCTCGAGCTTCGGCCAGCTGCCGGGCGGCTTTCCTTCCACGACCTGCTCTCCCGCGTGAATCCGCGCGTCGAGCTCGGGCATGAGCACCTCGACTTCCGCGCCGAAACGTTCCTTCAGCTCGTCGAGCGAGCCGACGTGGTCGCCGTGCCCGTGGGTCAACGCGATGCGGCGGATCGACCCGCCGGCGCGGTCTGCCGCCTCGATCAGAATGTCGGCGGCGCGCATTGCCGTATCGACGAGCGTGAAGCCGTCGTCCTCGCGCACGAGGTACGCGTTGACGAAGCGGAACCGCGTCAGCTGCGTGATGTTCGGCGTGATCGTCCTCGTCTTCATGGTTGTGTCGCTGTATCTCCGCGGCGGCAGAGACGACACTCGCTAGGGTCGCGGCGTGCCGAAAGAGGAGACCGAGGACGAACGCCTCAACCGCGAGCTCGAAGAGCTTCTGCAGGAGCTGCGGATCGCGCTCCCCGGCGTGCAGATCCTCTTCGCGTTCCTCCTCGTCGTGCCGTTCAACAACCGCTTCGCCGAGACCGACGACCTGCAGCGGGACGTGTGGTTTGCCGCGTTGCTGCTAGCACTCGGCGCCGTCGCATGCTTCATCGCGCCGACCGCGTACCACCGAATCCGCTTCCGCGAGTACGACAAGGAGCGCCTGGTGCTCACCGCAAACCGGCTGGCCCTCGTCGGCCTAGCCTGCCTTGCGACGGCGCTGTCGGCATCGGCCTTCTTCGTCACCGGCTTCGTATTCAGCGATCGCGCCGCTGCCGTCGTCACCGCGATCGCGGCCGGCACGATCGGCGGCCTGTGGTTCGCACTGCCGCTCCTGCGCAAGGCGAGCGACCACTCGTGAGCGGTCGGCGCCGATCGGCCCTCGCCGGCGCTGCTGCGGCGACGTTGTGGGGACTCGCGGAGCCGCTCGACCAGCGGCTCCTTCGGTGCGACTACTCGGACATCGCGCTGCTCGGGAAGTTCGTGACGCGCGGCCGGCACTGGCGAGCGGCCGGCTTCGCCGTCCACGCCGCGAACGGAGCGGTCTTCGGCCTCGTCTATCACGAGGCGAGGCGGCTGCTGAACGTCGACCAGCGCAAGCTCGCCGTCGCACTGGCGCTCGCCGAGCACGGGACGCTGTATCCGCTCTGTTACTTCGTCGACCGCCATCATCCCGCGCGCGGCGAGGACGGCATTCCGCCGTTGCTGACGAACCCGCGCGCCTACGCGCAGGCGACGTGGCGCCATGCGCTCTTCGGCCTCGCGCTCGCCCGACTCGCCTGACGGGGTGACCGAACGGCGCCTGCGGCCGTTGTATCCACATGAGGTTGCTGCAACGGCGCGGGAGCGACACCGAGAACCGGCAAGGTCCGCGGGGCCGGCCGATCCCCGACGAGGCACCGCAGCCCCAGCCGGAGCATCGCGAGCAACGACTCGCCGATCCCGAGCCGTCCGACCTCTCGAAGCGCGACTACCTCGCAATCCTGAAGCGGGCGTTCAAGCGCGCGAACGAGGACCACATCACCAACCTCGCCGCCGCGCTCGCGTACTACGCATTCCTCGCGATTCCGTCCGCGCTCCTGATCGCCATCGGCCTCTTCGGCATCTTCGCGAGCCCGCAAGACGTCTCGACCCTCGTGGACAAGCTCGGCACGATCATGCCGGCGCAGGCGACCAGCCTCATCCACGACAGCCTGACGCAGATGACACAGAGGGACGCCGGGGGAGCGGTACTGCTCGGGCTCGGCGGGTTGCTCGCCGTCTGGTCGCTCGGCGGCGCCATGCAGAACGTCATGTGGGCGCTCAACGCCGCGTATAAGCGCGAGGAGACGCGCGGGTTCGTGAAGCGGCGCCTGACGGCGTGGGCGATGCTCGCCTTCGCGCTGCTCGGATTCGCGCTGGCGTTCGGCCTGCTCGTGCTCGGCCCGGTGCTGTCGACGTGGATCGGCAACACGATCGGGCAGCCGGGCCTCGTGAAGGCAGTCTGGTGGATTGCGCAGTGGCCGATACTCGTGGGTGGACTGCTGCTCGCGTTCGCGGGCATCCTCTTCCTCGGGCCGAACGTCGAGCATCCGCGCTGGAAGTTCCTCAGCTTCGGAGCGGTCCTCGCCGTCGTCCTCTGGCTGCTCGCCTCGGGGGCGTTCGCGCTCTACGTCAGCATGTTCGGCTCGTACAACAAGGCCTGGGGATCCCTGTCGGCGGTCGTGATCCTGATGACGTGGTTCTGGCTGAGCGGCGTGGCGCTCCTGCTCGGCGCGGAGATCAACGCGGAGGCCGAGCGCAGCCGCGAGCTGCGGCGCGGCGAGCCGGCCGAGGTCGACCTGACGGCGCCGGCGAAGGCATAGCCGGTCACGCGGCCGCTTCGAGGATCTCCTTCAGCCGCCGCAGGTCTTTCGCGTTCGCACGTCGCATCGCCGCCTCGAGAACCGGCGCCGCGACCTTCGAGAACCCGGTCGGCTCGCCCCGGTTCCGCAGCGTCATCTTCGTAGCGCCGTCCGCGTCCGCCCACTCGTACGTCGTCTCCATCGGGAACGGGCCGCCGGCCGTGCTCATCACGAGCCGCTGGCCCGGTTCGAGCTCGCGAACCTCGTACGTGTACGTCAGCCGGCGGCCGAGGAACCGCGCGACGAACGCGACACGCGAGCCGACGTCGAGCGGCTTCGCCGTTCGCCACTCGACGTGCTCGATGTTCTCGTACCAGAGAGTCGCGTTGTCCGGGTCCGCCGCGTAGGCCGCGACCTCGGCTCGAGGGCGCTCGATCTGGATCTCCGTCAACACGTCGACGGCCACGGCGGGAGCCTAAAGGAGGCGGGGGGCGTCCCATGACGCCCCCTCTGCAAGTGCCGTTACGAGCAGGTGCCCGAGCCGATCAGGCGCGGGCCGCCGTTCTGGCGGATGAACAGCGGCCGTGCGGTCGGCAGCGGGCCGCCCGTCGTCGGGTCGGTCAGGCGCGTGTCGCCCGTGGCAATGAGGACGCAGCCGCGCCCGTCGAGGACGTTCGTGAAGTAGTCCCCGAGCCGTCGGTCCTGCCCGGTCGCGACGCAGGTCGTCCCGCCCTGGCAGACCCAGCCGACGTGGATTGCGCGCCCCGCGGCGTCGACGATCGCCTTCTGCGGGTTCTTGCCGCCCGCTCCGGTGATCGACGCCTCCATGGCATGCACGTGGCCGGTCTGGCAGTCGAGATCCGGAAGCCCGTCCTGCGGCTCGGTCTGGTACCAGACGACGGACACCTTGCCGCTGTCGCCGGCTGCGACCCACGGCCAGAAGACGCGTGTGCCCGGGTGCGCAACCGTCACAGGCGCGGACCACGTCCTGCCGAGATCCTTGGTCGAGAGCAGCATGATCGAATTCGCCGCGGGCGTCTGGGCGCCGTCGCAGCCGCCGCTCGTTCCAGGCTGCCGCTCGTTCGTGTCCCAGGTCACGTAGACCGTGCCGGCCTTGT
>JBJMJE010000129.1:0-4347 GCA_045806505.1 Gaiellaceae bacterium
TTGCCTTGCTCGACCAGCTCGTGCATGGCGCCGACCGTCTCGGCAATAGGCGTCACGCCGTCGGGCCGGTGGTAGTAGAGAAGGTCGACGTAGTCGGTGCGGAGGCTCCGGAGCGACGCCTCCAGCGCCTCGCGAACGTACCCCGCCGAGCCTTTGCCGCCCTCGCCCATGCCGAACTTCGTCGCGAGAAAGGCGTCGCGGCGCCGGCCTTCGAGCGCCTCGCCGATGAAGCGCTCGCTCTCACCGCCGCCGTAGATGTTCGCCGTGTCGATGTGCGTGACTCCGGCGTCGAGCGCCGCGTGGACGACCTCGATGCTGTGCGCGCGGTCGAGCCGCCGTCCGAAGTTGTTCGTGCCGAGGCCGACACGCGAAAGCTCGATCACTGTGGCAGCTTGCCTAGAAGCGACGCCAGCGTCTCCAGTTCCTCCGGCGTGTAGCGCTCCTCGAACAGCGACCGGACCGAGCCCTCGTGCGAGCACGACGACGTCTCGAGCCTCGCGGCGCCCGCGTCGGTGAGCACTGCGTAGGTCACGCGGGCGTCCCTCGCACACGTCCCCTTCTCGACCAGTCCGTCGTGCTCGAGGCCGTCGAGGAGCCGCGTGACGCCGGACGGAGTGAGGCCGAGCTCGCGCGCTAGGTCGATCCGTCGCATCGCCCGCTCCTCCGCCTGCGAGAGCAGGAGCAGCGCCTCGTACTCGACGACCGTCAGGCCGTGAGTCGCCTGCAGCTCGCCGTCGAGGAGCCGCCGTGCGGCCGCGCCGCCGCGCAGGAGCCGGAGCCACGCAGCGACGGCGGGTTTGGAAGACGGTTGTGGTGTCAATATTTGACTAGACAAGTTTATTTGCTACTGTTGTTTGCGTAATCAAGTATAGCGACAAGGAGGCCACACCGATGAGCACGATTGCAGCAACGAAGACAGCGCTTCCGACCGGCACCTGGACCATCGATCCGGTGCATTCGCAGGTCGCGTTCGCCGTCGAGTACATGATCGGGACGTTCCGCGGCAGCTTCTCGCCCGTCGAGGGCAAGCTCGCGGTCGGCAACGACAGAACGGTGAAGCTCACGGGCTCCGCAGCGGCGACGAGCGTCAAGGTTCAGGACGACAACCTCGGCACGCACCTTCTCTCGCCCGAGTTCTTCGACGCCGAGCGCGCGCCGGAGATCACCTTCGCCGCGAGCCGGATCGATCGCCACGACGATCACGTCACCGTGAACGGCGAGTTGACCATCAAGGGAACGACGCAGCCGGTCACGCTCTCGGGCACGATCGCCGACCCGATCGAGGACGCGTACGGCAACGACCGCATCGGCATCTCGCTGGAGACGGTCGTCGACCGGACGAACTTCGGCCTGAACTGGAACCTCCCGCTCCCGAACGGCAAGCCGGCGCTCGCGAACGACGTGAAGCTGACGGCAGACCTGTACCTGGTGAAGGAGGCGTAGGAAGCATGACGATCCTCGGCATCTCCGGCAGCCTGCGGCACGACTCGTACAACACGATGCTGCTCCGCAACGTGCCGCTGGAGCTGGAGCTCTGGGAGGGGCTGAAGGAGATCCCGCCCTACGACGAGGACGATGACGTCGAGCCGGCGCCTCCGGCGGTCGCACGGATGCGTGCGGCCGTCGCCGGCGCCGACGCGCTCGTGTTCGCGACGCCCGAGTACAACGCGTCGGTCCCCGGCCAGCTCAAGAACGCCGTCGACTGGCTCTCCCGTCCGCGTGGCGAGGCTGCGCTGGCCAACAAGCCGGTCGTGGTGATCGGCGCCAGCACCGGTGCGTTCGGCGCGGTCTGGGCCCAGTCCGAGCTGCGGAAGGTGCTGGCGACCGCGGGGGCGCGCGTCGTCGACGCCGAGGTGGCAGTGGGCCATGCGCCGACGCGCTTCGACGCCGACGGCGAGCTGATTGACGAGAACCTCGAGGAGCAGTTGCAGGAAGCGGCGGACACGCTGCTCGCCGAGCTTCCGGCGCGCGTGGCGATCGCGGCGTAGCGGAGGGTCTGCTACGGATTCACCGTGGCAGACGACTGGCGCCTCACCGCCCGGCTGACCGACGACGGCACGCGACGCCTGCTCGAGCAGCTACGCGAACACGAGGCCGACGACGCCGTCCGGCACCGCCTGGGCGGCGCCGTCGCCGTGAGCGGCGAGGGCAACGTCGTCTACGCGTACGCCTCGACCGCCGAGGCGATCCACGAGGCCGAGGCGGTCGTGCGCGGGCTGCTCGCGGAGAACGGCGTGGAGGCCCAGGTCTCGGTCGACCGCTGGCACGATCTCGAACAGCGTTGGGAGGACGAGTCGGTTCCGCTGCCGCAGACGGAGGCCGAACGCGAGGCCGAGCGGGAGCGGCTCGAAGAGACGGAGGAGGCGGAGTCGCGCGAGCGGGGTCGCGCGCTCTGGGAGGTGCGGCTGGAGCTGCCGTCGCACGGCCGCACACGCGAGCTGGCCGACCGGCTCGAGCAGGACGGCCTGCACGTGATCCGGCGCTGGACGTTCCTGCTCGTCGGGGCGGACTCCGAGGACGACGCGCGGGAGCTCGCCGACCGATTGCGAGGAGAAGCACCGGACGCCGCGATTCAGGTCGAGCCGAGCGGCGAGATGATCGCGGAGGTCGCGCCGGGGAACCCGTTCGCGATCTTCGGCGGCCTCGCGGGCTAGAGCGACATCCGAGAAGGGTTTGTCAGCCGGCGGTCGAAGACAGCCGCACGATGAGTCCCGAGCTCCAACGGAAGCTGGCGGTCGAGTTCATCGGCATGTTCATCTTCGTCTTCACGGTCGGAATGGCGACCAACAAGCTCGGTGCCGGCGCGCTCGCGCCGCTCGCGATCGGGTCGGTTCTCATGGTGATGGTGTTCGCGGGCGGTCACGTGTCCGGCGGCCACTTCAATCCGGCCGTCAGCACCGCGGTGTTCGTGCGCGGGAGGATGGCCGCGAACGAGTTCGGCTTTTACATCGCGACGCAGTTCGTCGCGGCCGTGATCGCAGGCCTGGTGGTGCGGTACGTCGGCGGCCGCGAGGCGCACGCCGTCGTCGCGAGCTCCGGGAAGATGCTGATCGCCGAGTTCATCTTCACGTTCGCACTCGCGTGGGTCGTCCTCCATGTTGCGACGGCCCGCGGCACGCACGGCAACTCGTTCTACGGCCTCGCGATCGGGTTCACGGTCGTGGCGGGCGCGTTCGCGGTCGGCGGCATCTCGGGAGGCGCTTTCAATCCCGCGATCGCGCTCGGCGCGATGGTGACCGGCCTCTTCGAGTGGAGCAACATCTGGATCTACCTGATCGCAGACTTCCTCGGCGGAGCCGCAGCCGCGTACGCGTTCCTCTTCGTGCTGCCCGGCGAGAAGTTCGCGGGAGACATCGAGGCCGCAAGCACCGAGTAACCGTGGTGGACGTCCGGGGCGCTGCGCCGGACGCTGACCGACGGGTCCGATGGCGCTCGTCGCTAACCTGAGGTCATGGCCGAAGGCGCGCACAGCGACGACGTGTTCGAAGTCGAGTGCCCCCACTGCCACCGGAACTTCCGCGCCGAGCTACTCGGCCCTCGCTCACCGCGACAGGCGGGCTTCAAGTGCCCGCACTGCCGGCTGTTCGTGAGCTACGACCGCACCGTCGACCCGCAGTCGAAGCCGGTCTAGCTACACGCAGTCTTTGAGTCCCTGCGCCTCGGGCAGGGACTCGAGCTTCTTGAGCGTGTTGTTCTCGATCTGGCGGATGCGCTCCCGCGTGACGCCGAAGGCGCGCCCGACCTCCTCGAGCGTGCACGGCTGCTCGCCGAGCAGACCGAAGCGCAGCTCGATCACCTGCCGCTCGCGCTCGGGCAGCGCGTCGAGCGCGCGCGCGATGTCCTCACGCCGCAGCTGCACCTGAGCGGTGTCGTAGGGCGACTCCGCCGACTCGTCCGGAACGAAGTCGCCGAGCGACGACTCCTCCTCCTCGCCGATCGGCTTCTCGAGCGAGACCGGCAGCTGAGACATGCGCAGGATGTCGCGCACCTCGAACACGGTGATCTCGAGCTCCTCGGCAATTTCTTCCGGCAGCGGCTCGCGACCGAGGCGCTGCACGAGCTGGCGCTCGATGTGCACGACCTTGTTCAGCTTCTCGACCATGTGGACGGGAATGCGGATCGTGCGCGCCTTGTCGGCGATCGCGCGCGTGACGGCCTGGCGGATCCACCACGTCGCGTACGTCGAGAATTTGTAGCCCTTCCGGTAGTCGAACTTCTCGACGGCGCGGATGAGGCCGAGCGAGCCCTCCTGGATCAGGTCGAGAAACGAGAGACCGCGGCCGAGGTACGACTTCGCGATCGAGACGACGAGGCGCAGGTTCGCCTCGATCATCTGCGTCTTCGCGC
>JBJMJE010000130.1:0-2841 GCA_045806505.1 Gaiellaceae bacterium
GGTCGGGCATCGCCTCGGCATCAACCGCGTCACGTCCACGGACGTGGTTCGGCAGACGCTGCGGGCGTTCTTCCCGCCGGCCGAGATGCCGTCGATCCACCGCTCGAGCTTCGACGCGCCGCCGGGGCAGCCGCTCGTGGAGGCGTTCCTGGACCAGACGAAAGCGGTGCACGTCGCAGTCGAGGCAGCCGTCTCGCGAGCGATCCTCGAGGGCTGGTCGATGGTGGTCGAGGGCGTCCACGTCGTTCCGGGGATGCTCAACGTGTCCGCCGCCGACGCGACGGTCGTAGAGTGCGTGCTGACGATCGAGGACGAAGCGACGCACGCCGACCACTTCTGGGTGCGGGATGCGGCGTCCGGCGGCGAGCGGCCGGTGAACAAGTACCTCGACCGGCTCGACGACATCCGCCGGCTGCAGGACTACCTCGTCGAGCGCGCGCGCGACTACGGTGTCCCCGTGTTCGAGAACTCGAACAAGAGCGAGACAGTCGGCGCCGTGATCGAGCTCGTGCTCGGGAGCGAGGCAGAGCTGGAGACCGTGTGACGGAGACCGTCGAGCAGCGGGCCGGCGAGCAGGAGGTCGACCGCCGCGAGCCCTGCCTCTGCGAATCCTTTGCGCGAGCGACCGAGCGCGCGGCGCTGGCGGCGGCGCGGTGGCTCGGGCGCGACGACGCGCAGGCCGCCGAGGAGGCTGCCGTGTCGGGCATGGCGCGCACGCTCGACGAGCTTCCGATCGAGGGGCGCGTCGTGATCGGCGGCGAGGAGGAGGGCTCGCTCGCGCACGGCAGCGTGCTCGGGCGCGGCGGCTGGAACGTCGATCTCGCCGTCGACCCGCTCGAGGGCCGCGGCATCGTCGCGCGCGGCGGCCACGGCGCGATGTCGATGATCGCCGTGGGCGAGGCGGGATCGCTCGTCACGCTGCCCGACATGTACATGCGCAAGCTGGCGGTCGGGCCGCGCGCGCGCGGGAAGATCGACATCAACCGCACGATCGCGGAGAACGTCGAATCGATCGCCGAAGCGTTCGGCCGCCGCACGAACGACATCACGACGATCGTGCTCGACCGGCCGCGGCACCACGACCTCGTCGAGGAGATTCGCGCCGCAGGAGCGCGCATCAAGCTGATCCAGGACGGCGACGTCACGGCGTCCATCTCGGCGGCCATTCGCGGCACGAACGACCATCTCTCCGTCGGCATCGGCGGCACGCGGCAGGCCGTGATGACGGCGGCTGCGCTGCGCTGTCTCGGCGGCGAGCTGCAGGCGCAGCTCTGGCCGACGACGCGCGGAGACATCGACCAGGCGCGCGAGCACGGCATCGACGACATCGGCAAGGTCTTCACGACGGAGGAGCTCGCGCCCGGCGAGACGATCGTCGCAGCGACCGGCGTCTCGAACGGCGACCTGCTGCGCGGCGTCCGCTATCACGCCGACAGCGCGCGGAGCCACTCGATCGTCATGTGCACGCGCTGCAACTGGGTCCGCTTCGTCGACGGCATCCACTTCTTCCGCAGAGAAAAGCGCGAAGAGGTGCGCCTTTACGGGCTGTAGGCGAAGCTAGACTGGCTGCATGCAGGTCACCAAAGACGACGTGATCGAGGCGATGCGCGGGGTCGAGGATCCCGAGCTGGGGATGGACATCGTCGATCTCGGGCTCCTCTACGACGTCGACGTTGCCGGCTCGAAGGTCAAGGTCACGCACAGCCTCACGTCGATGGGCTGCCCCGCGGGGCCGATGATCCAGGAGGACATCCACCGCGCCGCGTCCGAGTTGCCGGGCGTCGAGGACGTCGAAGTCGAGCTCACGTGGGACCCGCCGTGGACGCCGGACAAGATGTCCGACGACGCGAAATTCATCCTCGGCTTCGGCTAATCGCGGTAACAATACTCGGGCTTGAAGCCTGAGCCGCGGGGTGCTAAACAACGCAACTTGCTTCGTTTAGCCGTACGTCGCCTGGGCGCTGGCACCCGATTCGCACCAGGAGACCAACCCGAGGAGGTCCAAACGTGAGGAGTCGCACGCGGCTCGTGGCACTCGTCGTCGCGCTCGCGACGCCGGCACTCGTACTTGCTGCCGGCGCGCCAGGGGCGAGGGCGGCCCACCCTGAGACCCTGACCGTCAGTCCGACGGGACAGCCGTGTCCGGGGGCCAGCTTCCATTCGATTCGCGACGCCGTCGAGGCCGCACATGCGGGCGACACCGTCTTCGTGTGCGCCGGTACGTACGCGGAGGGCACCGGCAAGCCCGGCAGCAACGCGCTCCAGATCACGAAGGATCTGCACCTCGTCGGCGCCGGCGCCGATCGGGTCACCG
This sequence comes from Gaiellaceae bacterium, assembly GCA_045806505.1. Classification (GTDB taxonomy): domain Bacteria; phylum Actinomycetota; class Thermoleophilia; order Gaiellales; family Gaiellaceae; genus DASVFB01. The sequence continues at coordinate 2,315 of JBJMJE010000130.1, forward strand.
TTTCGCCGCGCCGGCAGGGCGAGAATCGCATCGCCGACGCCGACCCCAGTCTTCGCAAAGCGAAGGGCGTCATCGTCGCGGCCGTGGGTGACGGCGACAACCCGATCACCGTCGACATCTCGGGCATCACCTTCGACGCGAACGGCGTCTACGCGACGGCCGGCATCGAGTTCGTCGACGCGGGCGGATCGCTCGAGCGTTCACGCGTCACCGGCCTCGTCCTCGACGAGAGCGCGAACGGCTACACCGTCCCCGGCGGCTTCCGCAGCAATGACTTCGGGATCGGAGTCGCCATGGTCACCCGCGTCAAGCCGGACGACATCAAGGCCAAGACGCCGCTGACGCGCACCCTCACGATCGGCCACATGCGCATCGACCACTACAACGCCGTCGGCGTCCTCGTCGACGGAGCGACGACCGACTACGTGCCGAGCCAGTCGCTGCCGCTGCAGGCGTCGGGGATCCACAACGTCGCAATTCTCACCGCCGATCAGATCGCCGGCCGCAACTCGTGCCAGCACTTCGAC
>JBJMJE010000131.1:0-16743 GCA_045806505.1 Gaiellaceae bacterium
CGGGCACGTGAAGGCGTCGACGTTCTCTTCGCGCGGGACTCCCTTCGCGTCGTCGCGATCCACGCCTGACCCGATGCTGAACGTTCTGCGCCGGCGCGACTTCGCGCTGCTCTGGCTTGGCGGACTCGTCTCCGTCGCGGGCGACTGGGTGCTCTACGCGGCGTTTCCGTTCTACGTCTACGAGCGGACCGGCTCGACGATCGCAACGGCGGGGATGATCGTCGCGGAGCTCGCGCCCGGTGTCGTGATGGGCTCGATTGCGGGCGTATTCGTCGACCGCTGGGATCGCAAGCACGTCCTCGTCGTCTCGAACGGGCTGCAGGCGGCAACGGTCGGTGCGCTGCTGCTCGTGACGCGCCCGGAGCTCTTGTGGGTCGTGTACGCGGTCGCGGCGGTGCAGTCGGTGGTCGCCTCGTTCTCGGTGCCGGCGGAGGGCGCGCTCCTGCCGACGCTGGTGCGCGATGCAGACCTTGTTCCTGCCAACGCGCTCAATGCCCTGAACAACCGCATCGGGCGGCTCGTCGGTGCGCCCGTCGGCGGGCTGCTGCTCGCGGCGGGCGGGCTGCACGGCGTCGTCGTCGTCGACTGCATCTCGTTCGTGCTGGCAGCGGCGCTCGTCGCGCCGATCCGGGCGCCGCGCCGCATCGCGGTCGAGGGCGGAGCCGACGTCGCGCTCGCTGCGTCCGCGGCCGCCGCGTTCCTGCACGAGTGGCGCGAGGGGATGCGGCTGATCCGCGGCGAGCGGACGTTGCTCGTCATCTTCGGCGTGCTCGGTCTGATGACGTTCGGCGGCACGATGCTCGATCCCCTGTCGGTGGCCTGGGTGCGCGACTCGCTCGATCGCGGCCCGGCCGTCTACGCCTGGCTGCTGTGGACGCACGCCGTGTGCGGCATCGTCGGAACGCTCGTCGTCGGCACGTTCGGCCGCAGCGCCTCGCCGCGGATCCTGATGGGGTGGGCTTCTGTGGTCGCGGGCCTCGCGACCTTCGTGAAGTACAACGTGCCGGCGGTGCCGCTCGCCGTCGCGCTGACCGCCCTGACCGGCTTCACCTCGGTCGCCGGCTCGGTCGGCGTGGACACGCTGCTGCAGCGATCCGTGCCCGACGCGCACCGCGGCCGCGTCTTCGGCGCGCTCGGCGCGAGCGGCGCGCTGCTGAGCCTCGCCGGAGCCGCCGCGGGTGGCATCGCCGCCGAGTACGTGGGGACGGTGACGATGCTCAACGTCGCCGCGGCGCTCATCACGATCTCGGGCGTCGTCGGGCTTCGAGCGCTCGCTACGCCACCCGCTCGAGCCGAGGGTTCGGGCGTGCGACGCGCCCGACCTTCGCTGCGGGGCGGTCCTCCACGCGAACGATGTCGGCCGTGAAGTCGTTCGATCCGCGCAGGAGCGACGAGCCGACGCCGTAGACGTCGGCCGGCACGCCGGCTTCCTCGAACGCGCGGATCTTGTCGACCGAGAAGCCGCCCGAGACGACGATCCTCACGGCTCCGAAGCCCTCGCGGTCGAGCGCGAGACGCACCTTGTGGACGAGGCGGGCGTTGACGCCGCGCGGGTCGAAGTCGCCCAGCTCTTCCCACAGCGAGCGGTCGACGAGGCGCTCCGAGGTGTCGAGGCGCACGCCCCACAGCTTCGGTCCCAGCGCGCGCGCCACGTCGAGGGCCGTCCGCACCGAGTCGTTCTCGAAGTCGACGAGCACCACGACGTTCATGTCCTCCGGCGCCCACGCCGCGAACTTCCGCGCCGCCTCGACCGTGTCGCCCTCGTAGCACGCGATCATCGCGTGCGGAATCGTCCCGATCCCGCGACCGCCCCACCACGACGACTGCGCGTCCGTCGACACGCCGATCGCACCCGCGACGTGTGCCGCGTATCCGTCTCCGGTCTGCACGAGCCAGTGGTCGTGCCGCGCAGGGAAGAAGAGGATCGGCTTCGGCGCCGCAGCCTCGACGACTCGATGGACGTTCGTGGAGACGAGCGTGCGCCGCGCGAGCACTCCGAGGTAGACCGTCTCGAGATGCGCGAAGAGCGTGTAGTCGCCCTCGATCGTGAGCACCGTCTCCCACGGCTCGATCGCGTCGCCGTCGAAGAGCGCGCGCACGTCCAGTGCGTCCCAGTCCCACGAGCAGAGCTTGAGTACCGCGATCGCCTCGTCCATGCCGCCGAGAATCGCGTCGTTCTTCTGGAACACCTGCATGAGGACGCGCGGCCGGCGGCCGTCCGCGAGCAAAGCCTCACGTGCGAAGTTGAAGTACGCGTCGGAGTAATAGCCCGAGCGGATCTTCTCGACTGGGAGGTCGAACGTCTCGGGCGGGAGCCGGTCGCGCGGCACGCGGGCGACTGTAATATGGGCCCATCGTCGCTGCCTGACCTGATCCGGCGGCCCCCGCGGCCGCGACTCCCCGCCGCGAGGATGGCTGCCTGATGGACACGCGCTACAACCCGAACGGCGTCGAGGAGCGCTGGCAGCAGACGTGGGAGGAAGAGGGCCTCTACAACGCCGACCCCGACCCGACCCGGGAGTCGTTCACGATTGCGCATCCGCCGCCGAACGTCACGGGCGATCTGCATCTCGGGCACGCACTTCAGCTCTCGCTCGCGGACACGATCGTCCGCACGCGCCGGATGCAGGGGTACAACGTCCTCTTCCAGCCGGGCTTCGACCATGCCGGGATCGCGACGCAGGCGGCTGTCGAGAAGCACCTCGCGATGGAGGGCAAGTCGCGCCAGGACCTCGGCCGCGAGGCGTTCGAGGCGCGCGTCTGGGAGTGGCTGCGCGAGTACGGCGGCAAGATCATGTTCCAGTTCCGCCGGATCGGCGCGTCCCTGGACTACCGCCGCGAGCGCTTCACGATGGACGACGCGTACGTCCGCGCGGTCATGCGCTTCTTCGTGCACCTCTACCGCAAGGGCTACATCTATCGCGCGAACCGGATCATCAACTGGTGCCCGTTCCACCTGACGTCGCTGTCCGACCTCGAGGTGCAGCACGTGGACGTGGACGACACGCTGTCGTACGTGCGCTATCCGCTCGCCGACGGCGACGGGCACGTCACGGTCGCGACCGTTCGCCCTGCGACGATCGTCGCGGACGTCGCCGTCGCCGTGCACCCGGACGACGATCGCTATCGAGACTTCGTCGGCAAAGACGTCGTCGTGCCGTACGTCGAGCGCCGTGTGCCGGTGATCGCGGACGAGCGCGTCGAGCGTGACTTCGGCACGGGCGCGTTGAAGGTCACGCCCGGGCACGATCCGCTCGACTACGAGATCGGGCGAGATCACGGCCTGCAAGAGATCACCGCGATCGGCCCCGACGGCCGGATGAACGACGCCGCGGGTGACCTCGCCGGCCTCACGCAGGAGGAGGCCGACGAGCGCATCCTCGCGTGGCTCAGGGAGCACGACCAGCTCGAGAAGCGCGAGTCGTACCGCCACACGGTCGGCCTCTGCCAGCGGTGCAAGACGCGCATCGAGCCGCGGATCTCGCTGCAGTGGTTCTGCTCGATGAAGGAGCTGAAGCAGCCGGCGCTCGAGGCGATGCGCTCCGGCCGCGTTCGCTTCCATCCGGAGTCGCAGCACCGCTTCGCGATCGACTCGCTCGAGGACGCCCCCGACTGGAACATCTCGCGCCAGATCTGGTGGGGCCATCAGCTGCCGTTGTGGGAGTGCCTCGACGGTCACGTGACGGTCGAGGAGACGGAGCCGGATGCGTGTGCCGAGTGCGGCACGAAGGAGCTGACGCGCTCGACCGACGTGCTCGACACGTGGTTCTCGTCGGCGCTCTGGCCGTTCGCGACGCTCGGCTGGCCGGACGACACCGAGGACCTGCGCACGTTCTACCCCGGCGATCTGAACACGACGGCGCGCGACATCATCCGCCTCTGGGAGAACCGCATGATCTTCGCCGGCCTCGAGCTGATGGGCGACATCCCGTTCCACGACGTCGTCATCCATTCGCTCGTGCACGCGCCCGCGGGTGGGCGGATGTCGAAGAGCCTCGGCACCGGCATGAACCCGCTCGGGCTGATCGACGCCTACGGCGCGGACGCGACGCGCTACGGGCTGATGAAGATGGCCTCGGCGCAGGACGTTCGCTTCGCCGAGGGCGCGATCGAGGAGGGGCGCAAGCTCGCGAACAAGCTCTGGAACGTCTCGCGGCTCATCCTGCTCGCGTCCGAGGGCGCGGCGCCCGCCGAGCGGCCGCGGACGCTCGAGGAGCACTGGATCCTGGCGCGCCTCTCGCAGACGCAACGCGAGGCCGAGCGGCTTCTCGCCGACTTCGACTTCTCGCACCTCGTCGACGAGCTGTACCACCTCACGTTCGACGACTTCTGCGATTGGTACGCCGAGTCGATCAAGCCTCGTCTCTACGACGGCGACGCCGACGCGCGAGCCACCGCCGTCGCCGCGCTCGAGCGGCTGCTCAAGCTCCTGCATCCGGCGATGCCGCACGTCACCGAGGAGATCTGGACGGCATTGCCGGAGCGCAAGACGCGGCTGATCGTCGCCGCATGGCCGGAGGCGGGCACCGACGCGGACGCGGAAGCCCTCACCGAGGTCAAGGAACTCGCTGCCACGTTCCGCCGCAGCGGGGTCTTGCCCAAGCGCTTGGACGACGAGCGGCAGCGGATTTTCGACGCGGTCGTTCGACCCGAGCAGCAGAAGGTGAACGGCAACGTCGAGGCCGAGCGCGAGCGGCTGCGCAAGGAGATCGAGCGCGCGGAGAAGCAGCTCGCGAACGAACGCTTCGTCGCCAACGCACCCGCGAAGGTCGTGGAGGCCGAGCGCGAGAAGCTCGCGCGGTACCGCCGTGAGCTCGACGCGATTTCCGACTGACGAGCTCGAGGCCGTCGCCTACGACTTCTGGCGCGCGCCCGAAGTCGCGGAGCTGGACGGCTGGAGACTCCGCTTCGCCCACGGCCTCACCGGTCGCGCGAACTCGGTGTGGCCGAACGGCGACGGGACGCTGCCGCTGGACGAGAAGATCGATCGCGCGGAGGCGTGGTATCGGGCACGAGGTCTCGCGCCGCTCTTTCAGCTGACCGAGGCTGCGCGACCCGCGGGCCTCGAGGAAACGCTTGCCGCGCGCGGCTACGAAGCGCGCGGCGTTCCGGTGTCGGTGGAGACGGCAGCGCTGGACGACGTGCTCGTGCGAACGCGCGGCGACGCGAAGGTCTCGCCGGACCTCGACGACGCGTGGCTCGAGCTGTGGGCCGGCTCGCGCGGCTTCGCGGACTTCGATGCGGTGCGCGACCTGTTGAAGGCGGGCGCCGCCGCGTTCGCATCGATCGGCCGCGAAGCGGTGGGCCGCGGTGTCGTCAGCGGATCCTGGCTGGGGATCACGTCGATGGTCACGATCTCCAGCGCGCGCCGCCGCGGCCGCGCGCGCGCCATCGTGCACGCGCTGGCGCGGTGGGCTTCGGCACAGGGATGCACGCACGCGATGCTGCAGGTGGAGAGCACGAACGAGCCGGCGCGCATGCTCTATGCGAGCGCGGGCTTCGTGCCGCACCACGAGTACCACTACCGCAAGCTGCCATGACTGCGACGGAGTGGGTGGCGTCGCTGTCGCCGTGGCCGGAGGAGTTCGGCCTCGGCCGTATGCACGCGCTGTTGGCCGCACTCGACAACCCGCAGCGCGCGTATCGGTCGGTGCACGTCGTCGGCACGAACGGCAAGTCGACGGCGACCCGCACGATCGCGGCGCTGCTGCGAGCGAGCGGTCTCGCCGTCGGCGCATACACGTCGCCGCACGTGAGCGGCTGGCACGAGCGGCTCGACACCGATCCCGAGGCGTTCGAGCGCGCGGTCGCGCGCGTGCGCGCGCCCGCCGAGGTCGTGGGCGCGACGCAGTTCGAGACGCTCACGGCTGCCGCGTTCGCCGACTTCGCCGAGCGCAAGGTCGATGCCGCCGTCGTCGAGGCCGGGCTCGGCGGCCGTCTCGACGCGACGAACGTCCTCGATGCGCCGGTCGTCCTGCTGACGAACGTCGGCCTCGAGCACACCGACGTCCTCGGCGACACGCGCGAGAAGATCGCGGCCGAGAAGCTCGCGGTCGCAGGTCCACGCGCGACGGTCGTTCTTCCGGACGACGAGTGGCGCGCGCTGGTGCCCGGCCGTCGCATCGTCGTGGGCGGCGCCCGTGAGGCGGCTAGCGCGTTCGTCGGCCACGCGGTCGACGGCGACGTCGAGGTCTCGCTCCCGGGACGGCTCGAGCGCAGAGGGCCGGACGAGGTCCGCGACGGCGCCCACACGGCCGAGGCCGTCGACTGGCTGCTCGCGCGCCTCGAGCCGCGCCCGTGGACGATCGTCGCGTCGATCCTTCGCGACAAGGACGTCGACGCGATGCTGTCCAGGCTCGCCGCCGCCGGCCCGAGGCTGATCGCAACGCGCAGCAGCAACGCGCGGGCGCTGGACGAGAGCGGCCTGGCCGCCCGCGCGGAGCCGTACTTCGACCATGTGGAGGCCGTGCCCGATCCGGCGGACGCCCTGGCGAAAGCCCGCGAGTACGGGCCCGTCCTCGTCACCGGCTCGCTCTACCTCCTTGCCGACCTCCACGACTCGCGCTAGAACCAGGCCGTGCAGCAAACCTGGGGGGAGCGCCTTGCGGTCTTCGTCTTCGCCCTCGCGATTCTGGCGGGACTCGTCGGCGTGACGTTCGCCGCGGGCTACATAATCGGGAGGCTGATCCTATGAGCCTCCTTGCTGCAGACTCGACGACGTTCGGCGGAGTCCACGACTTCTTCAACTCGCACACCTGGTACACGATCCGCAACGTCGGCGCCGCGTTCGTGGTCGTGTTCTGGCTGGGCGTCGCGTTCTGGGTGTTCAAGGACGCGCGGCGGAGGATCCGCTCGCCGTGGCTCGTCGCGCTCGCGACGCTGCTCGGTCTGTTCCCGCCGTTCCTCGGCGCGTTCGTCTACATGCTCTTCCGGCCGCCCGAGTACCTCGAGGACGTGCGCGAGCGCGAGCTCGAGATGAAGGCGATGGAGGAGCGCCTCAGCCTGCGCCACAGCCAGTGCCCGGTCTGTCGTGCGGCCGTCGAGCCGTCGTTCCTCGTGTGTCCCGTGTGCACGACGCGGCTCAAGCAGGCGTGCGTCAACTGCAATCAGCCGCTCGAGGCGCTGTGGCAGGTCTGCCCGTTCTGCGAGACACCGGTGGAGTCGACGGGACTGGATCTGCCGGTCGTCGAGGCGCGTCCACGGCGGCGACGCCGTTCCACGTAGAAGTAGACTCACCCGCCCATGGCGGTCGAGCAGACATTGATCCTCGCGAAGCCCGACGCAGTGGAGCGTTCGCTCGCGGGCGAGATCGTCGCGCGCTTCGAGCGGCGCGGCTTTCGGCTTCGCGCCGCGCGCCTGCTCGTCGTCGAGCGCGCGCTCGCCGAGGAGCACTACGCGGAGCACGAGGCGAAGCCGTTCTTCGGAGAGCTCGTCGACTTCATCACGTCGGGGCCGACGCTCGCGTTCGTGCTCGAAGGCGAAGGCGTGATCGCGACGGCGCGCACGACGATCGGCGCGACGAATCCCGCAGACGCCACGCCCGGGTCGCTGCGCGGCGATTTCGCGTCGGCGATGCCCGACAACCTCGTGCACGGCTCCGACTCGCCCGAGTCGGCCGGGCGCGAGATCGCGCTCTGGTTCCCCGACGGCCTTGTCTGAGCCGGATTACGTGGCGGTCAACCGTGAGGCGTGGACGCGGGCGAACCGCGACCACACCGATGCGCGCGCACACGGCGCGTGGTCGAAGCCCGAGATGGACTGGGGCGTCTGGGCGGTTCCCGAATCGGAGGTCGGCGTGCTGCCGGACGTCGAGGGGATGGACGTCGTCGAGCTCGGCTGCGGCACGGCTTATTTCGGCGCGTGGCTTGCGAAGCGCGGGGCGCGCGTCGTCGGCGTCGACATCACGCCGGCCCAGCTCGCGACTGCGCGGCGGCTGGAGGGGGAGTTCTCGCTCGGGATGCAGTTCGTCGAAGCGAACGCGGAGGAGACGGGGCTGCCGGACGCGTCGTTCGACCTCGCGCTCTCCGAGTACGGCGCCTCGATCTGGTGCGACCCCTACAAGTGGATCCCCGAGGCGGCGCGGCTGCTACGGCCGGGCGGGCTGCTCGTCTTCCTGCGCAACTCGACGCTCGCCGTGCTGTGTGGCACCGCCGACGACGGACCCGCCGAGACGCTGCAGCGTCCGCAGCGCGGCCTGCACCGGATCGTGTGGACAGAGCCGGACGAGATCGAGTTCCAGCTCGGACACGGCGACTGGATCAGCCTGCTGCGCGCGAACGGCTTCGAGATCGAGGAGCTCCACGAGCTCTACGCGCCCGAGTCCGCGGTCGACCACGACTACTACCACTCGAGCGCCGAGTGGTCGAAGAAGTGGCCGAGCGAAGAGATATGGCGCGCCCGCCTTCGCCCCCGCTGATCCTCGCGTCGACGTCGCCGCAGCGGCGCGCGATCCTCGAGCAGCTGCGGATCCCGTTCGACGTCGTCGCACCGGATTACGAGGAGGAGCCGGGCGTCGATCCCGTCGAGCACGCGCGGGCGAAGGCGCGTTCCGTCGCGGCGGGTGCGGGAGACCGGCCCGTGCTCGGGGTCGACACGGAGGTGCTGTGCGACGGCCGCCTGCTCGGAAAGCCGCGCGACGAAGCGGACGCGGCCGAGATGCTCAACGCGCTCGCGGGTCGCACGCACGAGGTCGTTTCCGGGTTGTGTCTCGTGACACCCGCGTGGGAGGAGGTGGGCCGCGAGGCGACGCGCGTCACGTTCCGGACGCTGACGCCGCGCGACATCGCGACGTACGTCGCTGCGGGGGAGTGGCAGGGGCGCGCCGGCGCGTACGCGGTGCAGGGCTTCGGCGCGAGCCTCGTCGAGCGCATCGAAGGCGACTACCTCAACGTCGTCGGCCTGCCGGCGTCGCTGCTCGTGCGCCTGCTCGCCGAGCGCTTCTCGGGAACGTACGGGTTCGGCTAGACGTCCATCCGAGACATGGCCGGGGTCTGACCCCGGACCTGGCTCGAGGGGACGCGATGCGTGTGCCGATCGCGTGACAATCGTTCCACCGATGGCCGCGGCGACGTCGGCCGCCTCCGTTTGTGAGCCGTCGATTCGTCCACAACGTCTGCATCGGACATGTCCGGGGTCTGACCCCAGACATGGCCCGAACGGAGACGCACTGCACGGAGCGCAGCGTCGACGCCGGAGTGCGCGCATCGAAGCGCCGCAGAGGCAAAGGCTAGACTCGGCAAGCCCTATGGGAGTCTTCAACTACGTGACCGGCTTCGGCGGCCGCGATATGGCCGTGGACCTCGGCACCGCAAACACGCTCGTGTACGTGCGGGGCCGCGGCATCGTTCTTTCCGAGCCGAGCGTCGTGGCGATCGACCAGCGCTCCGGCGAGGTGCACGCCGTCGGCGTCGAGGCGAAGCGCATGCTGGGGCGCACGCCCGGCACGATCCAGGCGATCCGCCCGCTCAAGGACGGCGTCATCGCCGACTTCGACGTCACCGAGCAGATGCTCCGTCACTTCATCCAGAAGGTGCACCAGCATCGCTTTGCGCACCCGCGCGTCGTCGTCTGCGTGCCGTCCGGCGTGACGGGCGTCGAGAAGCGCGCGGTCGAGGAGGCGACGCTGAGCGCCGGAGCCAGGCAGGCCTACCTGATCGAGGAGCCGATGGCCGCTGCGATCGGCGCCGGCCTTCCCGTTGCCGAGCCCACCGGGAACATGATCGTCGACATCGGCGGCGGCACGACCGAAGTTGCCGTCATCTCGCTCGGCGGCATCGTCGTCTCGCAGTCGCTCCGCGTGGGCGGTGACGAGATGGACGAGGCGATCATCAACCACATCAAGCGTGACTACAAGCTGCTCGTCGGGCAGCAGACCGCGGAAGAGATCAAGCTCGAAGTCGGCTCCGCGTGGGACCTGAAGGAAGAGGTGCAGGCGGAGGTCCGCGGTCGCGACATGCTCACCGGCCTGCCGAAGACCGTCGTGCTCAGCTCCGAGGAAGTGCGCCGCGCGCTCGACGACCCCGTCTCGCAGATCATCGAGGCGATCAAGTCGACGCTCGACAAGACGCCGCCCGAGCTCGCCGCGGACATCATGGATCGTGGCATCGTCCTCGCCGGAGGCGGCGCGCTCCTGGCGGGGCTCGACGAGCGCCTCCGCCACGAGACCCAGATGCCTGTTCACCTGGCCGAGTCGCCGCTCACGTGCGTGGCTGTCGGCTCGGGCCGCAGCCTCGAGGAATTCGAGGCGATTCACCGGAGCGCAAGAGCCAGGCGCAACAATCACCGTCGCTAAGGGGCGCTAGGCTAGGGCCCTAGCTCGTGGCAACGCGTACCCGCAACCGGATACCCCGGTTGGCGGTGCTGGACTCTTCCGTTCGGCGTCCCGCCTCCACCTCATCGACAGGCCGCTCCCGGTCTCCGCTGCTCCGGCGTGCCGTAGTAATCGGGCTCGTGGTCCTGTCGCTGGCGCTGATCACCGTCTCGTTTCGTGAGTCGGCGGCCGGGCCGCTCCACGGCGTCCAGAACTCCGGCGCCGCGGCGATGAAGCCGTTCGAGGTCGCCGCGAACCGGGTTGCCCGCCCGTTCCGCGACGCGTACGACTGGTTCGACGGCCTCACCACCGCGCGAAGCGAGAACAAGCAGTTGAAGGCAGAAGTGGAACGTCTGCGCCAGCAGTACGCGACGGCGCAGACTGCGCAGAACGAGAACGCGACGCTGAAGCGCCTGCTTCGCTACGAGCGCGGTGCGAGCTTCCCGAAGGACTTTCGCGCGGTCAACGCGAGCGTGATCGCGCGCGGCTCCGCCGACGTCCAGCAGCGCGTCACCGTCTCCGCCGGCTCGAAGCAGGGCGTCCGCGTCAACGACCCTGTCGTCACCACTGACGGCCTCGTCGGCAGGGTGACGCGCGTCGCGAAGGGAGTTGCGCGCGTCACGCTGCTCACCGATGCGACGAGCGCGGTTGCAGCGTCCGACCTGAGAACGAACGCATACGGCCTCGTCCAGCACGGTCCCGGCGGCGGCGCGGAGCTGGTGTTCAGCCGCGTTTCCAAGGAGAAGGTCGTGCGTCCGGGCGACTTCGTCGTGACCGCCGGCACGCAGCTCGCGTCGCTGCCCGACATCTATCCCCGCGGGATCCTGATCGGGCGCGTGGCGAGCGTCTACCAGAACAACGTCGACGAGTTCAAGCACATCCAGGTGACGCCGTTCGCCGACTTCTCGTCGCTCGATTCAGTCGCGATCCTCGTCCCGCTCGACCGCAAGTGAACCCACTCGACGTCGTCAAGGCGGGAGCTCTGCTCTTCCTCGTCGCCATCGTCCAGGTCTCGCTGCTGTCGAACGTCGACGTCTTCGGCGGCATGCCGAACCTGCTGCTCGTGACGATCGTTTCCGTTGCCTTGCTGCGCGGCTCGATCTTCGGCGCCACGGGCGGCTTCTTCGGGGGCCTGCTCATCGATACCGCGAATCTCGAGACGCTCGGCTTGACGTCGCTCGTGCTCACCGTCGGCGGCTACTGGATCGGGCGGTACGGCGAGACGACCGGACGCGATCGCACGCACGCGCCGTTCGTGTCCGTCGCCGTCGTGACCGTCCTCTACGCCGTCGGCGTGCTCGTGCTGCACTTCCTGCTCGGGGACCCGGTCTCCGCGCGGCGGATCCTCGTCGAGTCGCTCGTGCCGACGATCGCGCTGAACCTGATCCTCACCGCGCCGGTTTACTGGGTCGTGACGAAGCTGCTGCCGCCGGTCGACTGGCGCGAGCGCGCGGGGGAGGTGCGTCTCCTTGGCTAGCGCGGCCGGCAAGGGCCGGACGTTCCTGCCGCCGACGCCCGGCGTCGAGGAGCCCTATCGCCTGACGCCGCAGATGGCGCTGCGCGTCGCCGTGCTCGGCGGAGTCGTGCTGCTCGTCTTCGCTGCGCTGTTCCTCCGCCTCTGGGCACTGCAGGTGCTGTCCGGCACGCACTACCTGCGCGTCGCGCGGACGAACCAGCTGCGCACGATCCGGCAGGAGGCGCCACGCGGACCGATCCTCGACCGCAACGGCCGCGTGCTCGTCGACAACCACGGCGGCACCGCGGTCGCGCTGTGGCCGGCGGACCTACCGGACAAGTGGTACGTCCGGCTGCGCGAGCTGAAGCACCTGTCGAGTGTCGTCCACGTGCCCGTGAAGGAGATGCTCAAGGGCATTGCCGAGCGCAAGGGCGACCCGCTGACGCCGGTGATCGTGAAGGAACCGGTCGGCGAGCCGCAGATCGCGTACCTCAAGGAGCACCAGTACGAATTCCGCGGGCTGACGTTCCAGGACTCGTTCCTGCGCCACTATCCCCATGGACAGATCGCGGCGCAGCTCTTCGGCTATGTCTCCGAGGTCTCGAAGCCGGAGCTGAAGAAGCATCCGTTCGGCGTCGTCGCAGGCGACAAGGTCGGACAGGCCGGGATCGAATCGGCCTTCGATCCGTACCTGCGCGGCACGCCCGGCTTCAGCCGCCTGCGCGTGAACTCGCTCGGAATCCCTCAGGGGTCCGTCGAGCTGGCGAAAGAATGGACGCCGGGAAACGCGGTGCGCCTGACGCTCGACCTCCGTCTGCAGGAGGCAGCGCAGAAGGCACTTGCGTACGGCATCCAGCTCGCTCGCGACTCGAATTGCTACGGCTGCTGGGACGCGAACGGCGGCGCAATCGTCGCGCTCGACCCGCACGACGGCTCGGTGCTCGCCCTCGCGTCGGCGCCGGCGTACAACCCCGGCGTCTACTCGGGCCGGGTGACGATGAAGAAGCTCGCGGCGCAGGGGCTCACCGCCGAGACCGCGAAGGCGAAGAACTATCCCGCGCTCAACCGCGCGCTCGTCGGCGCCTATCCGCCGGGGTCGACGTTCAAGCCGGTCACCGCGCTCGCGGCGATGCAGCAGCACCTCGTCTCGCCGTACGCGCCAGAGGCGTGCACGGGCACGTACACGGCGCCGGAGGATCGCGGCCACCAGATCTTCAAGAACTGGGACCCGTACGTCAACGCCGCGATCGACCTGCCGACCGCGCTCGCGATCTCGTGCGACACCTACTTCTACGAGCTCGGCAACCGCTTCTACCAGCTCGCGGCCAGCTACGGCCATCCGCTGCAGGCCTGGGCATCGAGCTTCGGCTTCGGCCGCCGCACCGGGATCGACGTCGGTCCCGAGGCGTCGGGCCTGCTGCCGACGCCCGAATGGCGCAAGCGGACCTTCACGCAGAAGACGGACCCGTGCTGCTGGCGCCTCGACAGCCTCTGGAAGCCTGGCGACTCGATCCAGCTCGCGATCGGGCAGAAGGACCTGCTCGTCACGCCGCTCCAGATGGCGCGCTTCTACGCGCTGCTCGCGAACGGCGGCAAGCTCGTGACGCCGCACCTCTTGCTCAGCGTCGACCAGTCGATCACGGGCGGCGCGGCGCCGCACCCGGCAGCGCCCGCCGCGCAGCAGATCAACATCGATCCCGGAGCGCTCGACGTCGTGCGCCGAGGCCTGCTCAAGGCGACGCACGATCCGCTGGGCACGTCGTCGGCGGTGTTCGGCGGCTTCCCCGTGCCGATCGCCGGCAAGACCGGCACCGCCGAGAAGGCGATCGACCCCGGTGACGGAATCGCGCGCCTGTTCAACCAGTCGTGGTGGTGCGGCTACGGCCCGTATGACGATCCCAAGCTCGTCGTCTGCGCGCTGATCGAGAACGGCGGCCACGGCGGAACGGCCGCGGCGCCCACGGCATTGAAGGTGTTCGAGCAGTACTTCCACCAGAAGGCGCCCGCAATCGGCGCCATCCACAGCGACTGATGGCGATCGAATACACACCGTCTGCAGGAGAGCGCGCCCGCGCGAGGGCGCGCCGTGCCGCCGCAGCGGCCGACGTCTCGTTCCTGCGGAGGCTCGACTGGCTGCTCCTCGCCGGCGTCGTCGCGCTCGTCGTCTACGGCCTCTGGGCGATCAACGGCATCACGCACCACGACGTCGAGAGCAGCCCGCACTACTTCCTGACACGGCAGCTCGCCTTCGTGGCAGCGGGCGTGGTCGCGTTCGCGCTCGCGCTCGTCCTCGACCCGGGACGGCTGCAGCGGTACTGGCGCCCGCTCTACATCACCACTGTCGCAGTCATGCTCCTCGTCTTCCTCGCCGGGCCCGTGACGCGCGGTTCGCAGCGCTGGCTCGACATCGGGCCGTTCCGCTTCCAGCCGTCGGAGTTCGGAAAGCTGCTGTTCGTTCTCGCCATCGGCGGGTTCCTCGCCGAGCGCGTCAGGAGGATCAACGACCCGCGCACGACCCTCAGCGCCATCGGGCTCGCCGCTCTGCCCATCACGCTCGTGTTCATGCAGCCGGATTTCGGCACCGCGCTCGTCTACGGCGCGGCGCTGGCGGCCGTGCTGTTCATCGCAGGCACGCGCTGGCTGACGATGGCGTTCCTCGCAGGAGCGGTGCTCGTCGGCGCGGTGCTGATCCTCTGGGCGCTGCCCGCCGCCGGAGCGCACGTCCTGCAGCCGTACCAGGTGAAGCGGATCACCGGCTTCCTGCATCCCGAGGCCGATCCCTCCGGAGCGACGTACAACATCACGCAGTCGAAGGTCGCCGTCGGCGCCGGCGGGCTGGACGGCCGAGGCGTCGCGGGCGCAACGCAGACGAACCTGTCGTACCTCCCCGAGCATGCGACCGACTTCGTCTTCGCGTCGTTCGCCGAGCAGCGCGGCTTCTTCGGAGCGGCGATTCTGCTTTGCCTGTACCTGCTCGTCGTCTGGCGCGGGCTGCGGATCATCACCGTCGCGCGCGACCCGTTCTCGGCCATCGTCGCCGGCGG
Organism: Gaiellaceae bacterium; assembly: GCA_045806505.1. Lineage (GTDB taxonomy): Bacteria > Actinomycetota > Thermoleophilia > Gaiellales > Gaiellaceae > DASVFB01. The sequence continues at coordinate 14,810 of JBJMJE010000131.1, forward strand.
CATCGTCGTCGCGTTTCTTTTCCAGATCTACGTGAACGTTGGGATGACGATGGGCATCGCTCCGATCACCGGCATCCCGCTCCCGTTCATCAGCGTCGGCGGCTCCTCGATGATCGCGAACCTCGCCGCGATGGGCGTGCTGCTCTCGATCCACGCGCGCGGCGCTCCCTTCAGGCGGCGATGAGGGTGCCGCTCCGGATGGGAGCGGTCCTCGGGCTGCTGAAAGAGGTGCGCTCGACGTCGAACAAGCCGATGATGGTCGGCGGCACGCTTGCCGATCAGCTCGCGCGCGAGTTGTCGGCCCGCGGCGATACGTCCGCGGTACTCGTCGGCGACGATCCGCGCGACGTCGAGGTCTTCGTCTACGTGATCGGAGACAGCCTCACGAAGGACGACGAGCGCGCGCTCAAGCGCGCACACCGCGCACGCGTCCCGACGATCGTCGTCGCGGCCGGGCGAAAGGCGCCGCGTCGCATTCCGTTCGTGCTGGCTACCGACATCGTTCGCGCCGAGCCCGGACACGGCTTCCCGGTGGAGGGCGTGGCGCGCGCGATCGCGCGGAAGATCGGCGAGGAGGCGACGTCGCTCGCGCGGCGGCTCCCGGTGATGCGACCGGCCGTGTCGGCGCAGCTGATCGACCGCTTCTCGCGCAAGAACGGAATCATCGGCGCCGCCGTGTTCGTCCCCGGCGTCGACCTGCCGGTGCTGACGCTGCATCAGCTGCGGCTCGTGATGCGGATCCTTGCGACGCACGGTCTCGAGCTGGACGGGCAGCGCGCGCCCGAGCTGCTCGCGACCGTCGGCGCAGGCTTCGGCTTCCGCGCGATCGCGAGGGAGCTGCTGAACTTCATCCCCGTGCTCGGCTGGGCGGTGAAAGGCGCCGTCGCGTATGCGGGCACGCGTGCGATCGGCGAGGCCGCGCTGCGCTACTCGGAGACGCGCGCGACGCCGCGTGCAGAAGCTAGGCCGCCGCTGCCGGCTTCAGTTTCTGCTTCTTCGTCCTGATCGCCCGCAGCCGCTGATGGAGCCGGGCCCACGCCCACGGCTCGACTTCGTTGTAGCGGATCTCCAGTTGACCGCTCGTGGCCTCGAGGTACTCGAACCAGGCGTCCGCCTCCTCGATCTGCAAGAGCTCGTATGCGTCTCGGTTCGCCATGCGGCGCACCATAGGACCGGCACCGGACGGCGCGACTCGCGTCGCTCGAAATGCTGCGCCAACGTCGGTGTCGGCGCGGCCAAGCCGCGCCTTGGACGCACCGTCCTTTCGAAATCGACCACGCCGGCAGTGCGGCTTTGCCGCGCTCCTCACCGACGTCGATCGAAGCGGCGCGCCTCCAAACGGAGCCGAAGGGCACGCGCGCCGCAGGCGCGCCTGCCCGGTCTTGTCGCACGAGATGCGCAGCATCTCGCGCGAAGGCCGCGGCAGCGGCAACCGCTGGTACTCTGGTCAATATGTTTTTCACCGAGACAACCAGCGCTGCGACGTGCGCTTGCAAGCAGCCTCGCGCGCTAGAGAGGATTTCATTTGCCGTTCAAATGGTTTCGCCGGCAGAAGCCGGAGCGGGAGCAGGCGCCTCCGGAGGCCGCCGCTCCAGTAGTAGAAGTACCTGAGGAACCCGCCGCCAGAGCGGCTGTCACCAGCACCGTAGAAGCACCTGCAACGCCGAAGCGCCGCCGCGGTACGCGCGGTGGCAAGGGCCGCAAGAAGCCCGAATCGGGCCCCGCAAAGGAGAAGGAGAAGGCCGAGCCGGTCCGCTCGCAGGCCGAGGAGCGCCGCGCGCAGCAGCGCAAGGATCGCGCCGCGCGGGGCGAGAAGCGCCGGCCGGCACCGCGCCGTGCGCCGCTGCCGGCCGCGAAGCGCGACCTGCTCGTGTCCGTCGACGTCGGCGAGCAGCGTGTCGCCGTCCTCGAGGACGACCGCGTCGCCGAGGTCT
>JBJMJE010000132.1:0-4595 GCA_045806505.1 Gaiellaceae bacterium
TCGTGATCGTCGCCTGGACCGGCGGCTCGCCGCCGGACCAGACGGTTCCCGGGATCTCGACCGACACGACGCCCAAGCCCAAGCCGAAGCACCACAAGAAGGCGGCGGCGCGCAACCCGAAGCTCGCGCGCGTGACGCTGCGGGCGGTGCACGGCAACGCGTTGCTTCTTGCAGTGCGCAGCGGCGGACCGACCGGCCGCATCCTCCTCCAGGGGAAGGAGCTCGCGGCCGGCGAGACGAAGCACTTCACGCGCCAGCGGCTCTGGATCAACACCGGCACGCCCGGCAACCTGCGCATCGTCGTGAACGGCCGGCGCGTCACGTATCCCGGCGGCAAGCCGCAGGCGTTCGTCGTCACCGCGCGCGGCATCTTCCCGTCTGCGTAGCGCGCTGGTCATTACCGGGAGCGAGCTCGTGCGCGGAGATCGCACGGACCGCAACGGCCCCTTTCTCGCACGCGAGCTGGTGCGGCTCGGGCTCGAGCCCGCGTCGATCACGATCGTGGGCGACGACGAGCACGAGCTCGAGGCGGCGTTCGCCGTCGGGCTCGAGGCGGACCTCTGCGTCGTCTCCGGCGGGCTCGGGCCGACGCACGACGACCGGACAGTCGAGCTCGTCGCACGCGCCGCCGGACTCTCGTTGCACGTCGACGAGGGACTGCGCACGCAGATCGGAGGAATCTCGCGCGCGGTCGCGGAGCGGCTGAACCGCCCGTACGCGGACTTCGAGGCAGGTGTGCGCAAGCAGGCGACGCTTCCGCACGGTGCGGTCTCGCTCGGGCTTGCCGGCACGGCGCCGGGGCTCGTCCTCCGCGCGAGGAACGCCGTCGTGATCGTCCTGCCCGGCCCGCCCGCGGAACTGCAACGCCTCTGGCCGCGCGCGCTCGAGACGGATGCGGTCAGGAGCGTCCTGGCAGGTGTCGAGCCGCCCGAGCACCGCGTTCTCCGCTTCTACGGCGCGAGCGAGTCCGAGGTCGCGCGCGCGCTCACGGAGGCGGGGGGCGAGCCGCCCGGCGTCGTTGCGACGATCTGTGCGCGGGACTTCGAGATCCACGTCGACCTGTACGGACCTGCGAATGGCCTCGCGAACGTGTTCCGCGACCGCCTCGCGCGGCATCTCTTCGCCGAGGACGAGCGCGGGATCGAGGAGGTGGTGCTCGATCTCTGCCGCGCACGCGGCTGGACGCTCGCGACCGCCGAGTCGTGCACCGGCGGGATGGTCGCTGCACGCCTCACCTCCGTGCCCGGGTCGAGCGATGTCTTCCTGGGCTCGGTCGTCTCGTACGCGAACGAGGTGAAGGAGCGCGAGCTCGGCGTTCCGCGCGACACGCTCGAACGGTACGGCGCGGTCTCGGAGGAGACGGCTGCCGCGATGAGCGCCGGCGTCCGCGAGCGGCTCGGCGCAGACGTGGCCGTCTCGGTCACCGGGATCGCGGGCCCCGGCGGCGGCACGGCGGACAAGCCGGTCGGGCTCGTGCACCTCCACGCGCAGACGCCGGAGGCGTCGCACGGCATCCAGTTCACCTACGGGCAGGACCGTGACTCGATCCGCCGGCGCGCGACCGTCGCCGCGCTCCATTTGCTGCGGCGACTTCTGACACAGAACCGTGACGAACGTGAATGACGCGTCGGGATAGGGTCGCAGGCGATGAATACGTCAGGCTCTTTTGCGGCCTCCGCGTTCCGGACGATGCGGCCGACGCGATCGTCGCGTGGCAGGCGGGGCTCGAGCGTGGACGAGTCGTCCCGCGCGAGAACCTGCACTTCACGCTCGCGTTCCTCGGCCGGCAGCCTCGATCGCGTGTGGACGAGGTCGTCGAGACGCTCCGGCGACGCGCAGCCGGGACCGAGCCTCCGTCTTTCACCGTGGAGCGCTATCGCGAGACGCAATCCGTCGGCATGCTCGTCTTCTCGCGCGACGACGGCGTGGAGCGACTGGCGCTCGGGCTCCAGCGCGACCTGCTCGGCCGCGCCGAGCGCGACACGTGGCTTCCGCACGTCACGGTCTTGCGCTTCCGCGAGCGGCCGCGGCTACGGCCGCCGCTGCCCGAACTGGAGCCGATCGTGACGTCCGAAGCGGCTGCTTACCTTTCCGTGCTGCGCCCGACCGGGGCGGAGTACGTCGTCCTCGAATCGGTGCGTTTAGGAGGCTCATAGTGGATCGGGATCAGGCACTGGACGCGGCGCTCGGCCAGATCGAGCGGAGCTTCGGCAAGGGCGCCGTCATGAAGATGAACGACCGTGCGGCGGTAGGGGTCGGCGCGGTCTCGACGGGATCGCTCGCGCTCGATCTCGCGCTCGGGGTCGGCGGCCTGCCGCGCGGACGCATCGTCGAGATCTTCGGCCCCGAGTCTTCCGGCAAGACGACGCTCGTCTACCACGTGATCGCGGAGGCGCAGCGCCGCGGCGGCATCTGCGCGTTCATCGACGCGGAGCACGCGATGGATCCCGGCTATGCGAAGCGGATCGGCGTCGACATCGACAACCTGCTCGTCTCCCAGCCGGACACCGGAGAGCAGGCGCTCGAGATCACCGAGCTCCTCATCCGCTCCGGCGCGCTCGACGTCGTCGCCATCGACTCCGTCGCGGCGCTGACGCCGAAGGCGGAGATCGAGGGCGAGATGGGCGACACCCACGTCGGCCTGCAGGCGCGCCTCATGAGCCAGGCGCTTCGCAAACTCGCCGGAACGCTCAACCGCACAGACACGATCTGCCTCTTCACGAACCAGCTCCGCGAGAAGATCGGCGTCATGTTCGGCAATCCCGAGACGACGCCCGGCGGTCGCGCGCTCAAGTTCTACTCGTCGGTGCGGCTCGACATCCGCCGCATCGAGACGTTGAAGGACGGCGTCGAGGCGATCGGCAACCGCGTCCGCGTCAAGGTCGTCAAGAACAAGGTCGCACCGCCGTTCAAGCAGGCCGAGTTCGACATCATCTACGGCGTCGGTGTGCCATGGGAGGGCACCGTGCTCGACGCCGGCATCGAGCGGAAGGTCGTGCAGAATTCCGGCTCGTACTTCAGCTTCGGCGACGAGCGCCTCGGCCAGGGCCGGCAGAACGCGACGGCGTTCCTGCGCGAGCACCCGGACGTGACGCAGGGGATCCTGGCGGCGCTCCAGGCACAGCTGGGGCCGGACCAGGTCGTATCCGCGCGGCTGCTGCCGACGGCAGCGCCCGAAGATGCAGCGAAGGCGCGCGAAGAGGTTGCCACGCTCAAGAGCTGAGCCAAGAGCTGAGGACGTCGCGCTGCGAGCGCTCCGCGCGGCCGACCGCTCCAGGTCGGAGCTCGACGAACGGCTCGAGCAGCGCGGCTTCGCGGACGAGGAGCGCCGCCGAGCACTCGACGACCTCGAGCGCCTCGGCTACCTCGACGACGCGCGCACAGCGATGACGCGCGCCGAACGTCTCGCCGAGCGCGGTTACGGCGACGCGTATATCAGGGCGGACCTCGAGCGCCGCGGGCTACCGACAGAGGACGCGCTGGCCCGGCTCGAGCCGGAATCCGCACGGGCGTCGCGCTTCGGAGATCGCGGCCCCGCGTGGCTCGGCCGACGCGGCTTTGCACACGACCAGTGACGAGCGGTAGGATGAATCCTCTGAATTCGACGATTTGCCTGCACACGACGCTTTCCGAATCGAACGAGCGAAACCCCGAGAGATAACGTCCACCGACCGATCCCACTTAGCGACGTAGACCCGTAACAGCTCTCGTGGCGCGGGGCGCCACCCCGTTCGCCTCCGCAGATTCCGGGACACGCGTGCCGGCACGACCGGAGGTGCCCCTGTGCTCGTCGCCGCTGGGATATTGATCGGCCTCGTGCTAGGTGGCGTGCTCGGCGTCGTGCTCGTTCGCACCGTCGGCGCTTCGCGATTCGACAAGGCGATGCGGGCGCGGCAGCAGCTCCTGCAGGACGCAGAGCGCGAGGCGGAGGCCATGCGGCGCGAGGCTCACGTGGAGGCGCGCGAGGAAGCGGTGAAGCTCCGTGCGCAGATCGACGAGGAGGTCAACGAGCGCCGCGCGCAGCTCGCGCGCGCAGAGGAGCGTCTCCAGTCCCGCGACGAGGAGCTCGAGCGGAAGCTGCTCGAGCTGTCGCGCCGAGAGCAGGGGCTCGCCGACCGCGAGGATGCCTCGAAGGCGCTCCACGCGGAGCTGAAGGAGACGAAGCAGCGCGAGCTCCGCGAGCTCGAGCGGCTGTCAGGCATGACGATCGCCGAGGCGAAGCAGCATTTGCTGGAGCGATCCGAAGACCTGATCCGTCACGAGCTTGCTCGCCGGGTCCGCCAGATGGAGGAGGAGGCCCGGACCGAGGCGAAGCGCCGCGCGCGCAACCTCGTCGCCGACGCCCTGCAGCGGGTCGCCGCCTCCCACGCCTCGGAGACGACCGTGACGCTCGTCGAGCTTCCGTCCGACGACATGAAGGGCCGGATCATCGGCCGGGAGGGCCGGAACAGCCGCACGCTCGAGCACCTGACCGGCGTCGACTTCATCATCGACGACACGCCGCAGGCCGTTGTCCTGTCGTCGTTCGACGGCATCCGCCGCGAGACGGCCAAGCTGACGCTCGTGAAGCTGATCGAGGACGGACGCATCCATCC
>JBJMJE010000133.1:0-17908 GCA_045806505.1 Gaiellaceae bacterium
CGTAGAAGCGGCGGTTCGATGCAACGCCGAAGCTTTCCAGGCGAATCTCGTCGGGATGCACGAGGCCCATTCCCTTCACCGGCGCGAACGAGATGCGAGAGACGGTCTTCACACCGTTGCCTCGAGCCGCGCGCCGTGGCCGCCGGGGGCGTCGGTGTCGAGCTCGAAGACGAAGAAGTCACGGCGCATGACATGCACCGCCACGTTGTACACGGGCACGGGCCCGACGGAGCCGGCGAAGGTGCCCTCGTGCGCGTGACCGTGCAGCACGAGGTCGGGTCGGTGCTTCTGGATCGGCCCGTCGAGCCGGTTCGTGCCGAGATACGTCCAGATCGACTCCGGTTCGCCGACGAGGGTGCTCATCGTGGGCGAGTAGTGGAGGAGCACGACGCGCAGCGGGCACTCGGCGATCTCGGCCAGCGCACGATCGAGTGCGGCGACGTCCTTACCCGTCTCGGCGTAGACCTGGCGCAGGAGCGGCTCGCCGAAGTCGGGCAGCGTACTCCCGGGGAAGCCGCCGACGAAGCCCTTCGTGCCGGCGATGCCGACCGTCGTGTCCGCGACTGTCACCCGCGCCCACGAACGCTCGAGCACGACGACACCCGCGGCCTCGAGCATCGCCGTGATCTCGTCAACGCAGTTCGCGTGATAGTCGTGGTTGCCGAGTACCGAGTACACCGGCACGTCGACCTCGGCGGCGGCAGACGCGACGACCGCCATCTCGTCGGGCTCGCCGTGCGCGGTCAGGTCGCCGGCGAGGAGGACGACGTCGGCGGCGTCCGCGACGTGGCCGAACGCGTCTTCGATACGCGACCGGGTCCGCTGGTCCGCATGCAGGTCGCCGGCCGCCGCAATGCGGATGCAGGTCATCGCTCCACCATTACCGCGGATTGGTAGCAGCCAACCCCGGGTACGGCCCTTCGACGTGGGCGTCGACTTCGACTTCGAGGTCATCCTCAACACGCTGAAGAAGGCGGCCGGCGCGTTGCGCGACGCCGACGTTCGGTTTGCGCTCGGCGGCGGGCTCGCCGTGTGGGCGCGCGGCGGTGCGAAGACGGAGCACGACGTCGACTTCTTCGTCAAGCCGGAGGACGCGGAGCGTGCGCAGGAGGCGCTCGTCGCGGCAGGGCTCACGCCGGAGACGCCGCCCGAAGGCTGGCTGCTCAAGGCGTGGGACGGTGATGTCCTGGTCGACCTGATCTACGAGCCGCGCGGCGGGCCGATCACCGACGAGTGGTTCGAGCGCTCGGACGAGATGGACGTGTATGCGGTGACGATGCTCGTCGCGTCGCTCGACGACGTGCTCGCAACCAAGCTGCTCGCGCTGAACGAGCAGAACCTCGACTACTCGAGCGTGCTCGAGATCGCGCGCGCGGTCCGCGAGCAGATCGACTGGGACGAAGTGCGCCGGCGCTGCGAGGGGTCGCCGTACGCCACGGCATTCCTGGTGCTCGTCGAGGAGCTCGGCGTGGCGCCTGCGGCCGCGCGGCGCTAGCCGAAGAAGAAGAACTGCTGCCAGGCCGCCCACCACGTGTCGGCGGTGGAGCGGATCCTGCGCGCGTCGACGACCTCGACGCCGTGAACGCGTCGCAGCGTGTCGACCGCCGACGTGATCTTGTACTCCACTTCGATCGTGCACGGGCTGCCGGGGTCGTACGGCGCGACGGCCGTCAGGTCCTGTAGCGCGCGCTTCGCGCCGTCCTCGATCAGCTCGCGCGCGCGAAGCGGGGCAATCTGACGCGCCGAGTAGCGGCCGATGCCCTCTTTGACAGCCACGGTCGTCAGCCCTGACCCCAGCAGGCTCTCCCCTTCCTCGCACGTCGCTCGGTCGCCGGTCACGAGCAGCACCGGCACGCCCCACGTACCGCAGAGTGCGGCGTTGATCCCGGTCTCGCCGACGAGGGTGCCGTTGAACCACAGGTTCTGCCACTCCTGCCCCGAGACGGTGTGGTTGAGGACGCCGGTCGGCGCACCGTTCATCGCGTGCATGCCGACGAAGAGGGCCGCGTCGCAGCCCGACTCGAGGAAGGCGGTGTATTCGGTCCACTCCTGCTGCACGACGAACTCGCAGTCGGGGTCGAGCAGCTCGGGCACGAGCGAGTTGAACGACCAGCCACCGCCGGCACCGTGGCAGTCCATGACCACGATCTCGGTCGCCCCTGCCGCTTTCGCGCCGCGAACGGCGGCGTTGATCTCCTCGGTGTAGAGACGCCGACCTTCCTCGTACATCGGGTCGCCGCCGCTCGTCTGCTGCCACTTGACGATTCCGGCGACGCCTTCCATGTCGCTGATGACGTGAACCTTCACAGCGGTAGCCTCTCAAACCGTGGACACCGGGCTCGCAGGCAAGCGCGTCCTCGTGACCGGTGCGTCGGGCGGAATCGGCGCCGCGTGCGCGCGCGAGTTCGCAGCCGAGGGCGCCTCAGTCGTCGTGCACTACCGGAGGGGACGCGATCGTGCAGAAGCGGTCGCGGCGCAGATCGGAGGCGAGCTCTTCGGCGCAGACCTGACGATCGAGGCGGAGGTCGACGCGTTGTTCGCCGCCGCCGGTCCGCTCGACGTCTGCGCGGCGGTCGTCGGCGAGTGGCCGCGCGGCGACGTCCCCGTGTGGGAACTGCCGCTCGAACGCTGGGAGGCGACGCTGCGCGCGAACCTCACGTCCGCGTTCCTGACGGCGCGCGGCTTTCTCCGCTCCGTCGCCGAACGGGGTCACGGCTCGCTCGTCTTCGTCGGCTCGACCGCCGGCAGCTTCGGCGAGGCCGGGCACGCCGACTACGCGGCGGCGAAGGCGGCGCTCGTCGGGCTGATGCTCAGCGTCAAGAACGAGGTCGTGCGCGTGGCGCCGCTCGCGCGCGTGAACGCCGTGTTCCCGGGCTGGACGGAGTCGCCGATGACCCGCGGCGTCATCGACCCGGAGCAGGTTCGACGCGCCTCGCGAACGATGGCCCTGCGCAAGGTCGCGCAGCCCGAGGACGTCGCGCGCCAGATCGTCGTGCTTGCTTCGGATCAGCTTTCCGGGCACGTGACGGGCGAGATCGTCACGGTCGCGGGCGGCATGGAAGGCCGCACCGTTCACGACTCCTGAAAATAGAGCCGGCGGCGACCTCGGCACGGCCGCCGCCGACGAGACCCGATCCGCAGAGCTAATGCCGTTAGTCCCCGGACGCGGAACTCATGCTGAGTATCGGCAGAGCGGGATCGCGACTTGAGCTTGATTACGCTCATGCGATGAATCGATTCGAGGAGCGGCTGCGTGACGGCCCGCCGATCGTCGCGGACGGCGGCATGGGCGCGCTCATCTCGGCCGCCGTGCCCCGGCTGCGCTCTCCGGAGGAGGCGAACGTGCGCGCACCGGACAGCGTCGTCTCGGTTCACGTCGGCTACATCCGTGCCGGCGCGGAGCTCATCGAGACCAATACGTTCGGCGCGAACCGGCCGAAGCTCGCGGCGACCTTCCTGGAGGACGAGTTCGAGCGGATCAACTCCGCCGGCGTGCGCCTTGCGCGAGAGGCGCGCGAGATGACCGGAGCCGACGTCTTCATCGCGGGCTCGATCGGGCCGCTCGGCGACGTCGAGCTGCGACCGGAGTCGCGTGCGGAGCTCTTCTCGGAGCAGGCGTCGATCCTGGAAGGCCGCGGCGCGGACGTCTTCATGGTCGAGACCTTCTACGACCTGGACGAGCTCGAGGAGGCGATCGCGGCGGTGCGGAGCGTCTCGAGCCTCCCGATCGTCGCGCTGATGACGTTCGACGAGGAGGGACAGACCCTCGGCGGCGTGTCCGCGAGACAGGCCGGAACGCGGCTCGCGGGGCTCGGCGTCGCGGCTGCGGGCGCGAACCACGGCGCAGGCCCGGCGAGCGCGCTGGCGGCGCTGCAGGAGATGCAGCACAACGGACTCGTCCTCGCCGCGCTGCCGAATGTCGGCCTCGCCAGCCTCTCCGGGCCTCGCGTCGTCTATCCGCACGCGACGCCGGAGTACTTCGCCGAGTTCGCAGCCCAGGCGCGCGGGCTGGGTGCCGGCGTCATCGGCGGCTGTTGCGGCACGACCCCGGCGGAGATCGCAGCCATTCGCGGAGCGGTGGACGCGAACCTGCCGCCCTCGCGCCCGCTGACGATCGACGAGCGGCGGCTGAAGATCGTGCACGACGCGGAGCGCAGCGAGACGGAGTTGCAGCGTCTGCTGAGCACGAACGAGTTCGTCGTCTCGATCCAGCTCGACCCACCGCTCGGCGGCGACAACCACGCGCTGCTCGAGGCCGCACGCACGATCAGGGACTCCGGCTATGCGCACGTCGTCGACGTCAACGACAACCCGCGCGCCCGTGCGCGCATGAGCGGCCTGATGGCGTCCGTCGCGATCGAGCGGTTTGCCGGCATCGAGACCATCCCGCATCTGACACCGCGCGACTCGACGATCACGGGCCTCGAGTCGCAGCTCCTCGGCGCGCACGCGGAAGGCGTCCGCAACATCCTCGCCGTGACGGGCGATCCGCCGGAGGAGGCCGATTACCCCGGCGCGCGCGGCGTGTACGAGGTCGACGCGATCGGCCTGACCGAGCTGCTCGCGCACCTGAACGAGGGCGAGGACTTCCGCGGCCGCGCGATCGACGCGCCGACGCACTTCTACATCGGCGTCGCCGTCAACCCGACGGCGGACGACCTCGACGTCGAGCTCGCCCGCTTCGCGCGCAAGGTCGAGGCCGGTGCACAGTTTGCGATGACGCAGGTGCTGTTCGACATCGCGTATCTCGACGCGTTCCTCGAACGGCTCGGCGGCGAGTCGCCGATCCCGCTGCTCGTCGGTGTCTGGGCGCTGCCGAGCCTGCAGCTCGCGCGGCGCATCCACAACGAGGTGCCGGGCATCGTGGTGCCGGATCACGTGCAGGCGGCGCTGCGCGATGCGGGCACGGACGCCGCGCGTGTCGGCGCGGAGGTCGCGCAGAACCTGATCGAAGCGGCGCGCACGCGCGCCCGCGGCGTCTACGTCGTCGCCCCGTTCCGGTCGCCCGAGCGCGCGCTGGAACTGTTTCGTTAGTCAGGTCGCGCACGCGCCGGTCGAGACGCTGTGCGAAAGATCGCCGCGCAGGAGCTTGCGCAGCACGTCGATGGGGATCCCGAAGCCGCCCTTGCTGCCGAGCCTCGCGGCGAAGACCGTCGTCGCGACGTTGCCCGACGTGTCCACGGTTGGCCCGCCCGAGTCGCCGTGCCGCACATCCCCTCGCACGGCCGTGATCGTTCGTGCGACGGGCCCGTGGCCGTAGGCGTCCTCACTGAGCACGACGCTCGTAGCGCCCAGCCGGCCGGCGACGACGGTGAGCGGACCGTTCTCCGGATAGCCGAGAATCGCCACGGCTTGCCCGGGCTTGGGCTTGCGAAGCGGCAGCGGCCGCAGGCGCAGACCGGGCACGCGAAGCAGCGCGAGGTCGTTCTTGCGGTCGAACGCGACGACGGTCACGGGCGTGCGCGGCAGGCGCGACGAGGTGACCACGGTGTCCTCCTGCCCGGCGACGACATGCGCCGCGGTGACGACGAGCGACGGCTCGACGACCCAGCCGCTGCCGGCGATGCGCAGGCCGCACGCCGTCCCGAGCACGCGCACGACGCTCGGCGCAGCGCTCCGCACACCGGGCGATTCGAGCAGAGTCGGGTCCGGCGGGTCGACCGGCGCCAGCGGTCCCCCGATGCTCGGGAACGGGTCGACGCGCGCGAGGATCTTCATCACGCTGGACGGCGGCAGCGCCGAGTAGAGCCGTTGCAGAACGAGCGACTGCTGCGCGGCCCGCCGCAGATCCTTCTGACCCGGAATGAGCAATGCGGACGCGCCGACGACCCACACGAGCGCAAGCCCCGCAGCAGCGCCGAGCACGAACCCGCCTGCTGAATCGAGCGCGCGACGCGGCGGCAACGGGAGTGCTCCGCGCGCCATCCCCCCGAGAAAAGCGCCCGCAGTCTCGAACAACACCGCTCCGAACGCAGCGCCGGCGAGGCCGGCGAGCGGCGTGTAAGGAGAGTTCGAGCCGCCGGTGAGCAACTGCGGCGCGAGTCGGGCGCCGACGATCGCGCCGACGACAATCCCGGTGACGGAGAGGGCGCTCGCGATGAGCCCCTTCTTCAGTCCGAGCAGTGCAGTGAGGGTGACGAAGGCGAGCGCGAGCCAGTCGACCTTGGTCACGGATCCAGGCTACCGGCCGCCTCGGAGCGCCCCGGGTACAATGGCCGCCGCCCGCGGGGGCGTAGTTCAGTTGGTTAGAACGCCGGCCTGTCACGCCGGAGGTCGCGGGTTCGAGTCCCGTCGCTCCCGCTAATCCCTGCAACTCGGCATGTTCCTGGTTCGAGCCCGGGGACGTCGAGCACGCAGACGAACTCTCCGCCGAGTGGCCGCACCAGTTCGCCCTGTGGCTCTCCGAGCAGAACTCTGACCCGCACCGTCGCGCCGTTCTCGACGGTCAAGCAGACGGGGCAGCTATGCCAGCCGGTGCCGACGACCTCGATCCCGTGCGGGGCTTGGACAACATGGGGACGAACCTCGATTCTCGGTTGCTTGCGGGTGCGCGCGATCAAGGCACCACCCTGTGCAGCAGGAACTACGACGTCAGAGCGAGAAGGAAGCCAAGCAGGTACACGACTGCGAAGAGCACAGGCACCCATTGCTCGACATGCGTAAGCGGGAGGTAGACGCTCGGATCCCTACCCTTCGCGAGCGCGGTCCACTCGGCGGACCAGTACGGCGATGCCGGGAGCCGCTCCTCCAGCAAACCGACGACTTTGTACTTCGCCGTGTTCAGTTGGCGATATGAGCGCACGATGACCCACCAGGCCGCCGTCTGCCCAACCGCGACCGCCGCGAGCAGCACGAGCGCCCAGCTGGAGATCTCGGTGGGCCGGTCCTTCCAGAACACTCCGAACAGCGTGAACACCGCGCTGTTGAGCGTCAGGAAGAACGTGTTCGTCAGACCACGGCGGGCACTGATCCGGTCGGCCATCTCGACATAGAGCTTGTACTGGTCGAGGATCGCCGCCTGGTACTTCTCGTTCGCGGCCGTATAGGTGGCCGGCGTGACATCGTCGTTCCACAGATCTGGCCGGATGTCGTCGAGCTCAGGTTCGCGTTTCTTCTTCGCCAAAGCGACGATCGGCCTCCGGCAGTTCGCGACCAGCTTCCAGCGCGGAAGCATACGCCGAGTTGAAAACCTGACTTTCAGGAGCGATCATCGAACAGATCCGCTGAGATCTCGATGCAGCCGCAACTGGAAACGGAGTCGCACTTGTTGGGGGTGATGAGCTAGCGATGCCCGCTCCGCCGGAAGACGGACGGAACTACCACGTCTTCCTCGCCTACAACAGCAAAGACGAGGACGCGAAGCTCAGGACGCGGCTTATCTGCGCCGCTCTCTCGGGGAGCGAGCTCGACGTGTGGTTCGACAAGACGTCCGTCGAGAGAGGTCAACCCAGCGTCACCGAGATGAGGGACGGCCTGACGTCTTCGAGATGCTGCTTCATGCTGCAGGGAGCACAGGGGTTCGGGCAATGGCAGGACCGCTTCGAGGCGAAAATGGCGATCGATCTCGCCGTCAGGAACAGGCTCGTCGTGTGCCCCGTCCTCTTGCCGGGTGCACAGGAGACCGCTCTGCCCCTCGAGTTGCAGATTTACAGCCGCATCGACCTGCGAGCGGGCTTCGACGGAGACAAGTTGACAGACGCGGCCTTGGTCGAGCTGCTGGCGACGGCTCACGGAAAGTCCCCGGAAGAGTTCCAGCGAGAGAGGGAGGCTGTCCGGATAGAGGCCATGACCGGGCGCAGCCGCGCCTTGCTGGTCGGCGTCTCGACCTATTCCGACCCCGACCTGAAGGCGCTGCACGGTCCGCATCAGGACGTCCTGCAGCTTCGCCAAGCGCTCGAGCACGTGGGAGCGCCTGTCGGCGACGAGTGGGAGTTCGTGGCCGTGGACGACGACCCGGATCACAAGACGCTCCAAGCCGCACTCGACGAGTTCTTCACCGCAGGCGATGCAGACCTCGACACCGTCCTTTTCTACTACAGCGGACACGGCATCCTCGACCGGGACGACTCCTACATTTCCGCCACCGACACCGATGCAGAGCATCCGTCCCTGAAGGCGGTCTCGGCGCACCAAATCGCGGATTACATCTCCGCCTCGAACGCCGCTTCGAAGATCGTCATCCTCGACTGCTGTCACGGGGCGCGGCTCCAAGACCCCGAGTTCGACGCCCTAGAGGACAAGGACGCCGCCGCGGTCATCCTGGCAACGCGTGGCCCGGCGGACGCCGCCGCCGTGGTCTCGGAGACGAGTCCGTTCACTCGAAACCTGATCGGCGTCCTCGGCGACGCGAACAGCTTCCGGCAGGGCGGTCTGAACGTCGGCGACCTGTGCCGCGCGCTCGAGGTCCGTCGCGAGAAGCCGTGGACGAACAAGCACTGTGCGGACGACATCGTCGTCGCAATCCAGCCTGCGCACTCGGAGGCGCAGGTCATCGAGGCGGGGCCCGAGGTCACGCTCGAGATCTCCGGCGACCTGATCGACGACGAACGGCTGCCGCTCGTCCGGCAGCTGACCGCGACGCTCGACGGATTGCTCGCGCTCGCCCCGGCCGAAGACGAGGTTCCCCCTGTCGTTTGCGAGACCGTCGACATGCTCGCGCACGAGCTGGCGCGTCTCGTGCCTGCGGAGCAGCTGAAGCGCGTCGACGACGTGCTGGGAGTCGGATCCGAAGTGCTGCCGACCTGCTGCGTGCGGTTCAAGGACGAGCAGGCGCACGCGAAGCTGCGTGACCTGCCCTGGGAGTACCTCTCGGTCCGTCGGTCCGAGATTGCCGGTCACGCCAGGATCCGCATGGGGGTCGTGCGCGTCTTCCCGGCCGCTCCGACCAAGCAGGCGCGACCGCCGCTGCCGCAGCGTGTCGCGCTCCTCAGCTCGTTCGGCGGATTCGACGACGAGTCACGTCGTCTCCTGCCGGTGGAGACCACGAATCAGCTCAAGAACCTCCGCCTGGCGCTCGACGAGGATTCCGGGCCGCTGACGTGGACGCAGTTCCGCAACTCGCCCGACTGGGCCGACGTCGTCGTGCTTCAGGCCCCGCTCCGCCTCGTCGGAGACGAGGTCAAGATGCTTTTCGTCGGCAAGTCCGCACGAGATCCCAAGCCGACCTCTTGGACGGAGGTCGCCGAGGTCCTCGAGCGGAGGCGCGCATTGAGCTGGCTGTTGATCGAGACCGTCGCCGACGACTCCTTGAGCCGTTCGGCGTTCGCCGTTCGCCGACTCGCCGTTGAGCTGGCAACCAAGCTCGCGCGCCCGGTCGTCGGCATCTGTCACACGAGCGCGTATCTGAGCTGCCTCGAGACGGATCCGCCGGGCACGGCGTTCACCGCGCACCTGCTCTCCCAGCTCAACGCCGGACAGCCCCTGGAACGCGCGGCTGCCGTGGCGCGGCGGGAGGTGAGCGGCACCGTCGGGATCGACGATCCCGCGGTGATCGGGATGCCGATCGTGATGCGTCCGGTCGTAAACGAGCCGCTGCAGGCGCAGCGCCCGGTCGCCGTTCGAAGTTGACTCCGCCCGCCGCGTCGATCCGCCAGTGCCGCTACGCGCTGGCGTCCGCACTCGCGAGCGTTGTCGACGACAGCGGTCGCCCGACCCGCGCCTACGAGGCGCAGTCCGAGTTCCAGCACGCGCTCGAAGAGGAGGGCGCCGACCCGCCGGACGATCTGATCCATCTCGCGACGGGGCGCTTGCTCGAGACGCTCGACCCCGCCCGTGCCCTCGAGAGCTACGTGAAGGCGCTGTCGGGCCTCCTGGCCGAGGAGGCGGCCGAGCGGGGACGGGCACTTCTCGCGGCGGCGTCGCAGCCGAAGGTGGTGATCGCGGCGCTGTCGCCCGAGACCATCGACGCCGTCGCGGCAGCGGCGCACGCCGGGGCGATCGCGAAGCCGGGCAAATGGCGAGCGGTCATCGAACGGGTCAGCGGCCAGACGATCGGCCGCGAGCCGGGGCAGGTCGCGCTTCTCGCGGCGACGTTGCTCCGTGAGCGCGGGCAGGATGATGCCGCACTCGAGTTGCTTCGGCGCACGTACGCCGACGCGGGCTCGCGCGCCAAGACCGTAGTCGCCGCCCTCGCCGAGGCCTTGCTCGACATCGACCTCGTCGACGACACGCTCGCTCTCGTGGAGCAGAACGATCCGGAGCGCAGAGAGCCCACCTTGCAGGTCATCGCGGCCGAGGCGTACCTCATCCGCGGAGATCACCAGGGCGCGCTGAGCGCCGCGGACGCGATCATCGCCGCGGGCTCGGCGCCTCCGGCTGCCTGGACGGTTCGAGCCCTGAGCCTCGTCGGTCTCGGGCGACTCGACGAGGCGCTCGAGACGGGCGAGGCGCTCGCCGAGCAGGGCTCGGAGCCAGACCTGGCGCGGGCGGTCGTGACGCTCCAACGCCGCGACTACTCCGCGGCCGGTGAGGCATCGTGGAGGTTCTTGCGCGCGGCGCCCGCTGACTCCGATGCGCTCCTTCTCGCTGCGCAGATCGCCGTCGAGAGGCTCGGCTCGTCCGGAGAAGGCGAGGAGTCGGCGGTCGCGGATTCGCTCGCGGCGGACACGACTCCCGGCGCCGAGATCGACGCCGCACGCCGAATCGTCAGCGAGCTCGTCGCCGAGTTGCCGGAACAGGGCCTTCGATCGCGCTGGTGGCGGGCGCAGAGCAGCGCTCGCCGCGACGACGGGCGATTTCGCTTCTTCTGCGCGGAGTTGAGGGCCGCGCGAGGCGAAGACGTCGGGATCGAAGAGCTCGAGATCGACGGCGACGTCACGGGCACACAGAGAGCTGCGCTGGCGGAGCTCAAGGTCGAGACCCTGCTGAAGGCCGGAGACTTCGACGGCGCGACGCTCGCCGACGACGAGGCCTGCAGGCTCTTCCGCGACGATGCGGTCGACCTCGAGCGCGCATTGCTGCATGTGCACGCCGCATACGACCGCGCGCCGACCGCGCGGCGGGCGGCGGAGCTCGCCGGGCGCACGATCTCGGTGCCCGACAATCCCGCGGACGCGACCGGGCCGCTCGAGCGTCTGGAATTCGCCGTCGACGCAGTCAAGCGATGGCTGACCGACTCCACCGATGACGAGCTCGCCGAGCTCGTGAACCTCCTCGCTTGGCTTCGTGTCCGGTTGCACGGGCTCAGTGACAACACGCCGGTCGACCAAGCCCGGGCGATGTTGCCGTGGCTGCTGGTGGGCGTCGCCGTGCGACCGGACGACGGCGGGCTCCGCGCCGTGTTGTCGGCGCAACTCACGGCGCTCGGCCACAAGTGCGCCGCGCTGGCCCACGCCATGGATGCCTACGACGCGGAGCCGTATTCGTCGTACGTCATCGAAACGACCGTCGTCGCTCGTGCGAACTACTACATGACGCTAGAGGACGTCGGGTCGTCGCTCGAACGCTACGTAGCGGTCGGCGGCGACGAGGAGTGGGCGAATGCCGCGGAGCTTCACATCTCGCTCGCGGAAGGCGACCGAGAACGCACTCGCCGTTGCCGCGAGATGTCGCTCACGAAGCTGCAGTGGGCATCGTTCGACCGGGCGATGGCGACGGCGCTCCTGTTCGGCCTCGAAGAGGCGAGTTTGGATCTCGACCTCGCACTCGCCGACGCGCTCGACGAGAAGCCGCCCGCGTATGTCGACGCGGCTCAGCTCACCGCGCTCCTCGGTCGCCCGCAGGCGGCGGCCGATCACGTCGCAGCGGCCCGACGCGAGGGCGAGACGAGCGCCCAGGTCCTCCAAGCCGACCTCATTAGGCGCTTCGCGGCCGGCGACGACATTGCCCCGGACGAGTTCTTCACCGAGTCGCTCGCCCTGTGCGATAGCCCGACGAGCGTCGGTTGGCTGGTCAACGTCATGCTGCCCCTGCTGACAGCGTTGCGGACGAAGGCCGCCGGGCCGGCGCCCGACGTGGAGATCGATCACGACGCGGTCGGCGAGCGACTGCGGAGCTTCGGCGAGCCGCGAGACACGTACCTCGACGAGCTCGCCGAGCACGGCCCGAGCCTCGTGCAGCTCGCGCTCCTCGCGGACTTGCGGAGCAGTCTCGTCAAGCTCGTCGAAGCGCAGCGCAACTCGCACGAGGCATGGCCGGACGAGCTACCCATTGCGGTACGTGAACGGGTCGCAGGCATCGTCTTCCGTCGCGCCGGCGCCGCCGTTCCGCAGCAGCTCGTCAACCGGGTGCTCGGGCGCGACGGTGACGGAGCGCCAGAGGATGCGCGAATCGTCCTCGCCGGCGGTGTGGACGTGCCCGTGTCGGTTCGGCTCGCCACTGCGCTGCTCGCCGATCCTTCGCAGGTCGACGGACGAACCATCGCCAACGCCACCGACGAGGACGTCTCGAGTGCTGCAGCCGAGATCGCGCGAGTCGAGACGCCGGACGACTACTGGACGCTCGAGGCCCTCGTGCGAGAGCGGAGGAACGACGGCTCCCTCCCCGCCGTTCTGCATCGTGTCGCCGGAGCGACGGTCGACCAACTCGGCTTCCGCCTCGACGAGCTGCTCGGCCTGGCGCGCGGGGACACGGCGCTGGAGATCGCGATCGTCACGCCGATGGTGGTCGAGGTTGGGACGAACCTGGTTCCGCTCGTCGACTCGAGCCAGGATGGGGGCGACTTCCTCGAGCGGTTGATCCCGGCGATGCGCGAACGCATCTTCGAATCGACTGGAGTGAACGTTCCGGGCGTACGGCTCCGTGGGAGCGACGTGCTGGGCCCGAACGAGTTCTGCGCGTACGTCGACGAGGCACCCGCCCTCCTCGAGTCGCTCGATTTCGATCCGAGCTCCATCGTCCCCGTCGCGAGCCGTTCCGGGAACGGAGCGAGCGACGGCGAGTCGCCCGACGCCCAAGCACCGCTGCCGGCGTTGAAGGCCGCCGAGAGCCACCCGGCCGCCGTTCGTCTCGTCGGCCGGACCGAGGACGTTCTCCGGACACACCTCGCGCGCTTTCTTGGCCCGCAGGAGGTCGACCAGCTCGTCGACCGATGGGCCGCCGGGGCAGACGCAGAGCTTGTGGAGGCGGTCGTGCCGGGCCTGGAGGCCCGCGTCCGCCTCACCTGGGTCCTGCAGGCGCTGGTCGACGACGGCGTCCCGGTTCGGGAGTGGCGCACGATCCTGACCTCGATAGCCGCTGCTGGCGGAATCGGGATGCCGCGGGCCGCGCTCCGCCGCGCCGTGCGCGCCGACCTTCGGGAGCAGCTCCCGGGTCGCGAGGCGGGACGCAGGCAGGTGCTGGTTCCCACGGAGCACGAGGAAGCGCTCGTGGCCCTGACGAACGGCGCGTCCACGGGCGACGTGCCGAATCACGAGCGACACGATTTCATGCGCTGGCTCCGCGAGACGATCGAGGAGGACGCGACGAGTCTTACCCTGGTGACGAGGGGGGACGACGCGCGTGAGCTCGTCAGCGCGCTCGTGCGGAGTGAGAGTCCCTCGATCGTGACGCTGTCGGCTTCCGAGGTGGCGGCCGAGTGACCGGCGTCAAAGGCACCGTGTCCATCTGCCTTTCGCTGCTGCCCGAGCTGTTCGCGGCGATCGAGTCGATCGCGGAGCCCGTGCGGCAGCGTGTGGAGGCGGAGCTGGCGGAGCTCGCCTCCGATCTCGCGGTCCGGACGCAGCCGGTCGTGCGTCTCGAGGCAGCGGAGGAGCGAGCGCTCGACGACGCGGTGCGAGTCTTCGCCGACGACGTGCCCTGTCCGTTCTCGCGAGCGACGATTGCGGCGGCGCTTGCGTACGCCACCGAGACGGTCGCGGTCGAGTTGGACAGCGGAGTGGTCGTCGAGCGATTACGTGACGAGGCGGGCTCGCGCCCCGAGCTCGTCGGCGAGACGCTGGCGCTGGTCGTGCGGACGGCCGTCTCGGCGCAGCCCGGTGCCGTGTTTGCGTCGAGTAGGGAATCAGCGGCCCGATCGGTGCTCGATCTGGGGATGCCGCTCGCCGCTCGGGACGGTGACGCCGAGGCGACGGAAGGCTTCGATCCGGTCGAGTCCTCGATCGCGGCGCTGGCGGCGCCGACGATCGACGTGCTCGTCGACCGGGACTACCTCCGGTTTCTTGCGAGCCTCGACCCCGGAGCGGAGCGGTTCCCGCTCCTCAGGGACGGCCTCTTCGTCGAGCTCGGCCTGCGACTGCCGGCGTTTCACTTTCGAGTCGACGAAGAATTGCGGCCGGCAGCATTCGCGTTCCGCATGAACTCAGTGCGCACGCTCCCCCGCATCGGCCTTCCGGCGGGCACCATCATGGTCAACGACACCGCCGAGCGGATGTCCGACGTCCACGGTGTCGCGGCCGAGCCAACCGTCAACCCGGCGACCGATCAGCCGTGCTCGCTTGCCTCGGCACAGCACGCGGCTGCGCTGGAGGAGCTCGGCCTGACGACCTGGGATCCCTTCGGTTACCTGATCCTGAGCCTGGCGGCGGCGCTGCGCCGGAGCGCGCACACGCTGATGACCCGAGACGTGGCGTCGGCGATGGTCGGCGAGCTCAGGTACGCCTTTCCGTTCCTCGCCGACGCTACCGCCGAGTACGTCCGGCCCGACGTCCTCGCGCGCGCGTTGCGCGAGTTGTTGCTCGAACGGGTGTCGATACGAAACCTCCGCCGCATCCTCGAGCTGCTCATACGCCACGAGACCGAGCAACGAGACGACGGCGCCGGGTCCGTCGCCTTCGTGCGGGCGGGCCTTGCCGAGCAGGTCGCCCATGCAGTCGCGCGCGGGACGGCTACCGTCGTCGCCTACCTGCTCGACGAGCCCTTCGAGAGCGCGTTCCTCGAGCAAGCGGACGCAGCAACGTCCACCGGACCGGATTCGCTGGCCGAGCAGTTGCGCGCGGCGGTCCGGATCGAGCTCCGCGAGCTGCCTGCGACGGCGGCGGTCCCGGCGCTCCTGACCGCCGACGCGGTCAGGCGTCCGATCGCCGATGTCCTCCGCCACGAGTTCCCGCAACTCAGGGTCCTGGGGTACCGTGACCTGCCCTTCGACCGGAACGTGCAGCCGATCGCGCGAATCTTGGCGCCGACCTGACCCGCGTCAGCCGAGCGGCGCGAGTGGGCGGTCGCGCATGAACGCCTCGATCTCCTCGAGCGTGATCGCCTTGTAGACGACGCTCCCGCAGTCCGGACAAGCACCCTGCGGAACATCGGTCATCGTCTGCCGTTCGCCCTTGACGGTGACCGTGATCTCGACGAGCTTGCGTTGATAGACGCCGCCGCACGGGCACTTGCCGTAGTCCGCGAGCGTCTGTCCGGGCACCGTGCGCTGAGCCTATTCGACACCTGAAGCCGGCGCCAGCGGTGTTGCGGCACACCGACCCGAGCCTTGCGTCGAACAGGCACGGCTCCGATGCGGCCGGCTGCGGTCGAGTTCCGTCGCACCGCGTGAGGTCTCGGGGCAGGCGCAGCTGAACCTCAGGACGGTGACGGCCTCTGCAGAAGTGGCTGCCCGCATCAGCGCCCGAGCAAAAGTAGCGATACCCGCTAGGGGTATACTGCACCAAGCAGAGACCTCGGACGGGAGGACCGATGGGCACCGCCACCTATGACGTTCCGGACATCTCCTGCAACCACTGCAAGCAAGCGATCGAGGGCGAAGTCGCGCAGGTACGGGGAGTTGCCTCTGTCGAGGTCGACGTGGAGGCGAAGACCGTCACCGTGGTTGCCGAGCCGTTCGACGAGCAGGCGATCATCCACGCGATCGACGAGGCCGGCTACGAGGTAGCCGCTTAGGACCGCCGTGGCAACCGTCGCCGAGCCGCAGACGACCGAGCGGGAGCAAACGACACTCGCGCTCGAGGGCATGACCTGTGCGTCGTGCGCGGCGCGGATCGAACGCACCTTGAACAAGCTGGACGGCGTCGAGGCGGCCGTGAACTACGCCACTGAGACCGCGGCCGTCAGCTACGACCCATGCGTCGTCGCACCCGACGCGCTTGTCGCAGCCGTCGAGTCGGTGGGCTATCACGCCGCGCCCGCGCACCAGGAACACGAGCACGACAACGACACGCGGCCGACTCGCCTTCTCGTTGCGCTCGTTCTGGCAGCGCCGCTCGTGCTGCTCGCGATGGTGCCGCCGCTGCAGTTTCGCGGCTGGGAATGGGTCTCGCTCGCGCTTGCAACGCCCGTCGTCTTCTGGAGCGGCGCGCAGTTCCACCGTGCCGCGCTTCTGAACGCGCGCCACGGCGCCGCGACGATGGACACACTCGTCTCGCTCGGCACGCTCGCCGCTTGGACATGGTCGACGGTCGTGCTGCTCGCACGCCTGGACGCCGACGGCTACTTCGAGGTCGCAGCGGTGATCACCGCGCTGGTCCTGCTCGGCCGCTTCTTCGAGGTACGGGCGAAGCGACGCTCCGGCGCCGCGATCCGCGCGCTCCTCGAGCTCGGTGCAAAGGAAGCGCGTGTCCTCCGCGACGGCGTCGAGACGACAATCGCCGTCAGCGAGCTCGTCGTCGGAGACCGCTTCGTCGTTCGCCCCGGCGAGAAGATCGCGACCGACGGCGTCGTGATCGAAGGCGCATCCGCCGTCGACCAGTCGATGCTGACAGGCGAACCTGTTCCTGTCGAGGTCGGTCCGGGCGCCGAGCTCGCCGGCGCGACGATCAACACCTCCGGCCGGCTCGTCGTCGAAGCGACACGTGTCGGTTCAGACACGGTGCTCGCGCAGATCGCCCGCATGGTCGCGCAGGCGCAGCAAGGGAAAGCCTCCGTGCAGCGACTCGCCGACCGCGTCTCCGCGATCTTCGTCCCGGTCGTGGTCGCCATCGCACTCGCCACGCTCGCAGCCTGGCTGATCGCCGGCGCCGGCGCATCCGCGGCGTTCACCGCTGCGGTTTCGGTCCTGATCATCGCCTGCCCCTGCGCAATGGGGCTCGCGACGCCCACCGCTCTGATGGTCGGAACCGGCCGCGGCGCACAGCTCGGCATCCTGATCAAAGGTCCTGAAGTGCTCGAGCAGACGCGCCGCATCTCGACCATCGTGCTCGACAAGACCGGCACGATCACCGACGGACGGATGCGGCTCGCCGACACGCTCCCGATCGGGACGACGCGCGACGAGCTGCTGCGGCTAGCCGGCGCAGCGGAATCGGCGAGCGAACACCCGCTCGCGCAGGCGATCGCCGCGGGAGCCGGCGACAAACCGGCGGTGAGCGAGTTCCGCAACCACGCAGGGCTCGGAATCGAAGCACTCGTCGACGGCCACGCCGTCATCGTCGGCCGCCTCTCCTTCCTCACCGGTTCCGGCATCTCGCTGACAGACGAGGCGTCGTCGTGGGCGCGGCATGCGGAGACGCAGGGGCAGACGGTCGTCGCGGCCGCCTGGGACGGCGACCTGCACGGCCTGATCGCGCTCGCGGACACGCTCAAGCCCTCCTCCAAGCAAGCGATTTCGGAGCTGCGCGCGCTCGCGCTGACTCCGGTGCTCCTCACGGGCGACAACGTTCTGGCGGCGAAGGCGATTGCGCGCCAGGTCGGGATCGACGAGGTGCGCGCCGAGGTGCTTCCCTCGGAGAAGGCCGCGGAGGTCGAGCGGCTCCAGGCCGCGGGCGAGACGGTGGCGATGGTTGGCGACGGCGTCAACGACGCACCGGCGCTCGCCCAGGCCGACCTCGGGCTCGCGCTCGGCACCGGCACGGACGTCGCAATCGAAGCGTCCGACCTGACGCTCGTCTCCGGCGACCTGCGCGCCGCCGCCGACGCGATCCGCCTCGCCCGGCGGACGCTGACGACGATCAAGGGGAACCTCTTCTGGGCGTTCGCCTACAACATCGCAGCGATCCCGCTTGCAGTCGCCGGCCTTCTGAACCCGATCATCGCTGCCGCTGCGATGGCCGCCTCGAGCATCTTCGTCGTCACCAACAGCCTGCGACTG
>JBJMJE010000134.1:0-2646 GCA_045806505.1 Gaiellaceae bacterium
CTCCCGGCGCCGGGCAATTCCTCGGCGACGACGGCGTTCAGCAGCCCGCTCGTCACTCCGCCCTGGACGATCAGCCGGCCGAACCGCGAACGGGCCGCCGCATCGGCGTCGTAGTGCAGCGGATTGCGGTCGCCGGTCAGCTCCGTGAAGAGCTCGATGTCGCGCGCCGAGATCCGGCGCGATCGCCGCGCCGTGTCGCCGACCTTCATCGCAGCAGCCTCGACATGCGCCGGTCCTTCAGCATGCGCCCGCCCGTCTGGCAATCGGGGCAGTAGTACACCGTGTGCTCCTCGTAGTCGACGCGCGCGATCGGCGTTCCGCAGACGTAGCAAGGCTCGCGGAGCTTGTCGTGCACCCGGTAGGTTCGCGCGTCGTTCGCGCCGCGCTCGCGCAGTTCGAGGCCGCGCTCGAGCTCGATGTCGATCGCGTCTGCGAGGCGCTGCACCTGCTCCTCGTCCAGATCCTTCGACAGCGCGAACGGCGACAGCCGTGCGTGGTGCAGGATCTCGTTCGCCCAGGCGCGCCCGATCCCCGCGATGACCCGTTGGTCGCGCAGCAGCGAGTGGAGCCGGCGCGACTCTGTTGACAGGATTTGCGAAAGCGCGTCAGCGCCGAGGCCCAGGGCCTCGGGTCCGAGGTGCGCGAGCTCCGCCTCCGCCGCCTCCGGGGTGAGGAGCCACACGCCCGCGCGCTTCTTCGAGCCCGCCTCGGTCAGGACGAGCCGCGCTCCGCCCTGGAACTCCAGCTGGAAGGCGGGTACCTTCGGCCCCTTCTCGCCGGCCCGCAGGTAGCGCAGCCTGCCCGCGGTCATGAGGTGGACGAGCAACACGAGCTCTCCATCCTCCGTCGGGAACAGGAGTCGTTTCGCGCGACGGCGCGCGCCCTCGAGCCGCCGTCCTTCGAGCGTCGCGAGCGGCGGATCGAAGGTCTTCAGCGTCGCGACGTGCGCCGGCCCTGCCCTGACGATCGGGAAGGCGCTGACCGGATCGTCGAGCTGGCGCCGCCAGGCCTCCATCTCCGGAAGCTCTGGCATTTAACGTCCGTTCCTCGTGGCCTCCAACCCCATCAGGGTAGTCGTGCGCCGAGGCGGAGTCGCCGAGGCCACGCACCTCGTGCACGCCGTCGCGGTGCAGGACGGCCGTCGCGTCGCCGAGGCCGGAGACCCGAGTCTCGTCACGCTCTTCCGCTCCTCGGCGAAGCCGTTCCAGGCGCTGCCGCTCGCGGAGGCGTACGACGACATCGACGCGCGTGAGCTCGCTATCGCGTCGGCGTCGCACTGCGCCGACCGCGAGCAGCTCTCGGCGGTGCGGATGCTGCTCGGGCGAGCTCACGCCGGTGAGGACGACCTCGAGTGCGGCCGTGAAGGCCACCCGCCGTCGCGGCTCAAGCACAACTGCTCCGGCAAGCACGCCGGCATGCTCGCCGTCTGCCGCGCGCACGGCTGGCGCACCGAGGGCTACCGCCTGCCGAGCCACCGGATGCAGCGCACCAACCTCGCCAACGTCGCGGCCGCCGCGCGCATCGACGAGGACGGCATCGCGACGGCGGTCGACGGCTGCGGCGTGCCGACGTTCGCCCTCTCGCTCGAGCAGATGGCCGACGTGTTCACGCGGCTCGAGGCGAGCGCCGGCGGCGCGCGAGTCGCCGACGCGATGCGCGCGCACCCGGAGCTGATCCGCGGCGACGGCGCGCCGGACACGGTCGTGATGCAGACGCTCGACGGCGCCGTGGCGAAGGGCGGCGCCGAGGGCCTGCTCTGCGGCGTGCTCGCCGATCGCACCGGCTTCGCGATCAAGTCCGCGGACGGCGCGGGGCGTGCGCTCGGCCCGGCCGTCTCGTCGTTTCTCGCGCGTCTCGGCGCCGAGGTTCCGCGTCTTTATGAGCTTCCCGTCGCAAACAGCCGCGGTGAGAACGTCGGCGCGATCCGTGTTGAGTGACGCCTGCGAAAATCGCTGTGGAAATTTTGTAACGCCGGTGTAATATCCGGCCGGTGTGAGGGGCGAGCCGGCACGCTGGCAACTGGGTACCGGCCCGTTTTTTGTGCGTTCGTAGTTCCGACCGAGAACCCGTTGGTGTCCACGTAGCACGAAGCCGGGAGGTCCCACTTGCTGACCGTCGACATCTCTCTGCCTGACGTCGAAGAGCTGCACAAGCTCGTCCAGGACGGTCAGGAGAAGGGATTCCTCACGTATGACGAGATCGTTGCGGGGCTCGAGGAGGTCGAGCTCACCAAGGAGCAGGTCGAGGACTTCTACACCTACCTGATCGACCACGGCGTCGAGCTCATGGAGGGTGAGACGCACAAGCGGCCGCCGCACGAGCAGCAGCAGCACACCGTCGAGGACGAGAAGGCGGCGGCGAAGGAAGCGAACGCCAAGCTGGACCTCACCGTCGAGCCCTCGCTCGACTCGCTGCGCCTCTACCTGCGCGAGATCGGCAAGGTGCCGCTGCTCACGGCCGACCAGGAGGTCTATCTGGCGAAGCGGATCGAGCGCGGCGACATGAGCGCGAAGACGCAGATGATCGAGGCGAACCTGCGCCTCGTCGTCTCGATCGCGAAGTCGTACCTCGGCCGCGGTCTCTCGTTTCTCGACCTGATCCAGGAGGGCTCGCTCGGCCTCATCCGCGCCGTCGAGAAGTTCGACT
>JBJMJE010000135.1:0-5802 GCA_045806505.1 Gaiellaceae bacterium
GGCGCGATCGTGACGCCGCTCACCCTGACGATCCTGAGCGCCGGCGTTCCGAGGGAGCGCCGTGGTGCGTTCATCGGCGCGTGGAGTGGAATCGCCGGCCTCGCCGTCGCGTTCGGCCCGCTCTTCGGCGGCGCAGTGGTCAGCGGGATCTCGTGGCTCTGGATCTTCTGGCTCAACGTGCCGGTCGGTCTCGCGCTGATCCCTCTGGCGCTGCTCAGGCTCGACGAGTCGTACGGGCCTGACGCCAAGCTCGACCTGCCGGGCGTCGGCCTCGTCAGCGCGGGTCTCTTCGGCATCGTCTGGGGTCTCGTCCGCGGCAACGGCCAGGGCTGGACGAGCCCGGAGATCGTGTTCGCGCTCGCCGGCGGCGCCGTCCTCGTCGCGCTGTTCGTTCTCTGGGAGCTTCGCGCGAAGGCGCCGATGCTGCCGATGCGCTTCTTCAAGAGCCGCGTGTTCACGCTGGCGAACGTCGCGTCGCTGCTCATGTTCTTCGGGATGTTCGGCTCGATCTTCCTGCTCGCGCAGTTCTTCCAGACCGTGCAGGGCTACTCGCCGTTCGGCTCGGGCCTCCGGATCCTCCCGTGGACGCTCATGCCGATGTTCGTGGCGCCGATCGCCGGCGCACTGTCCGACCGGCTGGGCGGCGCGAGGCTGATGGGCACGGGCCTCGTCCTGCAGGCGATCGGCCTGTCGTGGGTCGCGGCGGTGACGTCACCGACGGTCGCGTACGTCGAGCTCGTCGCACCGTTCATCCTCTCGGGGATCGGCATGGCGCTCTTCTGGGCGCCGGTCGCGAACGTCATCCTCAGCGACGTGGCGCCGGTCGAGGAGGGCAAGGCTTCGGGCATTCAGAACTCGATCCGCGAGCTGGGCGGCGTGTTCGGCGTGGCGGTCCTCGCGTCCGTGTGGTCGCACTACGGCAGCTACGCGAGCGGCCAGTCGTTCGTCGACGGGATGGTGCCGGCGGTGTGGATCGGTGCGGCCGTCGTCGCAGCCGGCGCCGTTGCCGCATTCCTGATCCCGGCGCGTGCGCGGCGGCAGGAGGCCGAGCAGCTCGAGCCGGCCTTCGACCAGGTGGCCTAGCCCTCTCGTCTGTTCCGGACATGGCCGGGGTCTGACCCCGGCCATGTCCTCGTTCGACATCACCCCCAGCCCGGAGCGAACGCCGGCGTAGGCCAGGCGGGATCGGGCGCCCACTCCGACCAGGCCTCGTCCCACCAGCGGCGAGCCGCGTCGAGCTCGGCGGCGATCCGCCGCCCCGACTCACCAATCGACTCGGCCTGCTCGGCGGTGAAGCGGCCTTCGCGGACACGGACGTCGAGTAGCTCCTCGTCCTTCCAGCGCCATGAGCCGCCGACGGGAATCCAGATGTCGAGCTCTAAGTCCTGCGTGTCGTAGCCGTACGCCGTTCGGCTGAACGGTCGCTGCAGGTTCACGTACCAACCCTGAAACTCGCGCTGTTCTCCGCGCCAGAAGAGCCAGACCGCGTGCGCCTCGTCCGGTTGCTGAAGCATGAGCACGCCGTGGCCGTGCCAGCGCTCCTTGCCGGCCCACGGGTGAAGCCCGTCCGCGGTGGGCCAGTCGCCGGGCGGAAAGCGAAACGGAGCGTCCTTCGGGATGTACGTCGCGAGCAAGTCCGCGTCGTCGCGGACGACGATCACCGGGACCTCCATCCACGAGCGGCCGTCGTTGAGCAGCTCACGCCGCAGGATCACGTCGCCCGTGCGCCAGCGCTCCATCGCCGCGAGTGTAGGGACATGTCCGGGGTCTGACCCCGGACACGGCCCGTCGAGACGCGAGCGGTAGGTTTCCAACGCGATGAACCCTGCTCCGGAGCTGTCGATCGTCGTCACCGTGCTGAACGAGGAGCGGACGATCGACGAGCTCTACGAGCGGACGGTCGCGGCGGTGAACGGACGCCCGTTCGAGCTGCTCTTCGTCGACGACGGGTCGACCGATCACACGTTCGACGCGCTGCAGCGGCTGCACGATCGCGACCCGCGCGTGCACGCGATCCGGTTCACGCGCAACTTCGGCCAGCACCCGGCGATGCACGCGGGCTTCACGCGGGCGCGCGGCGACATCCTCGTGACGATGGACGGCGACCTGCAGAACCAGCCCGAGGACATCCCGAAGCTCGTCGCGGCCGTCGAGAGTGGCGCCGACGTCGCGAGCGGGCGCCGCAACGCGCGCCGCGACTCGTGGGGCCGCACGCTCCCGTCGCGGCTCATCAACGGGATGCTCCGACGCTTCACCGGCGTCGCGATCTCCGACTTCGGCTGCGCGTTCAACGCCTACCGCCGGCGCGCCGTCGAGCCGATGCTCGGCTCCATCGGCAGGCAGAAGTTCACGAAGGCGCTCGTCCTCTCCGGCGGCGCGTCGGTCGTCGAGGTGGACGTCGCGCACGCCGCCCGGCGCGACCCGTCGCGCTATTCGCCGCTCCGCCTCACACGCCTCGCGCTCCACGTGCTCGCGGGCTTCTGGCCGCAGCCCATCCAGTGGATCGGCATCGCCCTCGGCCTCGCCTGCTCGCTTGCGGCGTTCGGCCTCGGGATCTACGGCGTCGTCTTCTGGATCACGGAGTCGAACTTCCCCGGCCCGCTCTTCGGCGGCACGCTGATCCTGTTCGTCCTCGGTGTCCAGGGCTTCATCCTCGCGCTCGTCGGCGAGTACCTCGGCAGAATCCAGAGGCAGGTCGAAGGCAGCCCCCTCTACACGATCGCGGAGGAGATTTGAAGAAGGTCCTCGTCACCGGCGGCGCCGGCTTCATTCCGTCGAACTTCATCCGCCACCTGCTGGCGCACACGCCGTACGACGTCGTCTCGCTCGACGCGCTGACGTATGCCGGCAACGTCGAGAACCTGGCGGACGTGATGTCGCACGAGCGGCTCTCGTTCGTGCACGGCGACATCCGCGACGCCGAGCTCGTACGCGACGTCGTCGAGCACGTCGACGTGATCGTCAACGCCGCCGCAGAGTCGCACGTCGAAAAGTCGATCCTCCACGGCGGCTCCGAGTTCGTGCGCACGAACGTCGAAGGGACGCAGATCCTGCTCGACGCGATCCGGGAGGCTCCGGTCGAGCGCTTCATCCTCATCTCGTCGTCGGAGGTGTACGGCACCGCGGAGGCGGCGCCGATGGACGAGGAGCATCCGCTCAACCCGCGCAGCCCGTACGCGGGGACGAAGGCGGGCGCCGACCGGCTTGCATACTCGTACTTCGTCACGTACGAGCTGCCGATCGTGATCGTGCGGCCGTTCAACAACTACGGCCCGCGCCAGCACCCGGAGAAGGTCATCCCGCGCTTCATCACGCAGGCGCTGCGGGACGAGCCGCTGACGGTGCACGGCGACGGCCACGCGAGCCGCGACTGGCTGTTCGTCGATGACGACGCGGAGGCGATGGAGGCGGTGATCGAGGCGCCGCTGGATGCGGTGGCGGGCGAGGTGCTCAACGTCGCCACCGGCATCGACATCCCTGTGAGCGAGATCGCGGACAGGGTGCTCGACGCGCTCGGCAAGGAGAGCGCGTTGAAGCTTCACGTCCCGGAGCGGCCGGGTCAGGTCGACCGGCACATCGGCTCGACCGACAAGGCGGCGCGGCTCCTCGGCTGGCGCGCGCGGACGTCCTTCGACGACGGGCTCGCGCGGACCGTCGCGTGGTACCGCGAGAATGAGGCGTGGTGGAAGGCCCTACTCCGGACCGGCGCACCCGTCTCCTCGTCCTAGGAGCAGGCCCGGCGCAGCTCGGCCTCCTCGCCGCCGCGCACAAGCGCGACCTGCACGTCATCGCCGTCGACCGCGACCCCGACGCGCCCGGATTCCGCTACGCCGACCGCCGCGCGATCATCTCGACGGAGGACGAGCGCGGGATCGAGCGGCTCGCGGAGGCGGAGCGGGTGGAAGGCATCATCGCGCCGGGCATCGACTGGCCCGTCGGCATCGCGGCGCGCGTCGCGGCGAAGCTCGGGCTGCCGCACCCGCTGTCGCCGGAGTCGGGCGTGCTCGCGACGTCGAAGGCCCGCCAGCGCGAGCGCTTCGCGGCGGCAGACGTGCCGCAGCCGCAGTACCAGGCGTGCCGCACCGTCGACGAGGCGCGCTGGGCGGCGGACGAGCTCGGCTACCCCTGCGTCGTCAAGGCGCCGGACCGGCAGGGTCAACGCGGCCTGTCGGTCGTGAGGAGCCGCGGTGAGCTCGACGCCGCCGTCACCGCGGCGCTCGACGTCTCACGGAGTGGTGCGCTGCTCGTCGAGTCGTTCGTCGCGGGCCGCGAGGTGACCGTCAACGCGTTCCTCGTCGGCGGCCGCTTCCACGCGCTGACCGTCACCGACCGCCATCTCGCCGAGGCGACTGCGTTCGGCGTCGCGCTCGCGCACACGTGGCCCTCCGCACAGCCGACGCCGCAGATCGCGAAGGCGATCGACGCCGCGCGCAAGGCGGCGGCGGCTCTCGGCATCGCCGAAGGGCCGACGTACACGCAGGTGCTCGTCTCGGACGACGGCGCAGTCGTGGGTGAGCTCGCGGCGCGCCTCGGCGGCGGTCACGACGCCGAGCTCTGCCGCGCGGCGCTGCGCGTGAACCTCAACCAGCTTGCGATCTCGGCCGCGCTCGGAGAGCAGGTCCCGCGCAACCGCCTCGCTCCGCAGGCGCGGGTCGGTGGTGCGTGCGTGCGGTTCCTGGTCGCGCCCCGCGGCGAGCTGCGCGCGGTGCGCGGCCTCAAGGAGGCATACGAGAGCGAAGGCGTCCGCGGGATCCGCATCTACCGCAAGCCGGGTCACGTGTTCGGGCCGCTGCGCAGCGGCTCCGACCGCGCGGGCGCGATCCTCGCCACCGGCGACTCCGCGGAGGAGGCGCTGGCGCGGGCCGACAGAGCTCAGAGCCTCGTCCGCTTCGAAGTCGAGGCCGCGCGCGTTGTCGCCTAGGACCACGCGGCTGGGCTTCCAGCCGCCTGCGATCGGCGACGAGGAGATCGCCGCCGTCGCGGAGACACTCCGCTCCGGCTGGCTGACGACCGGGCCGAAGGCGGCCGAGCTCGAGGCGCGCGCTGCGGAGGTGCTCGAGGCGGAGCACGTGCTCGCGGTTGCGTCGGGCACGGCGGCGATGCATCTGGCGCTTGTCGCGCTCGGTGTCGGCGCGGGCGACGACGTGATCACGTCGCCGATCACGTGGCCCGCGACGGCGAACGTGATCGTCCACACGGGCGCGACCCCCGTGTTCGCCGACGTCCGCGACGACGACCTGAACATCGACCCTGCGCGCGTCGCGGACCTCGTCAGCGAGAGGACGAAGGCGATCATGCCCGTGCACCTCGCGGGCCAGCCGTGCGACCTCGAGCCCCTGTGGCAGCTCGGCGTGCCGGTGATCGAGGACGCCGCGCACGCGTTCGAGAGTGCGTATCGCGGGCGCAAGATCGGCGGCCTCTCGGACGCCACCTGCTTCTCGCTGTACGCGACGAAGAACGTCGCCGCGGGCGAGGGCGGCCTGATCGCGACGAACCGCGCCGACATCGCCGACGCCGTCGGCGAGCTGCGGCTGATGCGTCGCAGCAACGGCTCGCTCTACGACCTCGCGGTGCCCGGCTACAAGGCGAACCTCTCGGACGTCCTCGCGGCGATCGCGCTCGTGCAGATCGACAAGCTCGAGCGACATCGCGCGATCCGCGCGCGCCAGTTCGCGATGTACGACGACGGCATTGCGGAGCTCGAAGGGATTGCGCCACTCGCGCGCGACGCGCGCAGGGTCGATGTTCAGGTCGTCGTCGCGGACGTCGGCGAACACGGGGGTCGCGCCCGTGTGGACGATC
>JBJMJE010000136.1:0-4704 GCA_045806505.1 Gaiellaceae bacterium
GCCAGGGCGGCGTGCCGGTGGGCGGCGCCGATGCGGTCCAAACCCCGATTCAACAGGGACTCTAGGAGGAGGAGCGGATGATGGGACTCGAACCCACGACCTTCTGCATGGCAAGCAGACGCTCTAGCCAACTGAGCTACATCCGCGCGCGGCCAGTATAGCCCGGCCCTTTCCCGATCAACTCTCCGCTTCGCGGCGCTCGAACGCCAGCATCAGCCGGCGCAGGAGCCCGTTCAGCTCGTCCTGCTGCTCGACCGTCAGCGCCTCGGCGACGATCGCCTCTTTCGCCGCCTGCGCGTCGACGGTTCGCTCGTAGAGCGCCCGCCCCTCGTCCGTCACCTCGATCTGAACCGCCCGCCGGTCTCGCTCGTCCGGAACGCGACGAACGAGCCCCGCTTTCTCAAGGCGGTCGAGCCGGTTCGTCATCGCCGCGCTCGACAGCTCCATCTTCGACGCGAGCGAACCGGCCGTTCGCCGGCCGTCGGGTGCGCGGGAGAGCGAGCCGAGAGCGTGCCACTCGCCCGAGCTCAGTCCGTGCTCCTCAAGGGTCTCGTCCAGCATCCGCTTGATTCGCCGGTTGATGCCCCCGATCCGGTCGACGATCCCCTCGACGCGGAGGTCGAGCCTCGGCAGCTGGTCTCGGATCTCCTCCAGCCACCGGTCGATGTGGTCTTGCTCAGCGGTCTCCGTCATGTCGAAGATTCTCCAGTCAAAAAGACTTGACGTCAAGTGTCTCTATAGCTATCTTTTCGATCTCGAAACACTTCGGGAAGGGGGAAAGTTATGGAGCTGATGCATCCGGAGCTCAGAAAAGGACTGGCAGAGGATCGCGCACGTGTGCTGGCCGGCGACGTGACGCGGTCGTCCTCGCCGGGACTCATGCGGCGGTTCGTCGCACGGTTCGGGTCCCGCAACGAACATCAGGAGTCCAGCGCCTCGTTGACGAGCCTGTCCGCCAGCTCGTTGTGCTCCCGCCGGACGGCGATGTAAGAGACCGAGTCGAGGCCGCGTCCGAGAGCGGCAGCCCGGGTCGAAAGCGTCTTGAGAGCGGCGTTCTTGACCTTGTACTCGCCGCGCATCTGCTTCACGAGGAGCTCCGAGTCGGACACGACGTCGAGCTCGGTCACCCCGTGGGACAGCGCGGCCTCGAGCCCGGCTATCAGCGCGCGGTACTCCGCCACGTTGTTCGTGGCGTGGCCGATCCTCTGGCCGCGCGCGTCGAGAATCGTCCCATCCTCCGTCTCGAGGACGTAGCCGTAGGCGGCGGGCCCGGGATTCCCGCGCGCGCCGCCGTCGGTGGAGAGCTTCGCCTTCACAGAAGATCGTAGACGTCGAAGGCGGGCTCCTCGTACGGGTGCGCGCGCCGCAGCGCCTCGACAACTCGTGCACGGTGCTCCGCGGGGAAGACAGTCTCGAGACGCAGCTCGGCAACGCGCTCCTCCCGGCCGGCCTCGCCGACCGCCGGCTGCGTCCCCTCCCCGCCGCGGAACGTGCCCGTCCCTTCCGTGTACCACGAGCATCGCTCGTACTCGCCGATGCGGCCGGCTCCCGCCTCGAAGAGCGCGTCGCGGACGCGGTCGAGCGCCTCGGCTGGGACGAAGACGACGAGCTTGCGATTCACCGGCCTATCATCGCCGTCGATGCAGACGGGTGACGCTGCGCGCCGTTGGGTCGACGCCTGGATGCGCGGCTGGCGCGCGCTCGACACGCAGGTGATCGCCGCCGTCTACGCGGATGAGTGCTTCTTCCTGTCGCATCCGTTCCGGGACCCGCAGGCGCCGCGGGAGTACGTGGAGTGGGCGTTCGCGGAAGAGGAATGGGCGGAGCCGTGGTTCGGAGAGCCGGTTGTGGACGGCGACCGGGCCGCAGTCGAATGGCGAGCGTATGTCCGCGAGAACGGACAGGAGGTGACGATCGCGGGAACGTCGCTCCTGCGCTTCGGGAATGACGGTCTCTGCGTCGAGCAGCGCGACGCGTGGGCGCTCGAGGAGGGACGAATCGAGCGGCGCTAGGTCGCGGTGTCGATCTGCGCCTTCTGCAGCCTGCCGGAGTAGTCGACGTAGATCGACTTCCACTCGCTGAAGACGTCGAGCGCGGCCTGGCCCGCCTCGCGATGGCCGTTGCCTGTGTCCTTCGTGCCGCCGAACGGGAGATGCACCTCGGCGCCGATCGTGCCCGCGTTCACGTACGTGATGCCGGCGACGAGGTCGCGCATCGCGCGGAATGCCTTGTTCACGTCGCGCGTGAAGATCGACGACGACAGCCCGTAGCGGATGCCGTTCGAGACGCGGATCGCCTCGTCGAAGTCCTTGACGCGGATCAGCGCGGTCGTCGGGCCGAAGATCTCCTCCTGCGCGATCCGCATCTGCGGGTCGACGTCGCCGAAGAGCGTCGGCCGGTAGTAGAAGCCGTTCCCGAGGCCGTCGCCCGACGCGACCTCGCCGCCGGTCAGCAGCTTCGCGCCCTCGCCCTTGCCGATCTCGGTGTACGAGTGGATCTTGTCGAGCGCGCGCTCGTTGATCACGGGGCCGACGTCGGTGGCGTCTTCCCAGCCGGCGCCGAGCCGCAGGCCTTCGGCTGCAGACGCGAGCCGGGACGCGAGCTCGTCGTAGACGCCGTCCTGCGCGATCACGCGAGAAGCGGCCGTGCAGCGCTGACCGGAGGTGCCGAAGGCGGACCAGATGATTCCCTCGACGGCGAGGTCGAGGTCGGCGTCTTCGAGCACGATGATCGCGTTCTTGCCGCCGAGCTCCAGGTGGATGTGCTTCAGACAGTCGGCCGCGTTCCGCATCACCTCCACACCGGTCTCGCGCGAGCCCGTGAGCGTGATCACCGGCACGTCGGGATGACGAACCAGCCGGTCGCCGACGTCGCGCCCGCCGCCGTGGACGACGTTCACGACACCCGCGGGCACACCCGCCTCGGCGAGCAACTCGACGAAACGCTGGCCGAGCAGCGGTGTGTCCGTCGCCGGCTTGAAGACGATCGTGTTTCCGCAGACGAGGGCCGGCGCGATCTTCCACGACGGGATCGCGATCGGGAAGTTCCACGGCGTAATGACGCCGACGACGCCGATCGGCATGCGCACGCTCATGTTGAACTTGTCGTGCAGCTCGGAGGGCGTCGTCTGACCCCAGAGCCGGCGCCCTTCGCCGGCCATGTAGTAGGTCATGTCGATCGCTTCCTGGACGTCGCCGCCGGCCTCGGCCTTCACCTTCCCCATCTCGTGCGTCATCAGGTCGGTCAGCTCGGCCTTGTGCTCGGTCACGAGCTGCGCGAAGCGGAAGAGGATCTCGCCGCGCTTCGGCGCCGGGACGAGCCGCCACTCCGCGAATGCCTCCTTCGCCGCGGCGACGGCGCGGTCGACATCGTCGACGCCGGACTTCGGGAAGACGCCGAGCGTCTCGCCGTCCGCCGGACTCACCGTCTCGAACGTCTCGCCCGATGCGGCGTCAAGCCATTCGCCGCCGATGTAGTTCTTGAACTCGCGCGTGCCCGTGGTCGCCACGGGCGCAAGGTTAGTCGGGCGCGTCGGTCTTCGGGAACGTGCCCGGGACGCGCGCGCGGCGCCGGTCGCGAATCTCGCGCTTGCCGCCGTAGGACTTCCCGTTGCGCCGGTCGGGTCCCTCGCGGCGGTCGACGATCACCGTCACGTTCGGGTTGTCCTTGTAGTACTCCTCCATCTTGTCGAGGAGCTCGCCCTCGAGCTCGCGCGGAATTACGCAGTAGATCATCGTGCTCCCAGTTTAGGGACGACGCGCGCCGGCGCCATAGCCCGGATGGGTCAGACGCGCGCGATGTCCGGAACGAGGCGACCGCCTTCTTCGACGTGCGCGTTCCAGACTCGATACCGCTCGTCGATCTCGTCGAGCTCGTGCCCGCGCTCGGCGAGGCGGATCGGCTGCGCCGACTCCGGATTGACGCGGTACTGGTACCACGAGATGTCCCAGGCAATCGTGATCACGAGCTCGGGGTTCACCCCCGAGAACGACAGGATCGACGCCTGAGGCTCGCCGAGACTCTTCGCAACGCCGCCGATGGTGCGGCGGAACTGGCTCCCGTTGAAGAGGTCCGCGGCGTCGACCATCGTCAGCTCCTCGTCGGAGAGGCGCCTGAGGATGGGCTCGCTCGCGACGGGTGCATCGGCCGCGCGCCGGGCGCCGAAGATCGAGCGCAGGTCGAGCGCGCTGCGGCGGCGTCGGTCATCGGCGACGAGCGGCGTCGTCGGCGCGCCCTCCTTCAGCCACCCGGTCTCGAGCGCCTCCTCCTCGCAGAGCGCGCAGACGTCGACGAGGCCGCCTCCTACGTGCGGCGCATAGCGGACGACTCGCTCGCCCATCAGCAAAGAGCGTTCGCAGATGGCGCACGACCGGGCGGCGGCTGTCCGAGTGATGCGCATGGACAGCCGAGGTTAGCGGAGGGAATGTCACGGCTGCTAAGGTCGTTCAACAGCTACATGCGTTTTGCACATAGACACGGTCCGAGGACACGCTGGCGCGACGAACAGGGACGCTGGCACGTCCGGGGACGTGTCGAGCGCTTCATCGAGCCGGCGCTTCTCGTCCTCCTCTCCGAGCAGTCCGCACACGGCTACGAGCTCGTCGACCGCGTCGCAGAGCTCGTGCCGGGCGAGCGGCCGGAGCTCGGCGGTCTCTATCGCGTGCTCCGCGCCCTCGAGGAAGACGGGCTGGTCACGTCCGAATG
>JBJMJE010000137.1:0-3562 GCA_045806505.1 Gaiellaceae bacterium
CGGCGAGATGAAGAAGTCCGTGTTCGGCCTGTTGAATTTCCTGCTTCCGCCACAGGGAATCATGCCGATGCACTGCTCGGCCAATATCGGACCCAAAGGCGACACCGCGATATTCTTCGGCCTGTCGGGCACCGGCAAGACGACACTGTCGGCCGACGCCAGCCGGACGCTGATCGGCGACGACGAGCATGGCTGGTCGGACACCGCCGTCTTCAACTTCGAGGGCGGCTGCTACGCCAAGATGATCCGGCTCTCGCCCGAGGCGGAGCCGGAGATCTACGCGACCACGCGGCGCTTCGGCACCGTGCTCGAGAATGTCGTCATCGACCCCGAGACGCGCACGCTCGACCTCGACGATGCCGGCCTCGCGGAGAATACGCGCGGCGCCTACCCGATCGATTTCATCCCCAACAGCTCGGCCGAGAATATGGGGCCGGTGCCGCGCAACCTCATCTTCCTGACCGCCGACGCGTTCGGCGTGCTGCCGCCGATCGCGCGGCTGACGCACGACCAGGCGCTCTTCTACTTCCTCTCGGGCTTCACCGCGAAGCTCGCGGGAACCGAGATCGGCGTGACCGAGCCGCAGCCGACCTTCTCGACCTGCTTCGGCGCGCCGTTCCTGCCGCAGCCGCCGAGCGTGTACGCGCAACTGCTCGGCGAGAAGCTCGCAGAGCACGACGTCACCGTCTGGCTCGTCAACACGGGCTGGACCGGCGGGCCGTTCGGCGAGGGCCGGCGGATGCCGATCGCGGCGACGCGCGCGATGCTCCGCAGCGCGCTGAGCGGCGCGCTCGACGCCGTCGACTACCGCGTCGACGAGCTGTTCGGGCTGGAGGTGCCGACGCACGTGCCCGCCGTCGACTCGGCGCTGCTCGATCCTCGCGCGACGTGGCGCGATCCCGACGCGTACGACCGCCGTGCGCGCGAGCTGGCACAGATGTTCAAGTCGAACTTCGAGAAGTTCGAGCACGACGCGCCGCCCGAGGTCACGGCGGCAGGACCGCGCATCTGAGCGTCGGCCCGCGGCTCGCCTGCGCCGCGCGCGTCAGTTGAAGAACTCCGGGGGCAAGTGCGTGAGCGTGTAGGCGGTCAGCGCGGCCGCAAGCACGATCGTCACTACGACCGAACCGAGGACGGCGACCGCGATCTCGCGCGGTGCGCGTCTCTCGAACCTCCCCAGGCACAGAACCATGGCCGCCGCCGTACCGAGAGCGATTGGGATGAGTGCCGCAGAGTCGCCGTCGACGAGCCCGAGGCCGTCCGTCAGCAGCATCACCAGTCCGTAAGCGAGTAGCGGCCCGGCGACCAGTGCCAGTGCGAAGAACAACGTTCGGGACGCGATCAGCCGCGACGTTCGGGCGAGGCGCATTCGATCGTCGGCACGAACGCATGGTCGCATTAAGCTTGAGGACGATGGAAGCGAAGCACGACGTCTTGGTCGTCGGCGCGGGTTGCGCGGGGATGCGGGCGGCGATCGAGGCGTACGACGCCGGTGCCGACGTCGGCGTCATCTCGAAGCTCCACCCGACGCGCAGCCACTCCGGCGCCGCCGAGGGCGGCATCAACGCGGCGCTCGGCAACGCGGGCGAGGACGACCCGGAGAAGCACACCTTCGACACCGTCAAGGGCTCTGACTACATCGGCGACCAGGACGCGATCGAGATCCTCTGCCGCGAGGCGCCGGGCGACATCTACCAGCTCGAGCACTGGGGCGCGTTCTTCTCGCGCCGTGACGACGGAAAGCTCGCGCAGCGCCCGTTCGGCGCCGCCGGCTCACCACGAACCGTTTATGCGGCGGACATCACGGGCCACGTCCTGATCCAGGTTCTCTACGAGCAGCTCTGCCGCCGCAACATCACGGTGTACGAGGAGTTCTTCGCCTGGCGCCTCGTCATCAACGACGACCGCTGTCAGGGCGTCATCTGCTGGGACCTCCTCGACGGCGGCCTGCGGACGATCGGCGGCAAGACGGTCGTGCTCGCGACCGGCGGCGCGGGGCGCCTCTACCGCGCGACGACGAACGCGTACGCGTGCACCGGCGACGGCATGGCGATGGCGCTGCGCTCGGGCCTGCCGCTGAAGGACATGGAGTTCATGCAGTTCCACCCGACGACGCTGTTCCCGTCCGGGATCCTCATCACCGAGGGCTGTCGCGGCGAGGGCGGCTATCTGATCAACAAGAACGGCGAGCGCTTCATGAAGCACTACGCGCCGAACGCGATGGAGCTCGCGTCGCGCGACGTCGTGTCGCGATCGGAGACGACCGAGATCGAGGCGGATCGCGGCGTCAACGGCTCGATCTTCCTCGACCTGCGGCACCTCGGCGCCGAGCGGATCATCGATCGCCTTCCCGGCTCGCGCGAGCTTGCGATGGTCTACGCCGGAGTCGATCCGATCTACGACCCGATCCCGGTGAGGCCCGGCGCGCACTACCACATGGGCGGGGTGGACACCGACAACGACGGCCTGACGGAGCTGACGGGTCTGTACGCGTCCGGCGAGGCCGCCTGCGTCTCGGTCCACGGCGCGAACCGGCTCGGCGGCAACTCGCTGATGGAGACGATCACGTTCGGCCGGCGCTCGGGCCGCGCTGCGGCGGAGTGGGCGCTTTCGCACACCACCGTCGAGGTGCCGGAGTCGCAGGAGCGCGACGCCGAGCACGACCTCCAGGAGCTGCTCGACCGTTCCGACGGCGAGCGCCCGTGGAAGATCCGCGACGAGCTCGGCGCCTCGATGCTCGAGAACTTCGGCGTCTTCAGGCGCGAGGAGAAGATGGTGCGCCAGGTGCAGATCATCGACGAGCTGCGCGAGCGCTACGAGAACGTCTACGTCGAGGACAAGGGCGAGGTCTTCAACAGCGACCTGACGCAGGCGATCGAGCTGGGATACATGCTCGACCTCGCCGCTTGCATGCTGCAGGCCGGCATTGCGCGCAAGGAGAGCCGCGGCGCACACTCGCGCCCGTACGACTACCCGAAGCGCGACGACTCGCGCTTCATGAAGCACTCGATCACGCGCTGGGTCGACGGGATGCCGGAGCTTTCGTACAAGGACGTTCGCTTCACCAAATACGAGCCGACGGAGAGGAAGTACTGATGCACCGGATCGTTCTCGCGTTCCTCGTCCTGCCGCTCGCGCTTGCCGCGTGCAGCCAGACGCAGTACAAGGCGGCGCGCACGCTCGCGCCCGCGGCGACAGTGCAGCAGGCCGCGAAGAAGACGGCCGCCGCGACGAGTGAGCACGTCGTTCTCGACGCCGCCGGTACGGGGGGCATGTTCAACGGCTCCGTCACCGGCAGCGGCGACTTCGACAACGCGAACCACCGCGGCTCCTTCCATCTCGAGGTGACGAACTACGGCAGCGTCGACGCCGTTGTCGACGGGACGAGCGCATACGTCAAGGCGCCGTTCCTCGCGACGTTCCTGCCTGCCGGGAAGACGTGGCTCAAGCTGAATGCGAAAGCGCGCATGTCCGGCCTCGTGCCGCAGAACCCGAAGCAGCCGCTCGCCCGGCTCAAGAAGCTTGCGAACGTGCGCAAGGTCGGCGACGAGACGATCGACGG
>JBJMJE010000138.1:0-8451 GCA_045806505.1 Gaiellaceae bacterium
GGGACGGCGGCGTCCGTTCATGCTCGTCGGCCTCGGCCCTATGGGCTTCTGCCTCGCACTGGTGGCGTTCATGCCGAGCCTCTGGTTGATGACGCTGATCCTGCTCGGCTTCTTCTTCGCCTACTACCTCTACGAGCCGCCGTATCGCGGTCTTTACCCCGACCTCCTTCCGCAGGGGCAGTACGGTCGCGCGCAGGGCGTGCAGCACCTCCTGCGGGGAGTCGCGATCGGCGCGGGCCTGATCGGCGGCGGGCTGCTCTTCGACGTGTGGCACCCCGCGCCGTTCCTGATCACGGCGTTCGGCACGGTCGCCGCCTGCGGCGCCGCGATCATCTTCGTCCGCGAGCCGCCGGCCGCGACGAACCGCGCCTTCGAAGGCGTGCACGCGTACGTATCGCACAGCCTGCGCATCCTGCGCTCGGAGCCGGACGTGCGGCGCTTCCTCGTCTGCAACTCCGCGTGGGAGGGAACCTTCGCCGGCGCGAGATTCTTCGTCGTCCTCTACATCACGCAGGGGCTCGGCGAGTCGGTGAGCGTCAGTACGGCGGTGCTTGCGACGGTCGCCGCCGGCTACGTGCTGGCGGCGGCGTGGGCAGGCTGGGTCGGCGACCGGGTCGGGCTCGCGCGCGTCATCTACTACTGCTCGTTCCTCTACGGCGGCGGCATGCTCGTCGCCGGGCTCGCGCAGCAGTGGCACGACTGGTACCTGGCGCTCATCTTCCCTGTCGCGATCGCGGGAGGTGCGGTCATGACGCTCGCCTGGGGGTTGCTGTTCAAGCTCACCCCGCCGGGGAACCGCGGCACGATCTCCGGCCTCGCGACGACGACGAAGGGCTTCGGCCTGATCATCGGTCCGATCGCGGCAGGAGCGGCGATGGACATCTTCGGCCGCTACTTCGAGTCGACGGACGGCTACCAGCTTCTGTGGCCGCTCCTCTCGGTGCCGATCCTGGCGGTGATCCCGCTCGTGCGGAAGCTCTACTGCGTGGAGCTCAGTGACAGGGCGAGGCGCCAGGCCGGTTGAGGCCGAAGCCCCAGAGCTTGCCGCCGTACACGTAGAACACCGTCGTCACGGAACCGTGCGTGAGTACGCGCGCCTCGTACGACCCGCAGGGAATGGTGACGAGCGCGCCCCAGCGGCCGGTGATCGCCGGCGCAGCCGCGCCGAGCGTGAGCCTTCCCGCGTGCCAGCCGTCGGGCTTCCAGAGCGTCCAGACGGCGTCGACTTGGCCTTTGCGGAAACGAACGGCGGCGCCCTCGGCGTGGAACTCGTCGTAGTTGAAGTACCACGTCGTCCGCGTGCAGTTCCGGCAGCGGCCGTAGTTCGTGCCCCACGCTCGCTCGACCTGTGGCTGCGTCATGCCGAGCTGGATGCCGCCGAGGCTGCGCCCCGAGACGAGAACGCCGTGCTGCGGCAAGGCGAGGGCGAGCGCGACGGCGAGCAGCGACATGCATCGAAG
Organism: Gaiellaceae bacterium; assembly: GCA_045806505.1. Taxonomy (GTDB): domain Bacteria; phylum Actinomycetota; class Thermoleophilia; order Gaiellales; family Gaiellaceae; genus DASVFB01. The sequence goes on from JBJMJE010000138.1 coordinate 1,461, forward strand.
ATAGAGAATCGGGACGTGGACGTCTTCAACCTCTTCGGCGAGCACGAATGGGACAACGAGCAGGAGCGCGACGGCTACCGGCACCGCGCCGCGGCGATCGGGCCTCGGCTGGGAGGCGCGCTCCTCGGCGGGAGCCTGTACGAGCTGCCGCCGGGCGAGTCGACGTGGCCGTACCACTACGAGCACGGCTCCGAGGAGTGGCTGCTCGTGGTCGCGGGACGGCCGACGCTGCGCACGCCCGACGGCGAGCGGCAGCTCGATCCCGGCGACGTCGCCGTCTTCGCCGAGGGGCCGGTCGGCGCTCACAAGGTGACGAACTCCACGGACGAGGTCGTACGCGTCGTCATCTTCGCGTCGAAGTCGCCGTTCGCAGTCGTCGCGTACCCCGACAGCGGCAAGGTCGGTCTCTGGACTCGCGAGGACGGCTACGTCGGGCTCGTGCGCGACGAGCCGAAGCTCGACTACTGGGACGGCGAGTGACGCACCGTTAGTTCCGCCAGCCAGCGGTCGACGTCCCGCTGGGTGCGCAGGCGGACGACCTCGAGGCGCGGCAGTGCGGCGAAGCGCGCGGGCCACTCGCGGCGGTGGCGGAAGTGCGCCTTCAGCGTCCAGAGGAAGAGCGAGTCGCGCGAGAAGAACGTGTTGCGGAAGGTCTCGCGGTTCTTCGCCGTCCACAGCTCCTCGCGCGTGCGGATCCGCCGCCACGTCCTGCTCCAGATGCGGCGCAGGCAGACGCGCAACGGCAGGTCGAGCCAGACGAGCAGCTCCGCGCGCTCGAGCACGACCGAGCCCAGGGAGCCTGTGTAGTTGCCGTCGGCGACCCAGCCGTCGAGGACGTCGAGCGTCTCGGCCACGCGGCGCCGGAACTCTTCCTTCGGCGGTGTGCTCCAGTTCGGCCCGTGGAACAGGTCGTCGAGCTCGATGTGCGGGAGGTCGAGCCGCGCCGCGATCGCGCGACTGACCGTCGTCTTGCCCGAGCCCGAGTCGCCGGCGACGCTGATGCGCGCAGGCATCCGGCTCTAGCGGAACGCGTTCTCGCCGGTCAGCGCCTGGCCGACGACGAGTGTGTGCACCTCGTGCGTGCCCTCATAGGTGAGGACGGACTCGAGGTTGTTCATGTGCCGGATGACCGGATACTCGAGCGTGATGCCGTTGCCGCCGAGGATCGTCCGCGCGGTACGGCACGCCTCGATCGCGCCGCGGACGTTGCCCATCTTCCCGAGGCTCACGTGCTCCGGGCGGAGCGTTCCCTCGTCCTTCATGCGGCCGAGGTGCAGCGCGACGAGCGTGCCGCGGTTGATCTCGAGCGCCATCTCGGCGAGCTTCTGCTGGGTCAGCTGGTACCCGGAGATCGGCTTGCCGAAGACGATGCGTTCCCGCGCGTAGTCGAGGGCCGACTCGAAGCACGCGCGCGCCGCGCCGACGGCGCCCCAAACGATCCCGTAACGCGCCTCGTTCAGACACGACAGCGGGCCGCGCAGGCTGTCGATCTCCGGGAAGCGGTTCTCTTCCGGCACCCGCACGTCGCGCAGCACGAGCTCGGACGTCACGGAGGCGCGCAGCGACAGCTTGTGCTTCATCTCGGGTGCCGTGAATCCGTCCATCCCGCGCTCGACGAGGAAGCCGTTGATCTCGCCCGAGTCCGTGCGCGCCCACACGATCGCGACATCGGCGATCGAGCCGTTCGTGATCCACATCTTCGTTCCGTTCAGGATCCAGTCCGAGCCGTCGCGCCGCGCCTGCGTGCGCATCGAGCCTGGATCGGAACCGGCATCCGGCTCGGTCAGGCCGAAGCAACCGATCGCCTCGCCCGCGTGCATCGGCGGCAGCCAGCGCTGCTTCTGCTCCTCCGAGCCCCAGCGCCAGATCGCGAACATCGCGAGCGATCCCTGCACCGAGACGAGCGAGCGCACGCCCGAGTCGCCGGCTTCGAGCTCCATGCACGTCAGTCCGTACGCGACGGAGCTCGCACCCGGCAGCCCGTACCCCTCGAGATGCATCCCGAACAGGCCGAGCGGTGCGATCTCCTGCACGAGCTCGCGCGGCAGGATGCCCTGCTCGAACCACTCGCCGACGTTCGGCACCACGCGCTCCTGCACGAACTGCCGCACGGTGTCGCGAATAGCGCGCTCGTCGTCGTCGAGCAGAGCGTCGACGGCGAGGAAGTCGCGCGGATCGAGCGCGGTGTCCGTCGTTGCAGCCACGCGTTGAGCCTACCGCTGGTCGCGCACCCAGGCACCGACGAGTCCGCGGTGCCGCTCGATCATCGCCTCGTGCTCGTGCGCCGGGAAGACCGCCGTCACGCTGTCGACGAGCAACCGGTCGAAATCCGGCGACGCGAAGTATTCGAGCGCGAGCTCGTCGACGTGCGCGAGCTCGCGCGCGCAGAACTCCTCGTACTCCGCCACCTGCAGGAACGCGTCGGCGAGCTTGCGGTACTCGTCGAGCTTCTCCTCGTACGACAGGTCATCGCGGTCACCGACGGCGAAGTAGTCGCGCGTGTTCTGCGAGATGCGCATCCGCCGGTCGGTCGCGACGCAGAACGCAGCCCATTTGACGAGCGTCTTGATCGCCCACGGAAAGTAGTAATGGAGTGACGTCAACGCGACGTCCGGCGACGCGTTCGCATAGTCGATCGGATGCACGTCGCCGCGCTTGACGAGCGTCTCGCACGAGTTGAACTCCCAGCGGAAGAACGCGTTCACGAGCCGCGAGATCGTCACCACCTCACGCCCGACCTCCGGCGTCAGGAAGCCGTGCTTCACCGTGTAGCGCTCGTGCATCGGCGCGTCGGGGCTGAAGTGGAGCGACATCGTCTCGGCGCCGATCGAGAGCGAGCGCACGAAGACGTCGAAATCCACGGCGGCCTGCAGGTGCATCAGGCGCTCGCCGGACTCGTCGTAGCGCGCCTGCAGCTCATCCCCCGAGTTGACGCGCGTGACGCCGACCCACTGGCCGCCGTCGAACGGCTTCATGTAGAGCGGGTAGCCGATCTGCTCGCCGATCTCACGCAGGTCGAACGGCGCGTTGTACTTCGACGCGACGTCTGCGAACTTCGATTTCATGTAGTCGAAACGCGGGAGCGGCGTAGGCGACTTGTGCGGCACCATCCACGTCGCGGGCACCTTCAGGCCGAGGCGCATCATGGCGACGTAAGCGGAGTGCTTTTCCATCGCCTGGAACGTGAACGGGTTGTTCAGCAGGTAGACGTCGTCCATCAGGCTGATCTTCTTCAGCCATTCGCGCGGCAGGTCGTACCACCACGCGAGCCGGTCGATGACGAGCGAGTAGCGCGGCTTCGCGCGCAGGTCGAACGGCTCGTTGAAGATGCGCTCCGTCGCGAGCTCGCGCCCCGCCACCGGACCGAGCCGCGACACGAGCGCCTCGAACGCGTTGGGCCAGTCTTCCTCCGTACCGAGCAGCAGGCCGATCAAACAAGCATCAGACAAAGCGGGGGAGATGATGCGCGATCTGCGCGCGCCACGACGGCCAGTCGTGCGGCACGTCGTGTCCCCACAGATCGAGCTCGTGGCGAATCCCCTTCTCGCCGAGCTGCCACGCGAAGCGTTTTGTCGACTCGAGTGCGCCGGTCGTGTCCTCCCACTGGCCCTGTCCGCACACGAGCAGGAGGGACGCGCGCGAGCGCAGCCATTCGAGGTGCTCGCCGTCGAGGTGCTGCACGTAGTCCGTCGGATTGTTGAAGTAGACGGCGTCGCCGCGCTCGCCCCAGCCGACGACCGAGACGTCGTAGACGCCGCTCATGCAGATCGCGAGCGGGAACAGGTCGGCGCGCTTCAGGGTGAAGTTCGCCGCGTGGTACGCGCCGAAGCTCGTGCCCGTCGTGATGATCTCGCCGCCGGTGTCGTCATGGATGAACGGCGCGACGGCGTCGGTGATCCAGCGCTCGTACTCGCCGTGTCGCCGCGCCCGCTCCTCCAGCGGCACGTCGTCCGCTCGCCACGTCCACGCGTCGGCGCCGTCGGCGCAGTAGACCTTCACGCGGCCGTCGTCGATCAGCGGCGTGAGCGCGCCGATCATGTCGTTGTCCTCCCAGTCCCAGCGCTTGCCAAGCTCGGACGGGAAGACGAGCAGCGGACGGCCCCAGTGTCCGTACGCGAGCACGCGCGCGCCGCCCAGCTCGAGGTCGCGGCGATCCACTAAGTCCAGGCGCGGAGCAGCAGCTCCGCAAGATGCGGATGCATCGCGTCGCGCCACGCGATCCAGTTGTGCGCGTCGCGGTTCCAGAACGTGTGCACGTCCCAGCCGCGGCGAAGCAGGGCGGCGGCGAGCGCGCGGTTGTTGTCGAGGTTCTCCTCGACGCAGCCGCACGTGATCGTGGCCGGGATCCGCGGCGCGAAGCCCTTGCGCCCGTGGACTTCGCCGACGAAGCGCGCGATACGCGCGAAGCGGCCGAAGCCGACCTCGTGCATGTCGTAGCGGCGACGGAAGAAGCTGCCCGACTGCAGGAAGAGGCCGCCGACGAAGCCGGGTGTCCGGAAGTGCGCGTGCAACGCCGCGAGCGCACCGAGGCTCGCGCCCATCAACACTGGGGGCCTGTCGGTCGGCGCCTCCGCGATGATCGACCGGTAGATGTCGGCTGCGAGCGCGTTGGCGTACCGCGCCGACGCGGAGTAGGACTCGTTGCGATCCCCCGCCGGCGGCAGCAGCGCGGCGCGCATCTCCGGCACCTCCCCGAAGTCGACGAGGTGGTCGAGGAGCCGCACGAGCGCCGAGTAGTCCGCGTACTCGGGCCCGTCGTGGACGAGCAGCAGCGGCAGCGGCCGATCGGGATCGGTGTCCGCGGCCGACCAGAGGAGCGTCGGCAACGTCTGGCTGAGCCGCAGCGTCTCGAGCGGCAGCTCACGCAGTGTTCCGGGCGCCGCCTCGTCGTCGGAGACCCACTCCGGCTGCTCGTAGCCGGGGAACTCGATCACGCTCTTGTTGCCGAACGGCCCGGGAGCGCGGAGCGGATTCGTCAGGTCGGCGGTGACGCTCACGCGGCCGGTGCGGTACGTGAACTCGAGGAGGTACTCGAGCCGGTCCGCGCCGGCGGGACGGGGGTACGTGAGGCGCCAGGCGCCCTCATCAGCGTGGAACTCCACCCGGCGGGGCCGCCGCAGCTCGTGGAGGAGCGCTACGCCGCGGAGGGCGGGGTCGGTCACCTCGAACTCCACCGCCTCCTCGGTGACGAGTGGGCCCGCCAGGCGCTCGACGCTCACCGGCCGAGCATAGACACCGTTTCGCCGCGGCAAACGACGGCTAGACTGTTGACTGACTGGTCAGTCAATATGGCGGCAGTGGCGATCGAACAGGCAACCGGCGGCATCTCGTTCGAGCTCAGCGACGAGCAGAAGGCGCTGCGCGAGCTGGCGCGGGAGTTCGCCGAGAAGGAGATCCGGCCGAAGGCGGCGGAGTACGACGAGCACCAGACGCATCCGGCGGACGTCGTCGCGAAGGCCCACGAGCTCGGCCTGATGAACGTCCACGTCCCCGAGCGCTTCGGCGGCCTCGGCCTCTCCGCCTTCGACGGCATGCTCGTCGGCGAGGAGCTGAACCGGGGCTGCTCCGGGATCGGCACGTCCGTCGGCGCCAACGGCCTCGGGGCCGGCCCGGTGATCATCGCCGGCACCGAGGAGCAGCAGGCGACGTGGCTGCCGCCGCTGCTCGACGAGCCGATCCTCTGTTCCTTCGGCCTCTCCGAGCCCGAGGCGGGCTCCGACGTCGCGAAGCTGAAGACGACGGCGGAGCGCCGCGGTGACGAGTACGTCCTGAACGGCTCCAAGACCTTCATCACGAACGCGGGTCACGCAGCCTGGACGGTCGTCTTCGCGAAGACCGATCCGGCCAAGGGCCACAAGGGCATCTCGGCGTTCATCGTCCCGATGGACGCGCCCGGCGTGCAGCTGGAGAAGCACCTGGACAAGATGGGCCAGCGCGCGACCGATACCTCGGCGTTCGCGCTCACCGACGTCGTCGTCCCGGCCGCGAACCGGCTCGGGGAAGAGGGCGAGGGCTTCAAGATCGCGATGCAGACGCTGGATTTCACCCGCCCGGGCACCGCCGCGGGGGCCGTCGGGGTCGCCCAGGCCGCCTACGAGTACGCCGTCGAGTACGCGAAGCAGCGCGTGACCTTCGACGTCCCGATCGCGATGCACCAGGGCGTCAACTTCATGATTGCCGACATGGCGACCGAGATCGCCGCGGCGCGGCTCCTGGTCTGGCAGGCGGCGTGGCTGCACGACCAGGGCAAGCGCGCGACGCTCGAGTCCTCCTTCGCGAAGCGCTTCTCCGCCGACACTGCGATGAAGGTGACGACGGACGCGGTGCAGGTCTTCGGCGGCTACGGCTACATGAAGGAGTACCCGGTCGAGAAGCTGATGCGGGACGCGAAGCTCTTCCAGATCTACGAGGGCACCTCCCAGATCCAGCGCCTCGTGATCGCGAAGGAGATCTTCCTGCCTCGGGACTAGCTCGCGAGTGCCCGCTGGAAGGGCGGCAGGAATCCCGGCGAGTAGCGGACGTCGCCGAGCCAGGCGGCGAGCCGCTCCGCCTCGGCGTCGATGGCGGCACGGGCCTCGCGCCCGACGTCCTCGAGCAGGCCGAGCGCGATCTCACCGTCGGCGCGCCGGCTCCAGCCGCCGACGACCCGGCCGTCCCACCAGATCGTGGGGCCGGCGTTGCCGTTCGTGTCGAAGAGCGTCGGGCCGTGCGGGCCGAGGTACCAGTCGCGCTCCTTCCAGCCCATCGTCGTCGCATCGAGCGTCGGCAGGAGAGCCGCGGGCGGCTCACCCGGCGGCGTCGGCTCGAGATCGTCCGCGAGCACGTAACCGGTCGAGCCGCCGAGATCGACCTCCGCGTGCGGGATCGCCGCCAGGGCCGCACGGGCATCGCGTGCTGTCCAACCGGTCCACCAGCGGATGTCGGTCTCGGTGGCCGGCCCGACCGTAACCAGCCCGCGGCGACGCGGCTCTGCCTGGGCGTCGGCGAGGGC
>JBJMJE010000139.1:0-5056 GCA_045806505.1 Gaiellaceae bacterium
CTGCGAGGAGCGCCGCCTCGAGGTCCGAGGCGCCGCTCGCGCGGACGACGAGAGCCGCGAGCACGCAGAGCAGCAGGCCGTTGCCGGTGCGCGCGCCGATGCCGATCGCGACCTGCTCCGCGCGCACGTCGTCGGCGCGCCGCAGCGCGCGGAGCATCCATGCGATCGCGAGCACGAGCGGCTGTACGACGAGCGCGAGCGCCGGCGGCAACGCGAGTACGAGCACAACGTCACCCGCGACGAGCGCGCACAGGCTCAGCGCGCAGGTCGCGTCCTTGCCGAAGCGCAGCAGGATCGTCGGCTTGCCGAAGCGCGCATCGCCCTCGCGGTCGCGGAAGTCCTTCAGCAGGATGCGCGCACAGAAGAGGAGGAACAGCGCGACCGCGAGGCGCGACCATGCGTGACGCAGCGTCCCGCCGGCCGCGACGATCCCGAGCGCGTACGGAACGGCGACGTACGCGATGCCGAGCGCCAGCGGCGCGCCCGCGACGCGGTACGACAGTCGAACCGGCCGCGCCGAGTAGATCTGGCTGAGCAGGAGCGACGTGACGATGAGCAGAGCTGCGCGCCGGTCGAGCGCGGCGGCAGCCGCCAGCGCCGCGACCGACGCCACGACGTGCAGCACGAGCAGCTCGCGACGGCCGGCGGTGCCCTCGACGAGCGGTCGTCCCGCATCGCGCGGGTGGTTCACCTTGTCGATCTCCTCGTCCGCGAGATCGTTCAGCGCCGTCGCCGCGACGTAGCTCGACGCGAGCGCGAGCACCGCGAAGAGGTACGGGAAGCCAAGCTCGAGCGGCCCCTCGCGCGCGGCGCCGAGCAACAGGAACAGTGCGACCATCGCCGCGACGCGGTAGCGCAACATCACCACGTACAGCCGCGGCAGCTTCTTCATTTCGGCGTCACGACCTTGAGCGGCCAGATAGCCGTGAGCACGAGCACGTAGACGACCCAGAGCACGTGGTAGAGAGCGAGGAAGTAGAGACCGACCCAGAAGAAGCTCACGAAGACGGTTGCATCGCCGACAAGTCGCGCGCGGTCGGCTGCGGAGTTGAACGTCATCGCGGCGAAGGCGGTCGCGCACGCGAGGATCACCGCGATCAGGAACGACAGGCTCGACGAGAAGACGAAGTCCAGGTAGTCGAGGCCGGCGACCAGCGGGAACGCGAGGAGGAGCAGCGTGCCGCCGCTCGCGACGAGCAGCACGGTGAGCACGATCACCGCGACGACCACCTTGCGGCCGCCGAAGCGCATCGCCGCGCGGTCCTCGGGCGAAAGATGCTCGACCTTCTTGCGGAAGTAGCGGTACAGGACGAGGTACGCGGCTGCATAGAGCAAGAACACGAACGCGGCGGCGCCGAACGCCATCACGCTCTCGTTGATCGCGAACGTCGAGTCGACATCCTCCACCTGGTTGACCTCGTAGTAGCCGCGCGGTCCGAGCACGAGCTTGATGCCGATGACCAGCACGTTGAAGACGACCGCGTACACCGCGGCAGTCGCGGGCAGCCCGACGTCGCTCCGCAATCCCCAGAAAAGGAGCACGCCGCAGATCACGGCGACGATCGTCGCCGACACCAGCAGCATCCCCACCGGCGGCACCGAACCACTCGTCGAGACGGTGCGCGGAACGATCGCGACGACCCCGAGCGACAGCAGCCCGGCGAGGACGAGCTTCACGACCAGCGCCGGAGTCGCAGACGCGTCGCTGAGCGAAGGTTCGGCGGCCACTCACTGCGAAGTCAAACGCGGCGGCCGGACAGTTCTCGGCTAGGGCTGCGCGTAGCGCACGAGCTCGCGCAGCAGCGGCTCGAACCGTCTCCCTTCGCGCGTCATGCGGTACTCGACCGCGGGCGGTCGCGTGTCGAGCACGCGCCGCTCGAGCAGGCCGGCCCCGACGAGCTCGTTGAGACGCGTCGTCAGCGTCGCCGGCGGCACGCGCCCGAGGGATTCGCGGAACTCGTTGAAGCGGACCGCGCCCTCGACGGACGCATAGAGGATCGAGATCGTCCAGCGGCGTTCGAGGAGGTCCGCCGCGCGGCGGACCTCCTCGGGTACCGGGTTACACCGCCTGCAGCGCACGGTCCGCGGCGGGCTCGAGCGCGAGGTCGAGCACCTCGTTCACGGTCATCACCGGATGGAACGTCATTGCGTCCCGCACGTCCTGCGGCACGTCCTCGAGATCCGCACGGTTCCGCTCCGGGATGATCACCTCGGTCAGGCCGGCGGCGTGGGCGGCGAGCACCTTCTGCTTCAGCCCGCCGATCGGGAGCACGCGGCCCTGCAGCGTCACCTCGCCGGTCATGCCGACGGTGTGCTTGACCGGGCGGCCGCTCAGCAGCGACGCGAGAGCGGTGGTCATCGTGACGCCGGCGCTCGGGCCGTCCTTCGGGATCGCGCCCGCCGGCACGTGCACGTGGAACGAGCCGCGCCTGGTGTCCTCGGCGGGAAGCTCGAGATCGTCCGCGTGCGCGCGCACCCACGACAGCGCGATCTGCGCCGACTCCTTCATCACGTCGCCGAGCTGGCCCGTGAGCACGAGCCGGTCGTCGCCTTCCATCCGCGTCGCCTCGACGAAGAGGACGTCGCCGCCGGTGCCCGTGACGGCGAGGCCGGTTGCCACTCCCGGCACGGCGGTCCGCTCCGCGGCCTCCTGCCAGAACCGCTGACGGCCGAGCCCCGCCCGAACAGCATCGAGGTCGAGCACGACCGGCGCCTCCGCATCACCGGACGCGATCTGCGTCGCGACCTTGCGCAGCAGCTTGCCGAGCTCACGCTCGAGCTGCCGCACGCCGGCCTCGCGCGTGTAGTCGGACACCACGGTCTGCAGGAGCTCGTCCGAGATCTCCACCTCGTCCTCGCGGAGACCGTTGCGCTCCCGCTGCCGCGGCCAGAGGTAGCCACGCGCGATCGCGACCTTCTCGTCGACCGTGTAGCCGTCGAAGCGGATCACTTCCATGCGGTCGAGCAGCGGCCCGGGGATCGTCTCTGCGACGTTCGCGGTCGCGATGAAGACGACCTGCGAGAGGTCGAGCTCCACGTCGAGGTAGTGGTCGCGGAACGAGTGGTTCTGCGCCGGGTCGAGTACCTCGAGCAGCGCGGCCGACGGATCGCCGCGCCAGTCGGCGCCGACCTTGTCGACCTCGTCCAGCATGATCACCGGGTTCATCGTCGCTGCATCTCTGAGTGCCCTCACCAGGCGGCCGGGGAGCGCGCCGATGTAGGTGCGCCGGTGGCCGCGGATCTCGGCCTCGTCGCGCACGCCGCCGAGCGACATGCGGACGAACTCGCGGTTCAGGGCGCGCGCGATCGATTCGCCGATCGACGTCTTGCCCGTTCCCGGAGGGCCGATGAGGGTCAGGATCGCGCCCGAGCGCTTGTCCTCGGCGATGCCGCGTTCCTGCCGCAGCTTGCGTACGGCCAGGTACTCGACGATCCTCTCTTTCACGTCGTCGAGGCCGGCGTGATCGTTGTCGAGGATCTCGCGCGCGAGCTTCGGGTCGAGCCGCTCTTCGGAAAGCTTCGCCCACGGCACCGCGAGCAGCCAGTCGAGGTAGGTGCGGATCATCGACGCCTCGCCGGCGGAATCGCCCATCCGCTCGAGCCGGCCGAGCTCGCGCTCCGCCTGTTCGCGGACGTCGTCGGGCATGCCGGCGTCGGCGATCTTCGTGCGGTACTCGTCGACGACGGACGCCTCGTCCTCGCCGAGCTCCTTGCGGATCGAGTCCATCTGCTTGCGCAGGAAGTACTCGCGCTGCTGCTTCTGCGCGCCCGACTCGACGTCGTCGCGGATGCGGCGGCGGACCTGCAGCTCGGCGAGCCGCTCGCGCTGCAGGCGAACGGCGAGCTCGAGCCGCTCGGTCACGTCGAGCGCTTCCAGCAGCTCCACCTTGTTCTCGAAGGACAGGTCCGGCGAGTAGCCGGCGCTGTCGGCGAGCGCGCCGGGCTCGGCGATCGCGCGCAGGAAGGCGCCGATGCGCTCGTCGGCGTTGCGGAGCTCGAGGATCTCCTCCACGACCGCGCGGTACTCGGTCTCGAGCTCCTGCACGCGGCCGGTGCGGGGATGGTCGTCGGGCCGCTCGTCCACGTCGACGCGCAGCCGCCCGAGCGGGTCGGACTGCGCGGCGCCGAGGACGCCGCGGTGCAGGCCGTTGAGGACGACGGCATGGCCGCCGCCCGGCAGCCGGACGCTCTCGAGCACCTCGGCCACCGTTCCGACCTGCGCGTAGTCGTTGTCGTGCCGAGGCACGAGCAGCACGCGATCCTCGTCGCCGACGTCGACGGGAAGCGTCACCGTCATGTGCGGAAACACGACGGTGTCCTCCAGGGGTACGAGCAGGTACGTCTTCAAGATGAAGTTCAGCTCCTTTACGTAGTAACTACAAAGATTGTACCGTTCAAACGTCGATTGACCGCGGCGTATTCGGGGACAGCGGCGGTCATGAAAACCCAGCTGCGCAGGTTCGTCGCCGGAGCCCCCGGCATCGTCGGCTCGCCGTGGACGTTCTTCGGCGCCGTCGTCGCGACGGCGCTCTGGCTGGCGACAGGCCCCGTCTTCGACTGGTCGGGCGGCTGGGTGCTGTGGCCGGCGACGGTGTCGTCGCTCGCGGCGTTCCTGCTCGTACTGCTGCTCCAGTACACGCAGAACCGCGATACGCGCGCGATCCAGCTGAAGCTCGACGAGCTGATCCGGAGCCTCGACCAGGCGCGGACGCAGCTCGTGCATCTCGAGCAGCTCTCGGACGAGGAGATCGAGGAGCTCGAGGCGGAGTTCCGGGAGCTGCGGTCGAGGCAGGCAGCTCAGGCGCGCGCGCGGCCGTAGTCGCGCAGCCCGTCCGACAGGAGCTCGAGAACAGCTTTGGCGCGCGCTCGCACGCCGCGCGAGACTGCCACGGCTGTCTTCCCGGCGATCGTCTCCCGGCGCACGTACTCGATGAGCGCCCGGTGGACGCCGATCAGCGCGTTCGCGACGACCCACGGCCGCACGTCTTGCGGACGGGCCGTCGTCTCCCGTGCGAGGAGCGCCGCGAGCGAGGCGGTGTAGCGCGCGAAGATCTGG
>JBJMJE010000140.1:0-8480 GCA_045806505.1 Gaiellaceae bacterium
AGCTCGAACGTGTAGAAGCCGGCGTTGCAGCCGACGTCCAGCGCTCGCCAGCCGGTCAGGTCGTCGGGAAGCGCCGTCGCGAGCGCCTGCCACTTGAAGGCGGGGAAGTCGCCGAGCGGATGGTCGGCCGCCGTCTCGTGCCCGGACGGCAGGTGGAGGTTGTGGAACCACGGCGCCAGGTCTGAGATCTGCTGCTCGACCACGTCGCCGCCGGTAACAGGGCGCCGTCCGTACGACTGCAGCGTCATGCGACGGGTGTGAGGTCGCGGACGTACGACTCGAGCTGCACGGCGCGCCGCGCCGGCGTGTGCTCGGCGAGGACGCGGCTGCGCGCCCGCGCGCCGATCTCACGGCGCACTTCGGCCGACGTTGCGCGTAGATGCCGCACCGCGTCGTCCGAGTCGCGCGCGACGAGGATCTCGAGGCCGGGCTCGAAGAACGCGTCGAGGCCGTCCCACCAGTCCGACAACACGGGCACCCCGCACGCGGCAGCCTCGAACAGCCGCACGCTCGGCGACCACCCCGCGCGGACCATCGCGTCGCGCGTCACGTTCAGCGTCAGCTCCTGCGCCGCGTAGAACGCGGCGTGGTCGCCCGGCGCGAGATGCTCGATCCGCTCGACGTTCTCCGGCCACTCGACGTCAGGCGGGTACTGCGGGCCGGCCACGACGAAGCGCGCCTCGGGCATCAGCTCCGCAGGCGTGCGCAGGAGCGCGTCGAGCGTCGCCTGCCGGTCGGCGCTGTACGTCCCGAGATAGCCGAGCGTCCAGCGCGTCGGCACGTCGAGCGGCCGGTACACCTCGGGGTCGGCCATGCAGTAGAACGGCAGCGCGCAGCGTGCGCCGAAGTCGTGCTCGATGCTCCGGAGCAGCGGCCCGCCGGTGAACGACAGGTACAGGTCGAAGCGCGGTACGAGCTCGCGCGACAGGTACTCGTGATCGCCGCTCTCGAGCTTGGCGACGGTGACAGGCGTGTCGATGTCCCAGAACGCGGTCAGGCCGGATGCGTGCTCGGTCACCCACTCGCCGACGGCGACGCCTTCGGGAACGTAGGAGCCGACGACGACGAGGTCGGCATCCTCGACGTCGTCGCCGAAGCGCTCGCGCAGCTCGGCCAGCGACGTGTACAGCTCCGTGCGTCCCGCGGGCGGAACCGGCAGGTCGCGGTGCTCCTCGTACCACGGCCGGTTCCGTTCGAGGAACAGGACCTCGTGGCCGCGCGCGGTCAGCGCGGACACGAGCGCGCGGTAGTTCGTCGCGTGGCCGTTGCCCCACGAGCTCGTGATCGAGAGGCCGAGGAACACGATCCTCATGCCGGCACCCGGCTGAGGATCGACTCGACCTGTTCGGCGCGATGTGCGTACGTGTGCTCGCGCAGCACGCGCCGCCGCGCCGCGCGCCCGATCGCCCCGGCACGCTCGGGCACCAGCCCGTGCAGCAGCTTCGCGACGTCGTCGCCCGACCTCGCAACCAGTACCTCACGTCCCGGATCGAGGAACGCCTCGATGCCTTGCCAGTCGTCGCTGATCAGGCACGCCGCGGCGCCGGCCGCCTCGAAGACGCGCGTGGCGGGCGACCAGCCGTTCTCCGCCATGCTCTCGCGCAGGACGTTGAGCACCACGAGCGGCGTCGAGTTGAACGCGTTGTGATCGTTCGTCGACACATGGCCGAGGACTCGAACGTTCGGCGGCAGCGGCTTGTCGTCCCACCCGGCGCCGGCGAGCAGGAAGCTCAGCCCCGGTGCCAGCTCGGCAGCACGCAGGAAGAACTCCTCGACGCGCGCCTCGCGGTCGGGCAGGCGGTTGCCGAGGAATGCGAGGTCACCTGCGAAGCGTCGGTCGCGCGTGCCGGGATGGTGCGTCTCCGGGTCGAGCGCGTTGTAGATCGGCACGCATTCGCGAGCGCCGAGGTCGCGGTAGCGCCGGACGACGGGCTCGCCTCCGCCGTACGTGAGGATGAGGTCGTACCGCGGGACCAGCGTCCGCAGTGGATCGTCCGGCGCAGCTTCGAGACGCGCCAGTGTCGCCGGCGCGTCGACGTCCCAGAACACGGCGGTCGCGCCGTCGGCGGCGTCGAGCACCGCCTCCTCGAGCAGGTCGTCGAGAACGCCGACGCCGCTCGCCTTCACGAGCACGTCGGCGCCGCGCGCGCGCTCGACGGCCGCAAGGGCTGCGGATTCCGTCGGTTCGAACACGACGACCTCCGCCCACGGCGGATCGGCGATGTCGCGGTTCGCCTGACGGTCGAAGGCATTCGGCTCGAAGAAGGTCACACGGTGCCCGCGTGCGTCGAGGGCACGGATCAGCCCGCGGTAGTACGTCGCGGCGCCGTTCCAGTACGACGAGACGAGGCTCGAGCCGAAGAATGCGATCTTCACGAGACGTTCTCCGCGGCAGCGGCGCGTTCCGGTTCTACGCGAGCGCCGAGGTCACCCGCGATCGCGAGCAGCTCGTCGACGCGGTGCGTGCACGTGTGCCGCGCGAGGATCGTCCGCCGTCCGTGCTGTGCGAGATCGCGGGCGAGTGAGGCGTCGTCGAGAACCGCGCGCATGAGCTCGCGCATCTCGTCGCCGTTCCGCGCCACGAGGTAGTCGCGGCCGGGCGTGAAGAGCCGCTCGCAGTCGTTCCACGGCGAGCTGATGAGCGGGATCCCGCATGCGAGCGCCTCGAACGGGCGAATCGTCGGGATCCCCGGCAGCGCCTCGGCGTAAGGCCGGCGCGGGACGTGAACCGTCAACGCGTGGCGCGCGAAGATCTCGGGCACGCGGTGGTTGGCGACCCAGCCGCGGTAGGGGACGCCGGCAAGCGAGATCGCACGACGCGCCGACTCCGGATAGCGCACGCCGAAGATCGAGCCCGTCAGCGCGAGGTCGTGCACGGGGCCGAGCAGGAACTCCTGCAGCTCCTCCGTGCGTTCGCCGTCGCCCCAGTTGCCGATCCACACGACGTCGCCGGTGCGCTCGCGGCCGAGGAGCGGCCGGAACAGCCGGACGTCGGCGGCTTCGTGCCACGTCCACGCGCGCTGCGTCCAGCCGCGATCGAGGTAGAGGTCGCGGATGACGGCGCCGTACGCGAGGACGCCGTCGTAGTGGCGGAGGTCGTAGCGCCGCATCTCGCGCGGCGCGGTGACGGAGCGATGGTGCGTGTCGTGGAAGAGGAGGACGAAGCTGCGCGAGCGTTCGCGGCAGAGGCCGATCTTGCGCACGAGCGTGGGCTCGTTCCACTCGTGCACGAGCACCAGGTCTGCGCCGTCCGTCGCTGCCTCGACGTCGAGCGTCGCAGGGTCGTAGAAGATCGGCCGGAGCTCCGGGAACGCGCGACGAAATTCGTGGGCGGCGCTGAGGCCGTGCTGCTCGAGCAGGTTGCGCCGGCTCCAGCCGTCGCGTGGCTCGAAGATGCGGACGTCGTGCCCGCGCCGCACGAGGTCGCGCGCGACGCCGCGCAGGAAGTGCGCGTTGCCGTGGTTCCAGTCGGAGACGGCCGAGTGGTAGAAGAACGCAACCCTCACGCGGCCACCTGCTCGGGCTCGAGGACGCGTCGATACTCCCGCAGGTAGCCGTTCGCCATCCGTTCGGGCGTGAGCTCGAGCGCGCGTTTCCTTGCCCGCGTGCCGAGCCGCGCCACCTCGCCCTGGTCGCGAGTGAGCCTGTCGAGGACGTGCGCGAGTTGCTCCGCGTCGTCCGGCGGAACGTAGAGCGCCGCGGCGTCCCACACCTCGCGGAGGCTCGGGATGTCGCCGACGACGAGCGCGCAGCCGGCGAGCCCGGCCTCGAGCGCCGCGAGACCGAAGGGCTCGTACCGAGCGGGCGCGGAGAAGATCGCCGCGCGCGCGAGCAGGCGATCGAGCTCCGCGCGCGGGACGTAACCGACGGTACCGCCTTCGCCCGCGACGACCACCGGCCAGTCGAGGCGCGGCGCCGCACGCGCGAGCGCCTGCACGTTCTTCGCCTCGTCCCAGACGCGGCCGGCCGCGAGCACGAAGGGCTCTTTCGCGACGGAGACGTGCGACCGGCGCCGCCCGTTGAGCACGACGGTGCGCCGGCACGGCGGCTCGTACAGCCGTACGAGCTCGTCGAGCATCGCGTGCGTCGGAGCGACGAGCAGCGATGCCGACGCGAGCCCGCGCTCGACGGCCGTGCGGTAGAGCGACCACTCGGGTCCCGCCGGCCGGCCGCGCACCGCCTCGTGCCACGACAACACGCACGAGTGACCGACGATCACGACCGGCGCCTCCCACGGCAGCGCCGCGTGCGCGTAACCGTTCACGTGCACGAGATCCGGTTGAAGGTCGCCTGCGATCTCGAGCAGCCACTCGCCGGTGCGCTCGACGTCGGCCCACGGATCGGTCATCCACTCGAGCGCGCAGGGCTCGGCGTACGCGCGCGCGACGCGCGACGCGCGCAGCTCCGCGCGCTTCGATGCGTCGAGCGGCGCGCCCAGCGCGACGAGCGAGACCTCGACGTCGCGTTCGGCGAGCGCGTCGGCGAGCTCGAGGGCGTACGTCCACACTCCTCCGACGGTGTCGGCAGTCATGAGCACCTTCACCGGGGCGCTCCGTAGATGCGGTCGATGACGTCGTGGACGGCGACGTATTCCTCTGCCGCGGCGTCGAAGCGCTCGCCGGCCGCGACTCGCCGCGCCCACTCGACGGCCGCGCGGCCGCTCCACTCGTCCGGCGGCTCGGTCAGCACGCGCGTCTGCGTGCCGTCGTAGCGCTCGGCCACGAAGTCGTAGAACGAGCCGCCGACGTTGCGGAATGCCGCGCCGCCCTCAGTCCCGTAGAAGCTCGCTTCGAGGACGCAGTCGCGCCCGGCGTGCAGGCGCCACGAGCACGCGAGGCGGACGACGGCCCCGCCGTCGAGCTCGAGCTCGGCCGACGCGTAGTCCTCGACACCGTCGCCGTGCAGATGCGATGCCACCGAGCGCACGGCGGGGAAGCCGAGCGTCCACAGCGCGAGGTCGATGAGGTGCACGCCGAGGTCGGTCACGCAGCCGCCGCCGGAGAGGTCGCGGTCGTAGAACCATGCTTTGTCGGGGCCGTACGCGTTGTGGAACGCGAGTTCGGCGGCGTAGATCTCGCCGAGGCGGCCGCTTGCCGCTTCGCGGCGAACACACCCGGCCGCCTCCGTCCAGCGGTACGAGAGGTCGACCAGCAACAGCCGGTCGGCGGCGCGCGCCGCATCGACCACGCGCTGCGCCGCCGCAGCGTCGAGCGCGAGCGGCTTCTGGCAGAAGACGGCGAGCCCGCGGTCGAGAGCCGCGATCGCCTGCTCGGCGTGCACCGCGCTCGGCGTCGCGATGACGACGCCGTCCAGTTCGAGCTCGAGCAGCTCGTCGAACGAGTCGAGGCAGCCGTCGAATGCCGGGTCGCAGATCCCGGCGACCTCGGCGGCGCCGCTTCGCTCGATCGCCTCGAGGCGGTTGCGGCCGATCCAGCCGACGCCGGCGAAGCCGAGGCGCGGGCGCGTGGCGGGTTGCGCCAGCGTCACGTCGTCACCAGCGCCTTGACGAAGCCGTCGGGCCGGTCGGCCGCGAGCGTGAATGCCTGGCCGAGCTGCTCGAGCGGGAGCACGTGCGTGTACAGCGGCTCGGGGTCGAGCTGCCCGTCCGCGACGGCGTGTGCAGCGGCTCTCATCCCCTCCAGCACGATTCCCGCATCGCGTTCGTGCGCGTTGACGACGTCGAGGCCGCGCCAGTTCCAGATCTGCACGTCGACGGTTCGCAGCCCGTCCTGGTGGAAACCTGCGATGACGAGGCGTCCGCGCACGCGGCAGAGGTGCGACGCGACGTCGAGCGTCTCCTGGACGCCGGCGCACTCGATCACGACGTCGCACGATTCGTCCTCGGGCGCGGACGGCGTCTCGGCGCCGAAGGCGCGGGCGAGCTCGAGCGCGAACGGCCGCCGCGAGAACGCAAGGACGCGCGCGCCGGCGCCGGCGCAGAGCTGCACGAGCAGCGCGCCGAGGAAGCCGACGCCGACGATCCCGACCGTCTGGCCCGCATGCACGTCGGCGCGCGAGAAGATGTTCATCGCGCAGCCGAGCGCTTCGCCGGGAAACGGCGCGTCGGCGAGCGCGTCGGGGAGCGGCACGACGAGCTCGCGCGGCACCGCGGCGAACTCGCGGAAGCCCTGCTCGTGCAGGAGCGCGACGCGCCGGCCGGACTCCAGCTCGAATCCCCACGCCTCGTGGCCGGGCGCGCCCGGCTCGAGCGGGTATTCGAACCACTCGCGGCCCTGCCAGACGGGCAGGCTCGACGCACAGACGCCGCACCCCTCGATCCGCACGAGCACCTCGCCCGCGCCAGGCTCGGGCACCGGCGCCTCGTGCACGCGCGCCACGCCCGGCGCGGCAAGTGTCGCCGCGCGCATCGTCGCGCGTGAGATCGCCGGAGCCGTCAAGCGCCCGCCCGCTGCCGCGCGGGCGTGTCGACCGCGGCGTGCTCGGTCAACCAGTCGTACAGCCGCGTCACGCCCTCCTCGACGCCGACGCGCGGACGCCAGCCCGTCGCCTTGCGCAGCTTCGACGTGTCGGAGACGTACCAGCGCTGGTCGCCGGTGCGCTCGGCGCCGAACTCGACCTCCGGCCGCACGCCGTGCAGCTCCTCGATCAGGTCGAGCAGCTCGAGGAGGCTGATCGTGCTGGCCGGGCCGCCGCCGACGTTGAAGGCCGTTCCGGCGAGGCGCTCCGCGTCGGCGTGAACGCGCAGCATCGCGTCGACGAGATCCGTCGCGTAGAGGATGTCGCGCACCTGGGCGCCGTCGCCGTAGATCGTCAGCGGCTCCCCGGCAAGGGCACGCAGCAGGAAGTGCGCCACCCAGCCCTGGTCCTCGTTGCCGTGCTGGTGCGGACCGTAGATGCAGCTCATCCGGAAGACGGTGGCCGGAAGCCCGAAGCTCTTCGCGAAGTCGAGGACATAGGCGTCGGCGCCTCCCTTCGAGCAGCCGTACGGCGTGCAGAAGGCGAGCGGCCGCCGCTCGCCGATGCCGACGGCCCGCAGCAGCGGATCGACCGGCTCCCAGCGGTCGGCGCGATTCGCGAGCTCGATGTCGTCCAGCGTCCCGTAGACCTTGTTCGTCGACGTGAACAGGAGCGGGATCGGCCGGTCGACGCGCCGAAGCTCGTCGAGCAGCTTCACCGTTGCCTCGAGGTTGACCGCGAAGTCCTGCAGCGGTCGGTCGAGGCTCGTCGTCACGGCCACCTGCGCGCCGAAGTGGAAGACGGCGTCAGCGCATTCGACCGACTCGCGCAGGGCGACGGTGTCGCGCACGTCGGCCACGCGCGCGTGCACGCGGTCGCCGTGCTTCGCCTTCAGCCAGAGCAGGTTCCGCTCCACGCCCGGCCGCGCAAGGCTGTCGTAGATCACGACCTTGCGGCCGTCCTCGAGCAGGCGGTCGGCGAGGTTCGTGCCGATGAACCCCGCGCCGCCGGTGATCAGCGTGTACCTGCCGCGGCGCCGGCGCGGCGAGCCCTGGTCGACGCCGACGAGCAGGCGCGCCTGCGCCGCGTCGCCCTCGGCCAGGGCGCGGGCGAGCAGCTTCGGCTCGCCGTCCGTGTGCGCCATCCCGAAGTGGTAGTGGCGCGGATCGACGTGGAAGCCGTCGCACGCGCTACGCGATGGATCGAGGTCCTCCGCGGCGTACCAGTACATGCGGGGCGTCGGAGCCGCGAGCGCGTCGACGAACGCGCGCAGCTGTGCGAACTCGTCGTTGCGCCACGTCGAGAAGCCGGCCTCGGTGACCCAGACGTCGCAGTCGGCGACGGCGTCGGCGAGCGCCTGGTGCACCGAGTCGAGCTCCGCCTCCCAGCCGTCCCACGTCGTCGTCCAGCTGCCGGGGAAGGCGTGGACGCCGACCACGTCGAGCCATTCGAGGACGCCGAGAGACGCGATGTGGCGCAGCCAGTTCGCGTCGGTCGGTGACATGCCGCCGAGGACGGTCGTCTTGCCGCGGCGCTTCATCCAGTGCGCCGCGTCGCCGATCATCTCGGCGAACTTGAGCCACTGCGGGTCGAGCCGCCAGTCCCAGTCGTTGAGGTTGTTCGGCTCGTTCCAGAGCTCGATCTCGTCGAAGCAGTTGCCGTGATCGGTGACGAGCACGTCGAGGAAGTCGGCGTAGTCGCGCAGCCGCCGTGGCGGCGCGGTGTGCGAGGGAACGACGGCGATCGACGGAGGCGTGTAGTGCGCGCAGGGGAGGACCTGGAAGTCGCGCGCGAGTCGCGGCAGCAGCCAGGCGTACCACTCGGCCCCGCCGGGCGCGTGCCACTCGGCCCACGAGACGCCGGTGCGGAGGTGGTCGATGCCGAGCGCCCGCAGCTGCCAGACGACGCGCTCGACGCGCGCGCGCTCGCCGCGCTCGAACCACTCGACGGCGCCGAGGATCGCGCTCCGCGGGCTCACCGTGTCAGCCCTCGTGCCGCGAGCTCGGCGGTTGCGGCGTCGACGCGGTCGTCCGCGACCTGCCCCTGAAGCCAGTCGGCGAGCT
>JBJMJE010000141.1:0-5044 GCA_045806505.1 Gaiellaceae bacterium
GTGCCGTGCGACGAGCGCGTTCAGAACCTGGCCGCCGAGCTCGTCTCCACGGATCTTCGACAGCGCGCCGTTCCGCCTCCCGATTGGCGAGCGGACGGCGTCGATGATCAGAGCGTCCGGCACGCGTCCATTCTAGAAATCGCGCGGCGGAGCCTGGTGCGCGAGCCAGATCCGGCGCGGCTTCAGGGAGAGGAGCAGCTGCCCCGACTCGCTCGCGTCGAACTGCTTCCACGTGTAGCCGACGTCGCCGCCGAGTACGACGACGCCCTGATCGGTGTCGACGAGCACCGATTGGTGACCCGGCGCATGACCCGGCGTCGGCAGCAGGCGGACGCCGGGAAGGATCTCGGCCTCACCGTCATGCTCGACGTATGCCGCGCCTTCGAACTCGACCCACTCCGGGATGGTGTAGTCGGGCTCGCGCGCCGCCTCGAGCTCGGCGCGCTGCACGTGGATCGGGGTACCGACGAAGAGCCGGTTGCCGCCGCAGTGGTCGAAGTGCAGGTGCGTGTTGACAACGCACACGACGTCGCGGGGAATCAGCGCTGGGTCGAAACGAATCCCCCACTCGGCGTCGAGCTCCGGCGTCGAGTCGATCATTCCCGTATCGACGAGCACGCGCCCGTCCGGATGGTCGATCACGTGAATCGAGTTCGGCCACCGCTCGCCTTCGACGAGGACGTCGCCGTACTGGATCGCGCGAACGTCGTCGAGCTTCACGCAGACAGTTTCCTAGACTTCCGGCGTGGCGACAACCGTCGCTGAACGGAAGTTGCTCGTCGACGGCGAGTGGATCGAGACCGGCGAATGGCTCGAGGTCCGGTCGCCCTACTCCGGCGACGTCGTCGGGCGTGTCGCAAAGGCAGGCGCCGCCGCGACGACGCGCGCGATCGACGCCGCCGCGCGAGCGATGCGCGAGCCGCTGCCGGCGCACAAGCGCGCGGAGATCCTCGTCAAGGTCGCGCGGCAGCTCGGACGGCGCCACGACGAGGTCGCGCGACTCATCTCCGAGGAGGCGGGCAAGCCGATGAAGGCCGCGCGCGTCGAGGCGAAGCGCGCGATGTCGACGTACACGTTCGCCGCCGTCGAGGCGCGCAAGCTCGCCGGCGAGATGGTGCCGATGGACGCGGCGCAGGCGGGCGAGGGAAAGCTGGCGTTCACCTTGCGCATCCCGCGCGGAGTGGTCGGGGCGATCTCGCCGTTTAACTTCCCGTGCAACCTCGTCGCGCACAAGCTCGCGCCGGCGCTCGCGGCAGGCTGCGCCGTGGTGCTCAAGCCGGCGTCAGCGACGCCGCTGTCGGCGGTCCTCCTCGCGGAGCTGATGCACGACGCGGGGTTGCCGGCCGGCTGGCTGAACGTCGTCGCCGGCTCCTCGTCCGAGATCGGCGACGTCCTCGTCGACGACGACCGCGTCGCCGCGCTCACGTTCACCGGCTCCGGCGACGTCGGCTGGAAGCTGAAGGAGCGCGCCCCCCGCAAGCACGTCGCGCTCGAGCTCGGCAACACGACGCCGGTGATCGTCTGCGCCGACGCACCCGACGAGACCGCAGCGACGCTCGCCGTGAACAGCTTCTCGTTCGCCGGACAGAGCTGCATCTCGGTGCAGCGGATCTACGTGCTCGACGCGGCGTGGGATCGCTTCGTCGCCGAGTTCGTGCCGAAGGTCGAGGCTCTCCAGATCGGCGATCCCGCCGACGAGGCGACCGACGTGGGTCCGGTGATAGACGACGACGCGCGCGAGCGCATCCTGGCATGGGTCGCCGAGGCGGACGGCGAGCTGTTAACGGGCGGCGGCACCACCGACGACGGCCTGATCCGCCCAACCGTGATCGCGAACCCGTCGGCCGACGCGAAGGTCTCGTGCGAGGAGGTCTTCGGGCCTGTCGTGACGTTGACGCGCGTCGGCTCGCTCGACGAGGCGATCGAGCTCGCGAACTCGACGCGCTACGGCCTGCAGGCCGGCATCTTCACGAATGACCTGAAGTCTGCGCTCGAGGGCGCGCGGAGACTCGAGTTCGGCGGCGTCACGATCAACGAGGCGCCGACGTTCCGTGCGGACCAGATGCCGTACGGCGGCGTCAAGGCGTCCGGCAACACACGCGAAGGTCCCGCCTACGCGGTGCGCGAGCTGACGGAGGAGCGGCTCGTCGTGATTGACCTCTGAGCGGGCGGGTACTCCGCCCGCATGATCGGAGTCGCACTCGCTCTCATAGTGGCCGGCGTCGTCCTGCTCTTCATCATCCCGTGGGTCGGCATCGCCGCCGGCCTCGTCGGGCTGATCCTCGCCCTGCTGTACGCGGTCGGCATCGGCCGCCGCGCTGCAGAGCCTGGAACGTAGAGCACCGCCGACGCTGCTAGATTCGCCGCGGGATGCCGTCGCTCTTCAAGCGCCAGCGCCCGGCCGAGAACGCTGACGGGAAGCCGCCCGCTCCCTCGCGTCGCCGCTACCTGCCGCCGCCCAGCCGGCTCCGGCGGGAACGCCGCGCTCTCCTCCACTACCGCGAGGAGCGCATCCGCGAGCTGGGCGGACTCATGCTCGAGATGTACCGGCAGGACGACGTGCGCCAGGACGTCCTACACGAGCAGGCGGCGGCGATCGTCGCGCTCGAGGACCGCGTGCGCGAGGTCGACAGGCTGCTCGCCGCCCGGACGAGCAGCGGCCGCGCCCGCGTCCGGTGCAGCCGTTGCGGCACACCGCTCCACTCCGGCGCCCGCTTCTGCCCCTCCTGCGGCCAGCCGCTGCAGTCCCCTGCGCAAGCGTGACGCAGTGCCCGCGGTGCGGTGCGCGCGACGCCAGCGGCGAGTACTGCCTCACGTGCGCCTCGCCGCTCCGTGCGCCCACGCGTCCCGATCGCTTTCGCGAGCGAGCGGCGGGCAACCACGTCTGGACGGCGCTCGCCGTGCTCGTCCTCGCGGCGCTCGGAGCTCTCGTCGCAATCGCTGCCTCGCGCGGCGACTCGACCGAGCCGACGGTCGTCGCGACGAGCCTGCCGGACCGCACGACCGTTCGCACTGCCCCCGTCGTCGGCACGCCGACCGAGCGGCCGACGACTGCGCCCGCCACGACGGCGGCGCCGCCGCCTCCCGCCGGCCCGACCTCGACGACGCTGAGCGAATGGACACTTCCCGACGGCTACACGCTCGTCCTCGCCTCGGTGCCGCAGGACAGCGGCCGCGCGACCGCCGTCCAGATCGCGAAGCAGGCCCTGGCGCAGGGGCTTCCTTCTGTCGGAGTCCTCGATTCGAAGGACTTCGCCGGCCTGCATCCGGGCTATCTCGTCGTCTTCAGCGGCGTCTACTCGTCGAACCCGCAAGCCTCTCGACATCTCGGCGAAGCAAAGGCGGCCGGTTTCTCGGCGGCTTATGCGCGTCAGGTGACCCGTTGATCCGATAGGTGTAGCCCCGGGGAAAAGGGGGTAGCGACGGGGAGTGCCCAGACGCCCCCGTTGGCACGAGCGACAACGAAGAAGCGGACTTTGTAACAGGTCGACGATTTCGATATGCTCGCTTCCAGCCGCCCTCTGCACCCGGTTTACTTGGTGTTAACACACGTTTTTGGCCACTTAACGAGGAACGGATAAGACTCTTGACCGACGAGCGCATCAGCCATCTTCGTAACTGCATGTACCAGTACTCGCGAGCCATCTACCGGTCGATCAAGGATCTCATCGACCCGTACGTCCCGGAGAGGGAGCGGCTCGAATACCGCCGCCGGGTTCTCGCCCATTGCGAGCAGACGATGGAGCGGCTCGCGACGGATCCGCTGTACTTCGCCAAGCCCGACAAGGCGCTTTTCCAGGACATCCGGCGCTACTTCCCGATCACGGTGCAGGCCCAGGTGGCGTGGGCCGTCCACGAAGGCGTCTCCGCCGCGGTGGCCTTCATCGAGGAGCAGATCGAGGCCGGCGCGCTCGACGGCGGCGTCGCCCGCTGCCGGGCCACGACCCGTAAGGGCAAGCCGTGCCAGCGAACGCCGTTGCCCGAACGTGACTACTGCCCGTCGCACCAGCATCTGGAGACGCGCGTAGCCGCATAGGAGGGGCTTCGTCCAAAGTGCTTCGCACTTTGGACGGCGAAACCGGACAGGCGCGCTTCGCGCGCGTGTCCATCGGAGGCCGCGAGTGGGTGGTCTCCTTCGATGATCGTGGGCCGTCGGCGCGGCCAAGCCGCGCCTTCTGTGCGACGTAATCCACAGATAAAGGCGGCCTTTCCACAAGGGTGAGCGACTAGGCTCGTTGAAGTGAGCCACGACACCGACAAGCTCATCCGTCAGCTCTCGCTCGTCGCCTTCCTGATGGCGGAGCGGCGGGCGCTGACCGCCCGCGACGTCAAGTCGAACGTCGAGGGCTACTCCGAGATGTCGGACGAGGCGTTTGCCCGCCGGTTCTATTCGGACCGTGCGGAGCTCGTCGCCCTCGGTGTGCCTCTCCATTCGCAGCGGGACGAGTTCACGGGCGAAGAGCTCTACACGCTGCGCTCCGAGCAGTACTTCCTGCCCGAGCTCGAACTCGGCGACGACGAGCTCGCGGCGCTCCAGACGGCGCTGTTCCTCCTCGACGGCAAGTTCGCGTACGCGGAGCCGTTGCGGCTCGCGTTGCAGAACCTCGCGCTCGGCCGCCCCGGCTTCAGCGAGCAGCCGACGGAGACGGCCGTTCGGGTCGAGGTGCGGGATCCGGACTACACCGTCGAGATGCCGGGCCGCCTCGCGAAGCTCGAGGGCGCCATCTCGAAGCAGCGGACGATCAAGTTCCCGTACTACTCGATCTCGCGCGACACGCTTTCGGAGCGGACGGTGAATCCGCTCGCGCTCCTCACGGACAACGGCATCTGGTACGTGGTCGGCGAGGACCTCGACGACAAGCGGCGGAAGAAGTTCCGCGTCTCGCGCATCCGCGGCGACATTCGCTTCGCCACGCGGCGCGAGCGCGACTTCCGCATGCCGACCGACTTCGACATCGACGAGTACCGCGGCCGGCCGCCGTGGCAGATCGGCGACATCAAGGGCGAGGCGCGCATCGAGGTCACCAGCGACACCGCCTGGTGG
>JBJMJE010000142.1:0-3453 GCA_045806505.1 Gaiellaceae bacterium
CCGAGCGCCAGAGATCGAGCTTGCCTTGCTGAACGATCGTGGCGCCGAACCGCGTGCGAAACGGATCGGCGACATCCTCGCGCACCTCGTAGCAACACGGCCCGATCCCGGGTCCGATCGCGGCTGCAAGGTCGCCGCCGCCGAGGGCGTCGACCGCGGTTTTCAGGATGCCGTCGATGAGACCGCGCCACCCGACGTGCACCACGGCAACCGCTGGTGGGCCGCCGTTCGTTCGCGCCAGCGCGACGGGCAGGCAATCGGCACTCATCGCCAGGATCGGGAGGTCTTGCTCGTCGGTCCACAATCCATCGCCACGGTCCCCGCGCGAGCCCGCACGCGCGCGGTGGACGAGCGTCGAGTGGAACTGGTAGTTGAGCGCGAGCCGCTCGGCATCGGCGCCGATCTCGGCGCACGCGAGCCGGCGGTTCTCGTCCACCCGCTCGACGTCGTCCCCCGTCTTCCGGCCGAGGTTGAGCGACGAGAACGGACCCTCGCTCACGCCGCCGAGACGCGTCGTGAACGCGACCTCGTATGCAGTCGATGGGCCCCAGCGCAGGAACGTCACGCGAGCCCTTCCTTCGCGTGCGAGAGAAGCCACTCGCGCTCGTTTCGCGACGGATCGTCGACGACGAGATCGAGCAGCTCGTCGAGCGTTGCGCCGAGTGCGGGCCCCTCGTGATAGCCGAGCTCGATCAAATCCGCGCCGTCGACCGCGAGGTCGCGCAGCAAGTGGGGTTGCGAGACCTCCTGGTCGATCAGCTCGCCGAGCCGCAGCGTACGCGCGATCTCGTTGGCGTCCACGTCCTTCTTCGCGCGCAGGTCGGCCTCCTTGTGCGCGACGAGATCGCGCGCGAGCTGCTCGCCGTGCTCGCGCAGAAAGCGGCGGGCGAACAGCTCGCCGACGTCGTCGGTGAAGAACGCGTGCGCTGCGATCAGATCGACGACGTAGCGGCGGACGCGCGTCGGGTAGCGGAGCCGTTCGAGGACACGGTCGGCGATGCGCGCGCCTTCCGCAGCGTGTTCCTCCACACGAACGTGTGGCTTGCCGAGGTCGTGCAACAGCGCGGCGAGGCGCACGGGAAGCGAGCGCGGCGTGTTCGCGACGACGGAGAACGTGTGCTCGTCGACGGGGCCGCCCTGTCGGACGTTGTCGGCGCCGTAGCCGATCGCGGGCGCGAACTCGGGAATGATCGCGAGCAGGACGCCGGTGTCGCGCGCGAGCCGCAACGCCTTGGCCGGGCGCGACCCGAGCAGGAGCTTCGACAGCTCCCCCATCCCGTCCGCCTGGAGGCCGCCGCCGATTCGCTCCGCGGACACGAGCTTCACGCTCTCGCCCTCCTCGACGAGCTGCCGTGCCGTCTCGTCGTCCGGCGCGAGGTCGAATTGCGAGACGAGCCGCAGCCCGCGCAGAACTCGCAGCGGGTCCTCGGAGAGCGACCGCGGCGACACCGTGCGCAGCACGCGGTCCTCGAGGTCCTCCTGCCCGCCGAACGGATCGACGAGCTCGCCGTCCGACAGCCGGCGCGCCATCGCGTTGACCGTGAAGTCGCGGCGCTCGAGGTCGTCCTGCACCGAGGCGGACGGGTCGACGACGATCTCGAAGTCGTGGCGGCCCGGGCCGGTGCTCGCCTCCCGGCGCGGCGGCGCAAACTCGATCCCCGCCGGCGCGAGCTCGCGGATTGCGCGGTCGCGCGGCCGGAGCCGCAGACCGACGCGCTGCCCCGCGACCTCGAGATCCTCGACGCGCCCGTGCGGCTCGAGCAGCGCCCGCAGACCCTCGTGGTCGACGCCGAGCACGAGAAAGTCGGCGTCCTTGGACTCGATTCCCAGCAGCTCGTCGCGAACGGCGCCGCCGACGACATAGGCGTCGAGGCCGAGCCCGCGCACGTACTCCTCGATCTGCTGCGACAAGCTCAGATGGTCGCGATCGCCTCGATCTCCACGAGTGCACCCGAGGGCAGCGCCGAGATCTCGACGGTCGAGCGCGCCGGCCGGTCCTCGCCGACGTGTCGCGCGTATACCTCGTTCATCCCCTGGAAGCTGTCCAGGTCGGTGAGGAAGACGGTGGTCTTCACGATCCGGTCGAGACTGCTGCCGGCCTCCTCGAGAATCGCCTTCACGTTCTGGAAGATCTGCTCCGTCTGGTCCTGAATCGTGCCCGAGACGCCCGTGTCGCCGGGCTTCAGCCCGAGCTGGCCGGACACGAAGACGAGGTCGCCGCTCCGGATCGCCTGGGAGTACGGGGCCCCCTGAAAGGGGGCTGGGGCTGCCTCGGTGCGGATGACGATGCGTTCACTCATGCGGCTACTCCTTTCGCGTGCGCGGCCGGCAGGCCTGCGCGAGCGCAGTGCCGAGCGCCTTGAAGATCGCCTCGAGCACGTGGTGCGCGTCCGAGCCGTCGAGCAGACGCACGTGCAGCGTCAGCGACGCGCCGTTCGACAGCTCGCGCAGGAACGCGGCGACGATGTCGGTCGAGACGCCGCCGAGACGCGCCTGCGTCAGGTCGACGTGCGACACCAGCAACGGCTTGTCGCTCGCCTCGAGGGCAACGTGTGCAAGCGCCTCGGCGGACGGCACGACGGCGGAGCCGTGGCCGCGGACCGCTTCCTGCCGCAGCGGCGCGGCGAGCGCCTCGCCGAGTGCGCGACCCGCCGCGCGAACCTCCTCCTCCGCGTCGCCGGGCGCGACCTCGAGTGCGAGATCGAAGGCGGCGTACGCCGCGAGCAGCACGAGCAAGTGGTCGAGCACGGGGACGCCGGTCGCGACGTTCGCACCGCCGCGGCCGTCGACGTCGACGCGCACCTGCGTGCGCGCGTCCTCCGCGGGGTCAGCCGTCGTCACCGTCGTGCGAGCGTAGCGCACGGGTCTTGCGACTCAGAAAGATGGGCCGAACGGCCTATTCCCTCCGGCGGCGAGAGGTTTAGCGTCACCCGGGGGATGACCGGTCGGACCCTGGCCCTGTTCGCCTTTGTCGTGGCAGCTCTCTGCGCGGCGGCGTCGGCGCCTGCGCGCACGTACGACGGCGCCTCGGTGTGCGCCGCCTACACCGTCGGCTACACGACCTCCGGCGCGTTGCGTGCGGCCGTCGGGGACGGCATCGATTCGCGGATCCCTGCGCTGCGGATCGCACGCGTCCATCTCACGGCCGACGACGCCTCGCACCTGTCGAAGCGCCCCGGCATCCGCTTTGTCCAGCGTGTGCGGGAGCGGACGACCCAGACAGAGCCGGGGCTGCAGGCGGTGCTCGGCAAGAGCTCTGCGTGGGAATGGCAGTTCGCCGCCGCCCACGAGGACACGGTGCCGGATTCGGTGCTCCGCGCCGCGAGCGCCGTCACCATCGCCGTCATCGACACCGGCGCCGATCTCGGGGCACCCGACCTCGCAGCCAAGAACCCGGTCGCCTTCGGCCAGCGCGGCGCGAACAGCGACGTTCGCGACAGCGTCGGCCATGGA
>JBJMJE010000143.1:0-17107 GCA_045806505.1 Gaiellaceae bacterium
GGCGAACCACGTCGCGACGAACTCGACACCTCGCAGCAGCCCTTCCGAGGCCTTGTCGTATCCACCCGGGCCGTGCACGGTGCCCGACGCCCAGTAGTTGAGGTTCGAGAAGTAGTCGCTGTTCGTGTCCTGGCCGTACTCTCCGGCCAGCGTCGGCTTGCTCGGGTACGAGGCCGGGTACGGATTGTCGGCTCCGCCCACGAGCGGGTCGGTGCTCGAGTCGTACTGGCCGATGTCTCCGAGTGACGGGATGCCCCGGACACCGAACGAGACTTGATCGGTGCGCCCCGTTCGGTCGTCGAGCACCGGCGTGTACAGCGCCTGGTCGCTCGGCAGGTAGGCGGGAACCGACTGGATGTCCGGGTTGTCCGGGACCGAGCCCGTGTTCTTGAACAGGAGCGGGCCTTCCAGCGGGATCGAGAAGTTGTACTTCTGTCCCAGGTCCTCCAGCGCCTGCGTCACGGCGCCGGCGGCCGACGAGCGGAACGCCTGTACCGCCGGCAGGTTGTGCTGCAGCCGCTGGATTCCGACGGTTCCGTAGACGCCGTTCGGCGCCGCCGATACCGGGGTCGCGTTGATGTTGTTGAACCACGGGCCGGCCTGGCCGTCGAGCAGGTTGCTCATGTAGTAGCCGGTGCCCCACTTGTGCGCCGGGTAGTTGAGGCCGTCCTGGTCGTTGTTGAGCACGCCGATGATCCGGCCCTGCGGGCTGTCGGAGAGCAGGCCCGTCGCGGAGCCGTTCACCGTCGAGCCGTACGAATGCGCGTTCGCCAGCGGAGCCGTCAGCGTGATCCCGGTGCCCAGCTTGGACGTGTCGATCACACGTGCCGTCACCCTGTGCGGGCTCGAGAGCGCGGACCCGAGCGTGACGCCGCTGCCGACGTCCTGCACCGGGTTGCCGCTCGCGTGCGGCCCGGACAGCGGAGCGTCGAGCGTGACGCCCGTCCCGGCCGAACCGAGCGTGCCGACCGCGGTGATCAGCCGGTACTCCGCGTTGTCGAACCCGACGTCCACGGCGACCTTCTCGCCGACGACCATGTTCGTCACCGAGGCGACCTTGATGTTCGTGTCGCCCGCCGCGGCAGGGGCCGCGAGCGTCGTCGCGGTGCGCTGGGCCGTGCCGATCGCCGAGATGCTCGACGTGTCGACGGTGCCGAGGTCGACGCTGAGGTTGTCGCCGACCGCGAGGCCGTTGATGCTGGCGACGTAGATCTTGGTGTCGCCGGCCGCTGCGGGTGCCGCGAGCGACGTGTTCGTGGTGGCCGTGCCGACCAACGCGACCGTGGGGTTCTCCGTATTCACCTCGTCGAGGGCGACTGTCGCTCCCACCGGCAGGTTGGTCGTGGACGTGACCTTGACGTTCGTGTCACCGGCGGCCGACGGCGCAGTGAGGATTGCCGCGGGCGTGCCCGCTGCGGAGTAGGCGCTGGAGCCGACCAGGCCGCCCTCCTCGTTGTCGTAGAGGGTCGCCTTGATCGTTCGGGCCGGGTACGTGTGGTTCGCCTCGTGCCAGCGGAGCACGGAGCCCAGCTCCTCGAGGTTCATCAGCTCGCCCATGTTCGCGTCGTAGGCGGAGCCGTTGCCCCAGTTGCCCGAGTGCATGCTGCTCATCGGCGTCGGACTGCCGCTCTGAGCGCCGTTCGCGACGTTGTTGACCGGCGTCGAGTCGTTGTGACTGGCGAGCATGACCTGCTGTCCGGCGCAGGTCGCGCCGGGGATCGTCAGCTCGGCGTCGTTCAGCTGCCACGTGCGCGTGGGGAAGAGATGGTCACGCGCCGTCATGAACTTGCCGAGCGGGCCGTTCGGCTGTGGAGTGCTCGTCGTGCCGAGGCCCTTCCACCACGAGTAGAACTCCTGCGCCCCGTTGTAGTTCTCGGGCAGGTTGTTGCTCGGATCGGTCTGCGTGCCGGTGCCACAGGTCGTCGCCGACGGCAGACAGCCGTCCGAGCCGGCGACCTTGTAGATGAAGTTCGTCGAGTCGAACCAGTTCTCGGCATAGATCCAGCCGGCGTCGATGACCGGGTGCGCCCTGTTCGCGACCGGGCCTCCTGCTGCCGGCGTCGCGTTCGTCGTCGAGGCGAGGCTCGCCGCGATCACCGTCGCCACCACGAGGACGAGCCGCTGCGGCCGGAGCCACCGGCGAGCCGTCCTGGTATGTCCCTTGAGGGCGCTCACGACTGGTCCTCCTTCGCGTCGGGCAACGGCTTCACCTTGAACGCCGCCTGTGCCGCTGCTAAGAGCGAATCGCGCTCAGCCGCGGAAAACGTCCCGCACGCGGGAGTGGAAGGGGCAGAGCCGGCCGGGCTGTCGACCGCGACCGCTTGCCGGTACGCGCCCCACTTGTCGGTGTTGCCGCCCTGGCCGACGACGAGCTTCACGTCGGCCCACGTCGGCGAGGCGAACGTATGCGTCACCGTCTTGCCGACCGCGGTCGTACCGTCGCCGAAGTCCCAGTAGTACTTCAGCCCACCCGAATCGCCCTTGTCGCTCCGGGCGAACTTTCCGTCGAACTTCACCGTCAGCGTGGACGTCGGCTTCACCGGATCGGTCTCGAAGTACGCGACGGCGCTCTTCGGCTCAGGTGCGGAGCCGAGGTAGTCGTTGCCACTGACGAGCAGCGCCGTGTAGGTCGCCGGGAGCTCGAGCGCGCGGAGCAGTTCCTCCGTCGGGCTCTGCTCGCCGCCGATGCCGTGCGGCGCGCCCGACGCGAAGAAGTTCAGGTGCTCGAGCGTGTCGCCCGTGAATCCGACGGGCTGGCCGTCGTTGACGTTGAACGGGACGCCGCTCGCGTGGGCGAGCCTGAGCGGCGCGGTCAGCGTCACGCCCGTGCCGGCGGCGCCGGCCGTCCCGACCGAAGC
This sequence comes from Gaiellaceae bacterium, assembly GCA_045806505.1. GTDB lineage: Bacteria > Actinomycetota > Thermoleophilia > Gaiellales > Gaiellaceae > DASVFB01. The sequence continues at coordinate 2,859 of JBJMJE010000143.1, forward strand.
GATCTGGCCGACCTCAAGGTTCAGGCCGGTGTCGACGAAGATCGGCTGCCCCGCGATCAGGTTCGTCACCGAGGCGACCTTGACGTTCGTGTCACCCGCTGCGATCGCGGCTGCGGCCGTCGTCATCCCTGCCACGGGCACGCCGCTCGCGAGCTCGAACCCGGTGCCGCCGCCCGCGTACTGCAGGATCGGTGTCGCCCTGATCGCCGCGGAGACGGTTGCCGCGTACGGGTTCTCGACGATGTTCGAGTCCTGCACGCCGCCGACGCTGAAGCCCGGGATTCCCAGGTTCCAGAACGCCGCCGCGTCGTCCTCGGTCGACAGGATCTGCGCCTCCGGCGCCGTCCCCGCCGGATGCACCGGCGAGAACTGCGCCCGCTCGGCCGCCGTGTAGGCGGGAACGTACGGCGCCTGCGGCAACTGCGGTCCGCCGTTCGCGGCCGAGAGGCCGCCCGGGGCGGACCCCGTGCCGTTGTAGCGAAGCGGGTTCTCCTGCGGGACGGTGCCGTCGTACGTCGCGCTCTGCTGCGCGAAGCCCGCCGTCACCGCGGCGTTCAGGCTCGCGTCGAACTGCGCGATCGCTGCGGCGTTCGCGGCGATGTTGGCGCCTGCAGATCCCGCGCCGGTGTCCGGATACAGCGGGTTCGGCGCCGCAGGCGTGTCCGTGATGAACGTGTGCCACGGGCCGACACCGCCGTTCGCGGCGTTGATGTCGTTCCAGAAGTACTTCGTGCCGAGGTGGTACGCCGGGTAGCTCAGCCCGTTCGCGTTCATCTCGGCGAACATGGCGTACTGGCCCTGCGGCCCCTGCGGGATCAGGTTCTGCGCGTAGTACTTCGAGCCCTCGCGCAGGTACGTGCCGTCCTTCGCGCGGCCGGCGGAGGCGTCGAGGAGCGCAACCTTCAGCGTCTTCGACGGGTACGTGTCGTTCGCGTCGTACCAGCGGAGCAGCGCCTGGTACTCGCCCAGCGTCAGCGCCACGCCGGATGTGTCGTCGTAGGCGCCGCCGTTCGCGATGTTGCTCAGCGTGAGATGTCTCCGTCCCGCGCCGAACCCGAAGACCGCGCTCGTCGAGTTCTGCGAGTTGTTCACCTCGCCGACCATCGCGGGCGTGACGGGCGAGCCGTCAGGATGTGCCGCGAGCAGCACGCGGCGGCCCGGGCACGTCGCGCCCGGGATCGTGACCTCGGCGTCGTCGGAGTCCCAGCGGAAGTTCGGGTCGAACGAGTAGTTCGCGTTCGACCGCTGCTCGGGCAGGCGATGGAAGTAGTGATCCGAGACCGTCGCATACTTCGCGAGGTCGGTCATCTGCTGCTCGCTCGTCAGCTGTTCCTTCCAGTGCTGGAAGAACTCCTGCCACCCGTTGACCGTCGGCGGCAGGTTGAAGGGGTCGTTCGCGTCGCGCGGATCGCCGTCGGCGCCCGAGACGCGATACACGTCGTTGTACGACATGTCGAACAGCTGGCCGTAGATGTAGTCACGGTCGACGAGCGGAGTTGCGTGCGATGCGACCGGGGCCTTCCCCGCGGCGACGCCGCTGACGAGGAAGATGGCCGGTGCAGCGACCGCGACGACGCCGGCTGTGACGAGCCATCTCGGTCGCCGGAACCTGCGAAGCAGCGTCATTCGGACCTCCTTGAAAGGGCTGCCGAAGCCGCGCCGATGACGACGCAATGCGCGCGCGTGGACCTGGCCAGCTCAACCCCCCTCTCCCAGGTCGAGGAAAACGATGATTCTGCGGCGGCGCGCCACCCCGCGTCAAGTCGAGTTCTCGATCAGTCTCGTTCGAGCTCGAGACGAACGCCGACTGCGCTGTACACGACGACGTATGCGAGCGTCAGCGCGCCGGTGAGCACGACGAGCGCCGCGGCGAGGCGCGGATGCTGGAACGGGTTCTCCAGCTCGGTGCGAACGACGTGGGCGATCCGGCGCGGATGTACGAGCGCATCCCAGCTGTTGAAGCGGAGAAATCGGCCGAGGTAGACGCCGAAGCTCGCGAGCGCGAGTGCGCCGACGACGCCGAGCCAAGACATTGCAGCGCCTGCCGACCGTTCCCAGATCGTCTGCATCACGTACAGCGAGGCGAAGCCGAGGACGAGTCCCGTCCAGGCGATCGCGGCGAGCATCAGCGCGTCGTACCAGAGCGGCGTCGTGATCGACTCGTGCAGGTGGATGAAGTCCGTCAGCAGGTACGGCGCGTTCGGGAAGAAGAGCAGCCAGAGCACGCCGAGGACGACGACGAGCGGCCCGCCTCCGCTCCGCGCTTTCGCGTACGCGAGGAGCGCGAGCACGAACGGCACCCACGCGAGGACGAGGTTCCAGACGAGGAAGTCGTAGAACGCGTCGCCCGTGTGGTGGCGGCGGTAGACGACGAGGAGAACGCAGAAGGCGGACGCGGCGAGGAGAGCCGGGATCGTCAGCGCGCCGCGGCGCGTCAATACGGCCGCACGGCGCCGACGTAGCTCACTGCGTACTCCGCCAGGCTCGAGATCTTCACGACGTCGCCGGTGTGCGGCGCGTGCAGGAACTGGCCGCCGCCGACGTAGATGCCCACGTGTCCCGGCCCACTCGGCCCCGGGTGGAAGAAGACGAGATCGCCCGGCAGCAGGTCCTCCGGCTGGAGGATCCGCGTGCCCTCGTTGAACTGCGCGCCGCTGAAGTGCGACAGCTGGATGCCGAGCTGCGCGTAGACGTACATCACGAGGCCCGAGCAGTCGAAACCCGAAAGCGGGCTCGCACCGCCCCAGACATACCGCACGCCGAGGTACTGCTCCGCGATCGCGACGGCGCGCGTCCCGATGCCGCCGGTCTGCGGGAGCAGCGGCGTCGTGACGAGCGACGGGCCGCCGACGGTCGCCAGCGGCGCGAGCCCGAAGAGCAGCCACGGCGTGCCGCGGCTCACCTCCTGGACGGCAGGCTTGCGTGCAAGCCCCAGCAGGATCTGGCGGTCGCCGGCGACGACGCGGACGCCGACGATGCCGACGTCGGTGCCGAGCTTGCCCGGCAGCGCCGCCTCCTGCAGGAAGACGGCGTAGCTGCCCTCGCCCACGGGAAGGATCGTGTTCGGCCGGGCATGAGCATCGCGCCCGCCGACCTGCAGCGCCTCGATGCGCGCGCCGCGCGTTCCCGTCGCGGGTACGAACATGCTCCCGATCCGGATGCGGCCGCCGAGGACGCTGACGTCCCGAAGCGTCACGCCGTTCCCGTCGCGAGCCGAAGCGCCGATCGTCAGCAGGTAGCCGTAGTCGCGCGGTGACGAGTACCGGCCCGCTCCGGCGCGCGCGACCAGCGCGCCGTGCTCGTCGCGGACCTCCGCGACGGGAGCGCCCGCGCGCGCGAGCGACGGCAGGACGAGGACGACGGCGGCGGCGAATGCCGGGGCGAGCTTCCGCACCACCGGAGGATACGTCAGCGCCGGCGAGCGTTTTCGTGCGGCGCGGCGACGGAAATCGTTGGTTACCCTCCGGTCATGCGTCGGCTCGCGTTTGTGATCGTCGTTCTCGCGCTCACCGCGGGTGCGGCGGGAGCGTCGACGGTGACGAGCGGTCTTCGCGGGACGGTGTATTCGATGGGCGGCGGCGCGTGCCTCGAAGGCGGCAACTGCGGCAAGCGTCCGCTCGCGCACACGACGCTCGTCTTCTCCGTCGCCGGACGCCCGATCGCGAGAACAGTTACGCACGCGGACGGCTCGTATCGCATCCATCTTGCCGCCGGGACGTACGATGTTCGCATCGGTCAGGCGGCGAGGCGCGTCGCACCCACCCGCGCGTCGGTCGTGAAGGGGAAGATGACGACGCAGCAGTTCGTGGTCGTCGGCCCTCACATCCCCTGATCCGGCGCTGAAGATCCCGCGGCTCCGCTTGTATCCGCCGCGTCAATAGCGTTAACTATCTCCCCGTGTTGCGGGGATCCGGACGGGTCCTGCGTCGAACCAAGGGAGAGTGATGAGGAGAAGGCACTTGCGGATCGCTTCTGCGGTCCTTTTCGTGGCGCTTCTCGCCATCGGAGCGGTCATCGCCGGCTTTGCCGCGCGCAGCTCCGGGGGCGTCGAGGCGCTGAAGGCAAGCGAGGGCGAAATGCCGACGGCGCTCGGACAGCATCTTGCGAAGCTCAGCGCCGCGAGCCCGTCGTCGATGGAGGAAGGCGCAAACGGTGAGAATCCGGCGACGGCCGAGGAGCAGGCGTTCGCGCAGCGCGCCTTCCCGGCGACCGACATTCCGATCTCGCTGCTCAACGGCGAGCTTGCTGCGGCGAATGCCCTCAACAAGCGCGGCCTCCCGCGTGGCAAGGGCCAGACCGGAACGTGGGTGAGCGTCGGGCCGTCGAGCGCGGAGTACCCGTTCACCCCGTTGCGCAGCATCAACAGCTACGTTCCGAACACGTACGTCGCGGGCGGGCGTACGACGGCGCTGGCCCTCTCGCCGGCGTGCGGCCAGAACGGCAAGTGCAGGCTCTGGATCGCCGCAGCCGGTGGCGGCATCTGGCGGACGGATCATCCGTTCACCGGTAACCCGAACTGGCAGTACCTCTCGAGCTCGTTCGCGATCAACTCGATCGGCTCGATCACCGTCGACCCGAACGACCCGACCGGCAACACGATCTACGTCGGCACCGGCGAGTTCAATGCCTGTGGCAGCGGCTGCGTCGCAGGCGTCGGCATCTACAAGTCGACCGACGGCGGCGACACCTGGACGTTGCTGGGCAACAACGTGTTCAAGGGCCGCGCGGTCGGCTCGATCGCGGTCAAGCCCGGCGCTCCGAACGTGATCTACGCGGGCGACGGCCGCGCGTTGCTCGGCAACTCGTCGAACTGCTGCGGCGGCGCGATCACGACGGCGATCCCCGGCGCGCAGCCGTGGGGTCTCTACAAGTCCACCGACGGCGGCGCAAGCTGGACGCTGATCCACAACGGCGCTGCGACGCTCGCCGGCTGCACACCGGTCACGGCGGTCGCAGGTAACGGCACCCCGTGTTCGCCGCGCGGCGTGCGCGATGTCAAGCTCGACCCGAGTGCCCCGAACATCGTCTACGCGTCGTCGTACGCGCGCGGTGTCTGGCGCTCGAACGACGAGGGCGCGACGTGGACGCAGATCGAGGTTCCGATCAGCCAGACGGCAACCGCTGCCGCGAACGTCAGCGACAACGCACAGATCGCCATCACGACGAAGAACGGCAAGACACGCATGTACGTATCCGAAGGTGTCAGCGGCGCGCCGACCGCTCGTCTGTTCCGCAGCGACGATGTCGCCACGGGCACGCCGACCTTCACGAACCTGACGAGTGCAACGATCGGGACGCCCGGCTACGGCTCGTGGAACATCTGCGGGGGCCAGTGCTGGTACGACAACCTGATCTACACGCCGCCGGGAGAGCCGGACATGGTCTACCTGGGCGGCTCGTACCAATACCGCGGAAGCTCCGTCAACCACGAGGCCGGCCGGATCTCGAACGGACGCGCCGTCGTGCTCTCCACCGACGCGGGTGCGTCGTGGACCGACATGACCGCTGACGCGACCGACGCAGTGCATCCGAACGCGATGCACCCGGACGAGCACGTTCTCGTCACGAACCCGGCGAACCCGCTCCAGTTCATCGAGGGCGGCGACGGCGGCGTCATCCGTTCGAGCGGTGCGTTGACGGACGTGTCGTCGAACTGCGCGGCGCGTGACCTGACTGCGCGCGATGCCGACGGGAACCCGATCCCGAGTGCGACCGCGGCCAACGTTGCAGAGTGCAACATGCTGCTCGCGGCCGTACCGACGCAGCTCGACGGCATCAACAAGGGCCTGTCGACGCTCCAGTTCCAGAGCTTGAGCGTCAGCCCCTTCGACTCCGGCGAGATCCAGGGCGGCACGCAGGACAACGGAACGTGGGAGAACTACAAGAACCCGGTCAAGTGGCTGAACACGATGATCGGCGACGGAGGGCTCTCCGGCTTCGACGCCGCGAACCCGCACTTCCGGTTCCACACCTTCGCCGGCTCGCAGGCAGACGTGAACTTCAGCGACGGCGCGATGGCCGACTGGAACTGGATCGCGGATCCCTTCTTCCTGCCGCCGTTCACGCTCAGCAGGGAGGTCTCCGAGTTCTACTTCCCGATCATCTCCGACCCGACGACCGCCGGGACGATCTTCGCCGGCACCGAGCACGCGTGGCGGACGACGACGAACGGCATGGGCTCGATGAGCCTCGCCGACTTCCGGAAGCACTGCAACGAGTGGACGGGCGACTTCGCCGTCACGTGCGGCGACTTCAAGCCGCTCGGCAACCCCGAGCCGGTGGGACGGTTGACCTACGGGCCTGCCGACGCTTGCCCTGATCCGGCGCATCCCGCGCCACCGAACGCGCAGGTCGCGTGCCCGGCGCCGTATCCGTACGGGACGACCCGGAGCGGCGGCGATGTGGCGCATCTCACGCGGGCTCCCAGCGACAGCAGCACGCTGTGGGCAGCGACGTCGGTCGGTCGCGTCTTCGTCTCCAAGAACGCGAACGCGGCCAATCCAGCCGACGTGACGTTCACGCGCATCGATTCGCTGAGCACGGCGTCGCCGGGCCGGTACATCACGCGCATCTACGTCGACCCGACGAACGCGAATCACGCGTGGATCTCGTACAGCGGGTTCTCGACGGCGACGCCGTCGCAGCCGGGCCACGTCTTCGAGGTGACGTTCAACCCGGCCGGTCCGTCGGCGACGTTCACGGCGATCGACGACACGTCGATCACCGCCGGCGGTCTCGGAGACATCCCTGTGACGAGCGTCATCCGTGACGACGCGACGGGCGACCTGTACGTCTCTACGGACTTCGGCGTCTACATGCTCGCCAGCGGGCAGACGACGTGGACGAAGGCCGCCGACGGCCTGCCGAACGTCGAGGTCGCAGGCCTGACGTTCGTGCCGTCGACGCGCACGATCCTCGCGGCGACCCACGGGCTCGGTGCCTGGCAGCTGAAGCTGCCCTAGCGGGCGGCGTCGGCGACGGAGAGGAGGGCCGCCTTCGGGCGGCCCTCCTCATTACCGCTGCGCCTTGTCATCGAGAGCGGCCGGACAGCTCCAGATCTCGGCGTCGCCGCGGCGGCCCCAGTCGGTGCAGCTGTCGAGCGTCAGACCGGGCCTGCCGGAGACCCTGCCCGGCACGCACGACCGCCACTCCGTCCCGTTCTCGACGTGTGCGAAGGTCGAGCAGAACCCGATCAGATGCGCACGCTGAAGCACCTGCTGGCTCTTGATCGTGACCAGCAGTCCGATGAGGGTGAGTCCGACGGCGACGATGCGAAGCATGTGGCGTTTCCGCACCTCGTATCGGCCGCCGCCGGTACCGGCTTGATCCCTCGGGCGGCTAGCGGAGCCCGCCGCGCTCGTGGTGCGCCCGGAAGAAGTTCTCCGAGCCCGCCGTCGCCATCGCGGCGGACGCGGAGATCTCGAGCGCGAGCGCGGCTGCCGCGACTGCCTGGGCGAAGCGGTAGACCTTGCCCGGCCCGGAGCACCCCATGGCGCCGAGCCAGTCGCGCGCGGACGGCAGCGTCGTGCCGCCGCCGACGGTGCCGACCTCGAGGCCGGGGAAGCGGATCGAGCAGTGGAAGCCTCCGTCCACGCGTCGGCCGGTGCCGTGGGCCATCGAGCTGGTTCCGACCATGCCGATGTCCTGGCCCGTCGCGGTGAAGACGGCTGCGATCGCCGAGGCCGGCGTGAATGCGACGGACTGCATCCCCGACGCGACGGCGCCGTGCGTGCCGGCCCACGCGAGCGCCTCGAGGTCCTCCGGCGTCGTGCGCAGGATCCGCGCGATCGCCTCGTCCGTGAGCGTGCACTCCGCGATCACCGTCTTACCGTGGCCGGAGTGGAAGTACTCGTACGACGGTTTCTTGTCGCCGCCCATGTTCGCCTCGAGAACCGCACGCTCCGGCTTCACGGGGGCGCGGTCCATCACGTAGCCCATGTTCAGCAGATAGCTGTTGCGGGTCATCATGTTCGGCCCGACGGCGTCACCCGTCGTCCAGGCCCAGAGCACGTGGCACATGGGCCCGACGACGTGCGTCTTCACCTCGCGCAGCTTCGCGTGGTGCGACACGAACGGATCCTGCGAGGCGGTTAGCCACGCGCGCATCGCGTCGAGTTCCCGTTCGAGCCACTGCGCGAGCGCGATCGCCTCGGCGGCCGACGCGCAGACGAAGCAACTCGCGCGTGTGATGCGGTCGTGGAGAACGTGCGTGTGGATCGTTCCTGCGGCCTTCGCGCCCCGCGTCATCGAAGCCGTCAGCCCGCCCTCGGTGTGCGCGAGCGGGACGTGCACCGTCTCGGTCGCGCGTCCGGTCTCCGCGACGTCGCCTGCGTCGTCGAGCGCGTACTCGCCGAGGTCGATCGCGACGGGAACAACCGACACGGGGATGACCGCGACTCCCGTAACCGTCTCGGCGGCGGCGGTGAACGGCTCGAGCTCGATCGACGTGACGAGGCCGTTGATGCCGAGGGCCTCCTGCCGGGCGCGGATCGAGGCGGCGTCGTTCTTGCGGGGCCAGCGCACGCGGAAGAGAATATGGCCGTTGATCACCGGCGCGCACGTGATCCTCTTCACGCCCGAAGCCGACGAGCTGCGGGCGGTGCTCCGTGACGCGCTCGGCTGGAAGCACGTCGATGCAGGCGACGGCTGGCTCATCTTCGCGCTGCCGCCCGCGGAGATCGCAGCGCATCCGTCGGAGGCGGGCGATACGCACCACGCGCTCTACTTCACGTGCGACGACATCGCAGCGACGATCGACGAGCTGCGCGCGCGGGGAATCGAGATCCGTGGGGAGCCTGACGATCGCGGCTGGGGCGTCGCGACGACCATGGTTCTGCCCGGCGGGGTCGAGGTGACGCTGTACGAGCCGCGCCACCCGCTCGCCGCGTCGTAGGCGCAGTCCGCCTACAGGTGCTCGCGCCGCAGCTTCGAGTAGACGATGGTGTCCGAGCGCAGGCCCGGTTTGAGATACGTCCAGCGCAGCACGCCTTCGCGTGTGTAGCCGCAGCGCTGCGCGACGACCTCGGACGGAGAGTTCTCGACATCGATGAAGAGCTCGATCCGCTCGAGCGGGAGCTCCGCAAACGCCCAGTCGGTCAGCAGCCGCAGCGCCCGCGTCGCGACGCCGCGGCCGCGTGCGTGCGAGGCGACGATGTATCCCGCTTCCGCCTCCTGCGTCTCGAGGTTGAGGTTGACGAGTGCCATGAAGCCGAGGAAGTCGCCGGTTTCGGAGTCGACGATTGCAAAGCCGTCGTTCGTCCGATCCTCGCGCCCGCGTGTGTAGCGCTCGATCCAACGTGCTCCGAAGCCGTCCGGAACGGGGTCGGGAACGCGAGTGAAGCGTGCCACGTCCCGATCTCGCGCGAGCGCGTCCATCGCCGCCGCGTGCGCCGCGGTCAAGGGGTCGAGTCGGATGTCGCCGTCGGCGAGCGGCCTCACGAGAACGACGGCAGCTCCAGATCCGAGACGTCGATGCCGAGCGAGCCGGCGAGGCGCACTCCCTCGGCGAGATCGTCGTTCAGCATCTTGATGTCGCGGTCTCGCATGAGCCCTGCGATCGAGGCTCGCGCCTTGGGCCGCCACATCGAGTGCGCCACGAAGATCGGCAGCATCTGGTTCGCGATCTTGACGAGCTGCTGCTGCTCCTTCCGTGTCACGTCCTGGAGCAGCACCCGCTCGTACTCGACGCCGGAGCGGTGGTGGATCCCGTCGTCGATCGTCAGCCGCTTGCAGAGGTCCTCGAGCACCGTGCCCGGCGACGCAGCCGCGATCATGCGAAAGCGCGGGATGATCATCCGTTCGAAGAAGACCTGCATCAGGAACACCTTCTCCTCGAGCGTGTCGAGCGCGAGGAACATCGCCGCGAGCCTGTCGAGGTGCGGGTCGCGCTCGGACTCGCCGCCGGCTTCGTGCATCAGCTTGAGCCACGCCTCCGTGTGGCGCGCCTCGTCCTGCGCCATCGTCGAGTAGTAGAGGCGAGCCTCGGGATGCGGCGCGGCGTTGAGCAGCTGCGACGCCATCTGCACGGCGAACATGTCGGCCTGGAGCTGTTGCATGATCACCGAGCGCCAGAGGTCGCGCCGGCGCGCGAGCTTCTGCGGCGAGCCCTTGTACTCGGGGATCGGCGGGATGTCGTCCCACGGCATGTCGCGCACCTGCCACTCGGCCCGCTTCGCCAGCTCGTAGTAGCGGAGGACGCCTGCAAAGGCGCTGCGGTCCTCGGTCGCCTGGGGCGCGAGCTGCTCGGTCTCCACGCTGCAGAGGCTAACGCCTCAGGCCTGCGGAACCACCTCGCAACGAGCGGTGTACGCTCGTTGGAATGACAGCGCGACGCATCGCAGCCTCGCTCGCCGTCGCGGCGGTCGCCGGGGCGCTCGCGCCGCTTCCCGCGGCTGCGAAGGAAGGCGTCACGGCGACGCTCGAAGACGCGATTGCCCTCGACGCGCCGGCCGGCAGCAAGGTCATCGTGAGGTGGAGCCTTGCGGCGCGGGACGAGGACGGCACCCGCCGGCCGTTCTCCGCCGCGGCCGTGTTCGTTCGGCTGCTGAGCGAGACCGGCGCCGGCGCGAAGGTGGGCTTCGCCTCGTCCAATGCCCACGCCGCCGGGAGATACGCAGCGACGGTCGTCGTGCCCGACGGAGGCATCCGGGACGTCCAGATCGGTCTTCGGGGGTTCACGAGCGGCGCGACCGGGACGCACAACGCAGACGTCCTCTTTCCAATCGCGAACGATCCGCGTCCCGGGCTTGCGCGAGTCGTGCGGCCGGCATCGGCGACGGACTGGACGCCGTGGATCGCCGGCGCGCTCCTGGCTTGCGCGGTCGTGAGCGCGGCCGCGGTTGGCGTCACTTTCGTCCGAAGGCATCCGCGGAGCGTCGTCAGCGGGGGCTAACGTCCTGACCGTGGCGACGGTCATGGACGGAAAGGCGCTCGCCGAGCGCGTGCGCGCCGAGGTGAAGGCAGAGGTCGAGGAGGTCGGGGACGTCGGGCTGGCGACGGTTCTCGTCGGCGACGACGCCGCCTCCGAGATCTACATCCGCCGAAAGCACCAGGCGGCGGCGGAGGTCGGCATTGACGCGACGGACGTGCGCCTGCCGGAGGAGACGACGCAGGACGAGCTGCTCGACCGGATCGCGGAGCTGAACGGCGATTCGTCCGTGCACGGCGTCCTCGTGCAGCTGCCGCTGCCGGATCGACTCGACGAAGCGGCGATCATCCGCGCGGTCGACCCGGCGAAGGACGTAGATGGTCTCCATCCGCTCAACGCGGGGCAGCTGTACCTCGGCCGGCCGACGCTCGTGCCCGCGACGCCGGTGGGAATCATGGCGCTGCTCGCGGAGTACGACATCGAGTTGACGGGCGCCAAGGCGGTCGTCGTCGGCCGCAGCGACATCGTCGGCAAGCCGGTCGCGCACCTCTTGTTGCAGCAGCACGCGACGGTGACGATCTGCCACTCGCGGACGCGCGACCTCGCGCGCGAGACGCTCGACGCGGACGTGCTGGTCGTCGCGGTGGGGCACTCGGCGCTCGTGACGGCGGACATGGTGAAGGGCGGCGCTGCCGTCGTAGACGTCGGCATGAACCGCACCGAGGCCGGGCTCTCGGGCGACGTCGACCCGGCGGCGATGGATGTCGCGGGGTACATGACGCCGGTGCCCGGCGGCGTCGGCCCCATGACCATCGCGAGCCTGCTCCGGAACACCGTCCGGGCCGCACGTCTGCAGCGCGGGTCATTTGAATTTCGCGCGAGCTGAGCTATTGTTCGGCCCGCTGTAACAACCGGTCGGCGGCTCGGTGCCCGGGTCGTCGCGTGGTTTTGTAAGGCGGAGTTCTTTGCCAGAGGGCACCGGGAAGTGGTTTTCGAACGTGAAGGGCTACGGCTTCATCGAGCGTGAGGGTGGCGACGACGTGTTCGTCCATTTCTCCGCGATCACGATGGAGGGCTACAAGTCGCTGACCGAAGGCCAGCGCGTGTCGTTCGAGGTGGTCCAGGGGCCGAAGGGCGCCCAGGCCGCGAACGTGCAGGCCGCCTAAGCTTTCCTTTCGGAACCGAGAACGACGGGCCCCGGAAGGGGCCCGTTCTATTTGGAAGGATCCAAACGGCAGTGACGATCACGAGGGAACAGGTGCTTCACGTCGCGAAGCTCGCGCGGCTGGCACTCACGGAGGAGGAGCTCGAACGGCTCGGCGGGCAGCTCGACGCGATTCTGGACGCCGTCTCGAAGGTCTCCGAGCTGGACCTTTCGGACGTGCCGCCGACGTCGCATCCGCTCGATCTCGTGAACGTGCTCGCCGACGACGAGCCGCGTCCGTCGCTTCCGCGGGACGTGGCGCTCGAAAATGCGCCGCAGGCCGACGACGGCGCGTTCCGGGTGCCGCCGGCGTGACCGCGAAAAGGGCGACACACGTCCGGCACCCTCTCGGCGCAGACACGTCTGTCGCGCTGTGCGACGCTTCCAGAGGGGACTCGCGTTCCCCCTGGGGGGAGGCTGCGCGCACATGATCGACACGCTGCGACTGACAGCCGAAGGGGCGATGTCCATGCTCGCGAGCGGCGATGTCAGCGCCGAAGAACTGCACGCCGCCTACGCGGCGCGCGACGACGACGTCCATGCGTACCTTCGACGCGTCGACTACGCCGGTGCGGAAGGCATCCCGATCGCGCTCAAGGACGTGATCGGGACGAAGGGCGTGGAGACGACGGCCGGCTCGAAGATCCTGGAGGGATACGTCCCCGTCTACGACTCGACTGTTGCGTCGCGCGTGAAAGACGCGCGGCTGTCGCTCCTGGGCAAGACCAACACCGACGAGTTCGCGATGGGGTCGTCCACCGAGAACTCCGCGTACGGACCCTCGTTGAACCCGTGGGATCCGACGCGCGTGCCCGGCGGGTCGGGCGGTGGCTCGGCCGCGGCCGTGTCGGCGGGCCTCGCGCCGTGGGCGCTGGGGTCGGATACCGGCGGTTCGATCAAGCAGCCGGCCTCGCTCTGCGGAATCGTCGGCCTGCGCCCGACCTACGGCACCGTCTCGCGGTACGGCGTCGTCGCGTTTGCATCGTCGCTCGACCAGGTCGGGCCGACGGCGAAGACCGTTCGCGACGCAGCCGTCCTCTACAAGGTGATCGCCGGCCGCGACCCGTGCGACTCGACGACCGTGGACGTTCCGCCGGTCGAGCTGCCGAGCGCCGAGGATCTGCGGGGCGTCCGCGTCGGCGTGCCGAGGGAGCTGAACGAGGCGGAGGGCATCGAGCCGGGCGTGGCCGACGCGGTACGGCGCGCGATCGACGTCTGCGGCGAGCTCGGCGCGGAGGTCGAGGAGTGCTCGCTTCCGCGTTCGGTCGAATACGGCCTCGCGTGCTACTACCTCATCGCTCCCGCCGAGGCGTCGTCGAACCTCGCGCGCTACGACGGTGTGCGGTACGGCTACCGGGCCGACGTCGCGGACGACGACATCACCGAGATGTACGAGCGCACGCGCGACGAGGGCTTCGGCGACGAGCCGAAGCGGCGGATCCTGCTCGGCACGTACGCGCTCTCGGCGGGGTACTACGAGGCGTACTACGGCCAGGCGCAGAAGGTGCGGACGATCATCATCCGCGAGCATGCCGAGCTGTTCGAGCGGTTCGACGTGCTCGTGTCGCCGACCTCGCCGACAGTCGCCTTCAAGCTCGGCGCGAAGACGGCGGATCCGCTGTCGATGTACCTCGCCGACGTACTCGCAATCCCGCCGAACATGGCTGGACTTCCCAGCATGAGCATTCCCTGTGGCCTCAGCGAAGGGCTGCCCGTCGGCCTGCAGCTCGTCGGCCCGCAGCTCTCCGAGAACACGCTGTTCCGCGTCGGGCACGCACTCGAGCGCGCGATCGCGTTCGACACGACTCCGGAGCGCCTGCGCTGAAGAAGATCGTCGATCCGGCAGCGGACTTCGTGCCTGCGTGCCGCCGCGCGTTCGGCGACGTGCGAGTGCTCGACGGCGCACGCGCTATCCGCGCGGGCGACGTGAAGCTCGTGCTCGAGGCGGGCGAGCGGGAGCTCTGGCTGATCGAGATGCGCGGCCCGCTCGAGCATCGCGTCGGAATGGTCGCGGTCGAGGGGGACATCGAGCGCGCGCTGCACGAGGCGGAGGAGGTCCTCGATGAGCAATGACTGGGAGGCGGTCGTCGGGCTCGAGATCCACGTTCATCTGAAGACGCGGACGAAGATGTTCTGCCGCTGCGAGCTCGAGTACTTCGCCGAGCCGAACACGCGCAC
>JBJMJE010000144.1:0-10336 GCA_045806505.1 Gaiellaceae bacterium
AATCGGCCCACGCGCCGGGTAGCGCTCCTGGCTGGATCCGCGACATCAATTCGCAGACCCTGATCCGGTCGCGCGTGCTTCTGGCCGGGAGCGCGGACGCGCTCGCGGGAACGATCGTCTCGCTTTCGATCGTCTACGACGAGCGCGGCGGGCACGGCTACACCGTGCTGGACAACGTCAAGGTCGCGTCGAGGCCGGGCGGCACGAACTTCTGGACCTGTGCGGCGGACAACGCAGCGACGATTCCAGGGGCGGCGCCGAGCCCGGCCGCGGACGACCTGTCCGTGAACCCGTTCAGCAGCGCTGACCTGCTCACGCTCGACGAGCTCTGGCCGACCATGAGCGAGGAGTTCCAGGTGATCGCGTCGTCGACCGACGCCGTCGCCGCGTAGGAGGCGCCCGCAATGCGCGGCCGGTCGTTCTCGCGACGGCCGGCCGCTAGGCCCGGACATATCTGATGTGAGTCACCCCCGGCGCCTCGACCGACTCGACCTGCTCGAGCTTCGCCTCTCCCACGTTCTCGAACAGCCGCGCGCCGCCTCCGAGCAGGATCGGCACGATCGAGACGACGATCTCGTCGAGTAGACCCGCTGCGAGGTACTGCTGCGCGACGGACGCCCCGCCTCCGAGAGACACCTCCTTCTCTCCGGCTGCTGCGCGCGCCTGCTCGAGCGCCGACTCGATCCCGTCCGTGACGAAGTGGAATGTCGTCCCGCCCTGCATCTCCAACGGCTCGCGCGGATGGTGCGTGAGGACGAAGACGGGATGGTGGAACGGCGGATCGTCTCCCCACCAGCCCTTCCACGACTCGTCCCACCGCCCCGGGCCGCCGCCGAACATGTTCCGGCCCATGATCGTCGCGCCGGCGCCGCCGAGGATGTCCTCGGCGAACGGCGTGCTCGCGTTGACGTCGCCGCCTTCCTCACCGTGGCTCTCGCGGAACGCCTTGAGCGGGACCAGCCAGTTGTGGAGCTCCTCACCGCCGACCCCGAGCGGCTGCTCTGGCGACTGGTCCGGCCCCGCGACGAAGCCGTCGATCGACATCGTGATGTTCAGCTTGAGCTTGCTCATCGGATCCTCCCGCTGTTGACGTGCTCGTAGGACCGCCCGGCGCCTCAGAAGTCATCGATCGCGCCGGGAGTGCTGCGTCGCCCGCTCGGCGACGGCGGTGCTCGAGGCCGGGGCTAGCCCGAACGCGGCTGAGGAACCGCGCTGGTCTTCCAGCCGTCGCGGCACGTGCTCGGGTAGTCGCGCGCGAACTCCGGCTGCGCCTGGTAATGCGTCCGCACCGCGACGGAGACGACGAAGAACGTCTTCGGCGAGGCGCCGTAGTAGGCGCGCGCCGGATAGGGGTGGAGCGTGAAGAGCGTCTGCGTCCCGCCTTTGTGCGCGACCAGATACTCGAGAACGCCGTCGAGGCTCGTGTCCACGCCCGTGAAAGTGCATGCACCGCCGGGGTACGCCTTCACGAGCTTGAGCCAGAGCGTCCCGGGCCCGACACGCTTCGGCGTCCGCTGGCCGCGGAGCGCGGTGCCGACCTCGACCGCGCGACCGTTCTTGAGACGGACCGTCCAGCTGCTGAAGTTCCAGCCGAGCTCCGTGTACGCCGCGCCGCTCTCGTTGACGACGTAGTCCTTGCCGAGTGCGCGCAGCACCTGGCCGCGCGTCATCCCGAGCTTCACCTTTCCGATGCCGACACCGGGCGTGATCGTCTCTTCCATCGCGGACGCGCCGGACGCGACGATTCCTGCGACGAGGAGGATCCCGAGCAGCCACCTGGGACGAAGCATCAGCGGAGTATGCCCACTTACAAGCGAGGCCGCCACTGCGTTACGGACGTACCGCCGTGATGATCGCCACCGACCAGCCGAGCGTGAAGCTGCCGTCCGGCGCCGCCTCTTCTCCGGCGCGCCGCTCGACTGCGTCGAGGTAGCGGCAGTACAGCGCCGGGCTTGCGCCGGCAGGCGTGCCGAACCCCCGCCGGTACGCGACGTACTCGTCCACGCTGCCGAACTCGTTCACGAGCTCGAAGCCGGTCCGCGTAACGGAGTGGAAGCCGGCGCTCTCGAGACGATGGACTGCGTTGCTCGGGCTCGGCGGCGTGAGAGGCGGGCGTCCGATCGCCTCGGCGGCATCCGAGAGGAGACGCAGCTCGTGGTAGCTCGCGCCCCACATCGCAAGCGCCAGGCGCCCGCCCGGACGCAGGACGCGCGCGATCTCCTCGAGCGGCGCGAGCTCGTCCTGGACATACGTGAGCCCGCTGAGCACGAGGTTGAACGAGGCGTCCAGGAACGGCAGCGGTGCGTTGTAGTCCGCCGTCGCGAAGACGGCATTCGGCCGTTCGACGGAGCGGCGGGCGACGTCGAGCATCGCCGGCGAAAGGTCCGTCGCGACGAGCGAGCGCACGCGGCCGGCGACCCGCTTCGTGACGAGGCCGGTGCCGGCCCCGAGCTCGAGCGCGTCGTCGCCCGGCCGCGGCCGTGCCGCCGCGACGAGCGCGCCGGCGATGGGTGCGTAGCGCGGCTCGATCAACGCCTCGTACGCGTTGGGCGCGTCGTAGGCGGGTCGCGCACGGCGTGGCGGCGTTGTCCTGGGTGCGTCCTTTACCTGCAGCATGGCTTCCTCCTTCGGTTCGGCAGTTGCTCGGACGGCGGCGCCCGTGTGCCGGTGCCGCCGCCCGAGAGATGATCCGGCTACCCCTGCGGATAGACGCCCCACACGCACACGGAGTACGTCAATCCGTTCGGCGTGATCGGCCGCAGGTTCGGAAGCGCGAACGTCATCTTGCCGTCGCCGCCGTACCTCGTCCCTAGCAGCGAGTACAGGACTTCGTTCTCGCTGATCTGAAGCAGCCGCCCGTCCGCGGGCAACCCGCCGGCGGTGACCCTTCCGGCCGCGAGCCGGACGCGACCGACCGTGCACATCGAGCCTTCGGCTGCGGACGCGCTTCCGGTGACGACCGCGCGGTCGTAGTTGGAGAGGAACGGCTGCGCCGACCCGTCCGGTGGGCCGGCAGGACCCTGCTGTCCCACCGCGCCCGGTGCGCCCTGCGGGCCTTGCGGACCCTGGAGGCCCTGCGGCTCCCAGTCCACCGCGGCCTCCTTGGACGTGCAGGCCTTCGGGACGTTCGTCGCCGGGTACGTCAAGCGCAACTTGCCGGTCGCTTTGTCGTAGCAGGCGCGGACGGTGGGCGTCGCCGCGTACGCGTGGCCGAACGACCCGCCGACCACTGCGATGACAGCAGTGCCGAGCGCGAGGACGAGCTTTGAGCGTCTGGTCATGTCGATTCTCCTTTCGTGTCCGCTACTGCGTGCTGATGCTGGGGAAGACGCCCTCGACGCAGATCGAGTACGTCATTCCGCTCGGCGCAACCGAGCGCAGGTCCGGAAGCGCGAACGTCGTCTGGCCGTCGCCGCCGTACCTGTTGCCGAGCAACGAGAAGAGGGCCGTGTTCAGTGAGATGGACAGCAGCTGCCCGGCTGCCGGCATGCCTCCGGCGGTCACCCGTCCGGCGGCGGTGAGCAGGACCTCGGCGAGCGTGCAGTCCGCTCCTCGCCCTGTGGACGCTTTGCCGGTCGTCTCGGGGTCGCCGAACTTCGCGACGAACGTCTGCGCGGCCGTGTCAGGCGGTCCTTGCGGCCCCTGGGGCCCGGTCTCGCCCTGTGGGCCGGCCGGCCCCTGCACGCCCTGCGGCCCGACCTGGTTCCAGTTCACCGCCGCTTCCTTGGTGGTGCAGCCCTTCGGGACGTTCGTGTCCGGGTTCGTCAAGCGCAGCGCCCCCGTCGACTTGTCGTAGCAGGCGTGGATAGTGGGCGGGTCCGTCGTGGCCCAACCAATCGAGGCCGCGACGAGGGCGACGAGCGCGAACGCGCCGCCGATGCCGAGCTTCTTGCGAGTTGTCATGTCGATTCTCCTTTGCGTGTTGGTGTGGGTGGATCGCCGTCAGCCCGCGACGACGGTGAACTTCAGGAACGACTCGGCGACGTGCCAGATCGACCGCGTTCCGGCGTCGAACGAGGCGATGTCGCCGGCGTGGAGCTCGACGCGCTCGCCGCGGTCCGGGATCTCGATGACGACGGTGCCGCGGATGACGTGGAAGGTCTCGTCGCCGGGGAAGACGTACTCGTACGTCGCCGGCTCGGAGCGCCAGAGCGCGGCCGCGAGTGCGTTGCCGGCCGAGCCCTCGGAGCGCAGCCACCGCACCTCGCCCGCCTGTGCATCGCCGACGAGAAACGGCTCGTAGCCGCCGATGTCGACGCGATCGCGGACGTAGCTCGCCTGTAGCTGGGTCATGCTTTCCTCCCTTGGTTGACGGAACTGCTGACGTCGAGCAGCGTCGCCGAGGGTGGTTTCAGTGCAGTTGAAGCGCCGTTGCAATCGCGCGCACGGGCGGTTGAATAGGAACCGTGGCAAGCGCTTCCGATCGTTTGACGGCGCCGGCTGACGACATCGCCGCGCCGTTTCGCATCCTCGGGCCGCTCGAGGTCGGGGAACGGAACGGGAACGTGCCGCTCGGTGGACCGCGGCAGCGGGCGGTCCTGGCCGTGCTGCTCCTCGAGCCGGCGCGTGTGGTGACGGCAGAGACGATCGCCGCGGCCGTGTGGGGAGAAAACACGCCGCAGTCGACCGTCGGAACCGTCCGCACGTACGTGTCGCGCTTGCGTCACCTGGTCGGGCCGGAGGTGCTGCAGCCGCGCCGCCGCGGCGTACTTCTGGCCGTGGATCCCGACGCAGTCGACGCGATCCGCTTCGAGAGCCTCGTCGCCGCGGCTCGCGCGGCACGTGACGCCGGCGACGCCACGGCGGCGAGCGAGCTCTTGACGCGTAGCCTCGCGCTCTGGCGCGGCCGTGTGCTCGAGGACCTTCCGGAGCTGTCGTCGCATCCGGAGGTCGCGCGGCTCGAGGAGCTACGCCTGCACGCGCTCGAGGAGCGTGCCGACGCCGAGCTGGCACGCGGCGAGACGACGTCGCTCGTCGCACAACTCGACGGCCTCGTCGCAGAGCATCCGTTTCGCGAGCGCTTCTGCGAGCAGCTGATGCTCGCGCTGTACCGATCTGGCCGCCAGGCGGATGCACTCGCGGTCTACGCGCGTGCGCGGGCGGTGCTGGACGAGCAGCTGGGGCTCGAGCCGGGACCCCGGCTCGAGGAGTTGCAGCGCCGGATCCTTCGCCACGACGTCGACGTCCCTGGCGCCGGGCGCGAGCCGCCGACGAACCTGCCGATGCCGGTCAGCACGTTCGTCGGCCGCGACGACGAGTTGGCGGAGGTCGACGCGCTCCTTCGCGAAGCGAGGCTCGTGACCCTGACCGGGATCGGCGGCGGTGGCAAGACGCGGCTCGCGCTCGAGACCGGTCATCGCGTGCGCGGACGCCACGAGGGCGGCGTCTGGCTCGTCGATCTCGCGTCGCTCGAAGACGGTGCGACCGTTCCTGGCGAGATCGCTCGAGCTGTCGGCGCCGGAGCGACGGCGGCGCCTCCGCTCGAGGCGGCGGCGGGGCGCGTCGGGTCGCGCGAGACCCTGCTCGTCGTCGACAACGCCGAACACGTGCTCGAGGCGTGCCGCACGGCTCTTCTCGAGCTCCTCGCGGCTGCGCCGGGCGCACGCGCGCTCGTCACGAGCCGCCGATCGCTCGGGATCGCCGGTGAGGTCCTGTACGTACTGCCGGCGTTCGTAGAGGACGCGCCCGCGCTCTTCGAGGCGCGCGCCCGTGCCGCCGAGCCTGCGATCGCGTTCGACGACCGCGCGCAGGAGGACGTCCGCGCCATCTGCGCGATGGTCGACAGCATTCCGCTGGCGATCGAGCTCGCCGCGGCACGCGTCCGCGCGCTCAGCGTCGGCGAGATCCGCGCGCGCCTCGCCGAGGACGGCGTGCTCGGCTGGCCCGGCGGCGCCATCGCGCAGCGCCACCGTTCGCTGCGGAATGCTCTCGCGTGGAGCTACGAGCTGCTGGCGCCCGAGGCACGCCACGCGCTCCGCCGCCTCTCGGTCTTCGCCGGCAGTTTCACGCTGGCGGCCGCGAGCGACGTCGCACCGCCGCCTGCGGGGGCGGACGCGTTCTCCGTCGTCGCCGAGCTCGTCGACGCGTCGTTGCTCGTCGTCGAGCGCGGCTCGCCGACGCGCTACCGGCTCCTCGAGACCGTGCGCTCGTACGGCCGGGAGCTGCTCCGCAGCTCGGGCGAGGGCGACGACGCGGCTCGCGCCCACGCCCTCCATTACCTGGCGCTCGCCCAGCGCGCAGCGGCGGTGGTCTTCGCCGCCGAAGAGGACGTCCTCCTGACGCAGCTCGACGTTGAGTACGACGAGCTGCGAGCGGCTCTCGCGTGGAGCCTCGGCGGCGGTGACCGCGGGCTCGGCCTTCGGCTGGCGCGGGCGCTCGCCTGGTTCTGGCCGACCCGCGGTCACACCCTTGAAGGCCGCTCATGGCTCGAGCGCGCACTGGCGCTCGCCGAAGACGCGCCCGACGATCTCCGTGCCGACCTCGTCGGTGGGCTGGGAACGATCGCTTACCGGATCGCCGACTTCGGCGAGGCCGAGCGACTGCTGAGACAGGCGGCCGCGCTCGCACGTCATTCCGGTTCGCGCATCAGCGAGGGCCGGTGGCTGCACAACCTCGCCGGTGCGCTCCGCGCGACGGGAAACACCGCGGCCGCGCGCGAGGCAGCCGATGCGAGCCTCCTGGTGAAGCGGGAGACCGGTGACGTCGCCGGCGCGGCGTGGACGATCGGCTTCCTCGCCGACGCCGCGCAGGACCAGGGCGATGTGTCCGAGGCGGAGCGGCTCTACGAAGAGGGAGTCGCTCTCGTTCGTGCGGCGGGCGATCCACCTCGCCTCCTGGTCGGCTATCTGGCGAGTCGCGCGGAGCTCGCGCTCCGCCGGGACGAGCTCGACCGAGCGGAGGAGCTTTCGACGGAGTCGCTCGCGCGGGCGCGGAGCCTCGGCGAACGGTGGCATGTGGCCGTCGCGAACGCGACGCTCGGCGAGGTTGCGCGGCGGCGCGCCGACGTCCCGCGAGCCGAGGAGCTCGCGCGCGCGGCGGTGCGTGAGGCGTGGGAGATCCGCGAGATGCGTGTCGTCGCGGAGTCGCTCGACGTGCTCGCCGCGGCGGCCGCCGACCGGCATGCGGCCGACCGCGCCGCCACGCTTGTCGGCATCGCGGCGGGCGTCCGCGCACGCGCGCGGGCGACGACGCGCGCGTATCCGGCTGCCGCGAAGGTTGCGGCCGCATCCGCCCAGACGCACGTCGATGCGGACCGGCTCGCGCAGCTCGTGGCGGCGGGGGAGGCGATGAGCGACGAAGACGCGGTCGCGAGCGCGCTCGAAGCCGCGCCGCGCCGGCTCCCGCCGGATCGGTGACGCTCGTCTCGCGCTTCTCGCTAGACGAACGGCGGCGAGCCCACGCGGATCAGATTCCCGCTGGGGTCGACCAACGCGAACTCGCGCATCCCGTAGTCGGTATCGACGGGCCCCTGCAGCCGACTGCCGGTGCTCGGATCGGTTCGTATCCCGATTGCCTCCCACGCTTCATAGAGGGCGTCGGCGTCGTCGGTGAAGACGTAGCAACTGAAAGCGGTCGTCAGCGGATCGACCTCCGGGTCGCCGTAGAAGTGCAGCTGCACGCTGCCGCGCCGGATGATCAGGTAGTTCCATTCGCCGGGCGCCGAGCCGGCGTTCTCGAAGCCGAGGCGCTCGTAGAAGGCGAGTGTTGCTTCGAGATCCTTCGACGGCATGATCGGCACTGCGAACTCGGGCACGAAGGCAATGTACGCCGTACCCGCGGCGCTCGTCCATCGGTAGCCGTCTTCGGCGCCGCTCGCGCTCAGCGTCGAGCTTTGGTAGCGTCGTCGTGCCGGCTCGTCTCCGACCGAAAGGAGGGCCGATGACCGATCAACTCGAGACGCTCGCCCTCCGCGTCGGCCCGGCCGCCCGCTAGCGCGGGCGCACATCACCGAGACGTCCTGCCGAACGCGTTGCGCGGGCGCAGCCCTGTCAGCAGCGTGAAAGGACGTAGATGAGGAGAGCCAAGCGCAAGACGACCGTGCCGCCGCGCCCGAAGGTGACGGCACGCGTGAATGGACAGATCGCGGCACAACACGTGCGCGTGGTCGACGAAGACGGGACACAGGTCGGCGTGCTGCCGATCGCCGACGCGCGCGAATATGCGGCTCAACGGTCGCTCGACCTGATCGAGGTCGCGACCGAGGCGGATCCGCCGGTATGCCGCGTCGGCGACTACGGCCGCTGGCGCTACGAGGAGGAGCGGCGCCTGCGCGCAGGTCGGAGACAGCAGGTGCATCTGCCGCCCAAGGAGGTGCGGTTGCGGCCGCGGATCGCGACGCACGACTACGCGTGGAAGCGCGATCAGGCGATCGGCTTCCTCCGCGCACGCTCGAAGGTCAAGCTCATCGTGATGTTCCGCGGCCGCGAACGCGAGCATCCGGAGCTCGGGCGGCAACTGCTCGCACGGCTCGCGGCCGACGTGGCGGAGTTCGGCCATCTCGACGGGCGCGAGAGCTTCGAGGGTCGCAGCATGACCGTGTTGTTGAGCCCGAGCCCGACTACGCAATGACTGCGCAGCGACATCTACGCGCGATCGCGAAGCTCGTCGCGGAGCAGATCGAGGGCGAGCCGCGGCGGCTGGCGCGGCGGCTCGCAGATCCGGGGCTCGCGGTCGCCCTCGGCACGCGAGCTCTCGTCGAGGACGCGCGGACACTGCACCTGGCGACGCTCGACGCCGACGCCGGGCTCGTCGCCCTGTGCATCTCGTGGGAGGAGATCCTGGCCGAGACCGTCGAGCTGCTCGACCGGCCGCGCGTTCGCTGCGACCGCTGCGGCGCGCGGCTGCCGCGCCGCCGGCGCGTCTGCTCGCGCTGCCACCTGGCGGCGCCGAGGTGAGCGTCGATCACCCGGCACGTCGTGTAGAAGGGGGAGTGTCGGTGGAACCGAACGACCTCGACAAGCTGAGCGACGGATTCGCCGGGGAGATCGTGCGCCTCGGCGACCCCGGCTACGACGCGGCGCGAGCGGTCTGGAACAGCATGATCGACCGTCGGCCGGCGCTGATCGTGCGGCCGATGGACACCGGCGAGGTGGTCGCCGCCCTCCGCTTCGCCAGGGAGCGGGAGCTCGTCGTCGCGGTCCGGTGCGGCGGGCACAGCATCCCGGGCTTTTCGACCTGCGACGACGGCATCGTGATCGACCTGTCGCGGATGCGCGGCGTCGACGTCGATGCGCCGGATCGCACCGCCCGCGTGTGTGGTGGTTCGCTGCTCGCGGAGCTCGACGATGCGGCGCAGGCGCACCGGCTCGTCTGTCCAGTAGGTGTCGTCTCCCACACGGGGGTCGCCGGGCTCACGCTCGGCGGCGGCATGGGCCGGCTGCAGCGCAAGCTCGGTCTGACCATCGACAGCCTGCTCGCCGTAGAGCTCGTCACGGCGGACGGGCGGGTCGTGCGGGCAAGCGACGACGAGAATCCCGAGCTCTTCTGGGGTATGCGAGGGGCCGGCGCAAACTTCGGGATCGTGACGTCGTTCGAGTTCCAACTGCATCCGTTCGAGGGGCCGGTCGCGCACGGCACGGTCACCCATTCGATCGAACGGGCCGAGGAGCTCGCCGAGTGCTTCCGCGAGCTAGTGGAGGAGGGGCCGGACGAGCTCTGGACGTCGTTCGGCATCGCCGTCGACGCAGACGCTCGCGCACCGACTGCGTCGGTGTCCGTGCTGCACAGTGGGTCGCCGGGCGACGCGGAGCGGGATCTTGCGCGGCTCCGCGCGGTCGCTGATCCGCTCGAGGACTCCGTCGAGACGAAGCCTTACCTGGCGACGCAGCGCCTGTTCGACGCGCCGATGGAGTGGGGGCAGCGCTTCTCGATGAAGAGCTCGTTTCTCGCCTCGCTCCCGGAGACGCTCGTGCGCGACTGGGCCGACCAGCTCGCCCGGGTGCCTGACGGAGCCGAGGGCGGTTTTTCCGCCTGGGCCTGGGGTGGCGCCATTGCCGCCGTCCCCGAGGAAGACACTGCCTTCACTGGTCGCAACGCTGCGTTCTGGGCCGCTGCGGAGATCGTGTGGAACGACGGCGCGCTCGACGACGCCTGTCGTTCGTGGGCGCGGGCCGCAGCCGATGCAGCGGCACCGCACGCGTCGATCGGGCGCTACGTCAACGACGTCAGCGAGGTGGGAGGCGACGTCGCGCGCATGATCTACGGCGATGCGAAGTACGAGCGGCTCGTCGCGCTCAAGCGGCAGTGGGACCCGGACAACGTGTTCCGGCTCAACCAGAACATCACGCCCTGACGCCGACGAAGATGGGAGCGCCCGGACTCTCGTCCGGGCGCTCCT
>JBJMJE010000145.1:0-12569 GCA_045806505.1 Gaiellaceae bacterium
GTGTCCGAACGTCGAGGAAGCCGCGGATACCGCCGCAGCGATCGTCGCGACGTGTCGTGCGCTTACGAGCCTTCCGCTCTACGCCAAGCTTTCGCCTGCAAACTGGGATATTTCCGAGGTCGCTCGCGCAGCCCAGGCGGCAGGCGCCGACGGCCTCTCGCTCGTCAACACGATGCGGGGAACGGCTCTCGACGCGACGACGCTCGAGCCGCGTCTCGGGACCTGGTCCGGGGGCCTGTCCGGTCCCGCGCTGAAGCCGGTCGCGCTCGCCGCGGTGTATGCGTGCTGGCGCGCAACGCGCATGCCGATCGTCGGCATGGGCGGCGTCATGACCGGACGCGACGCACTCGAACTGGTCGCCGTCGGCGCGCAGGATGTCGCGCTCGGCACCGTGCTCTTTCGCGATCCCGAAGCACCGCAGCGCGTGCGCGCGGAGCTCGCCGCAGAGGTCGCCGCGCTCGGTGTCGCCGACGTTGACGACGTGCGTGGCGTTGCACACGAAGGTGGACTTTCAGCGCGTCTGTCATTGACGCGCCAGCGGGATTGACCCGCGCTGGGAGGTTGTTAGACTCGCTCGCTCTATGGTGTCGTCGACGAAGGCCCAGGCCCAAGCTCCGGCGCGCTCACGCGATCAGAGGATGGAGGCGCTCAAGCGGGCGAACGACATCCGCGTCAGACGCGCCCAGCTGAAGAAGGACCTCAAAGAGGGTCGCGTCAAGATCGAAGCCATCCTCAACGCGCCGCCGGAGTACGTGTCGACGGCGAAGGTGTTCGACATCCTGATGGCGGTGCCGAAGTTCGGTCGAGTGAAAGCTGCGCGGTTCCTCAACCAGTGCCGCATCAGCCAGTCGAAGACGGTCGGCGGCCTCTCCGAGCGGCAACGGGCAGAGCTCGTCGGCCTCTTCGCGCGCAATTAGCTCGCAGACGCCAGTCTTCGTCGTGACCGGTCCGTCGGGGGCCGGGAAGGGAACGCTCATCTCACTGCTCTTGCCGCGCTTCCCCGTCCTCTGTGCGGCGGTCTCCGCCACGACGCGGCCACAGCGCGCCGGCGAGCAGGACGGCGTCGAGTACTGGTTCCTCAGCGACGACGAGTTCGCGCGGCGCGTCGACGCCGGCGGCTTCCTCGAGTGGGTCTGGTACGTCGGGAACCGCTACGGCACCCTCTACTCCGAGATCGACCGCATCCGGCGGGACGGCCGGGCGCCGCTGCTCGAGCTGGAGACCGAAGGAGCGGTCACCGTCAAGGAAACGGTGCCCGGAGCGGTCACGATCTTCGTCACGGCGCCGGTCGACGAGCTCGAGCGCCGGCTCCGCGAGCGCGCGACCGAGTCGAGCGGCGTAATCGAGGAGCGGATCGACCTCGCGCGGCGGCAGCTGGAGCAGGCGGACGAGTTCGACCATGTGATCGAAAACGACGACCGCCAGCGGGCAGCCGACCGGCTGGCGGCGATCATCGAGCGAGAACTGGACGGCGCCGCTACCATGATCCGCCGATGATCCATCCCCGCATAGACGAGCTGACCGAGCACGTGGACACGCGCTACGCGCTCGTGATCGTCGCCGCCAAGCGCGCGCGGCAGATCAACAACTACCACCACCAGCTCGGAGAGGGCACTTTCGACGACTTCCCACCGCCGCTGGTGGAGTCCCGGTCGAAGAACTACCTGACGATGGCCCTCGAAGAAATCGCCGAGGGCAAGCTCAAGTACTCGTACCAGAAGCGCTAGGGCACAATGGCGGGCGTATGGCCCGTGTGCTGCTCGGCGTAACCGGAGGCATCGCCGCCTACAAGGCCTGCGAGCTGACGCGGCTGCTCGTCAAGGGCGGACACGACGTGGTGCCGCTCGTCACGCGCGGCGCGGAGGAGTTCGTGACGGCGAAGACGTTCAACGCGCTCGCGCGACGGCCCGCCGACGAGGATCTCTACCCACATCTCGACCGCGCCGACCTCCTCGTCGTCGCGCCCTGCACCGCGAACACGCTCGCAAAGCTCGCCCAGGGGATCGCCGACAACGTCCTCACCGAGGCGGCGCTCGCGCAGCGCGGGCCGGTGCTCGTCGCGCCGGCGATGAATCACCGGATGTGGTCGCACGCGGCGACGCAGGCGAACGCCCGGACGCTCGCCGAGCGAGGCGTCGAGCTGATCGGGCCGGAGGAGGGCGAGCTGGCCGAGGGCGAGGCCGGGACAGGTCGCATGTCGGAGCCGGACGACATCTTCCGCCGCGTCACGCAGCTGCTCGCTCCGCCTGACCTGGAAGGAAGGAGCGTCCTGGTCTCCGCCGGCGGCACCCGCGAGCCGCTCGATGCGGTGCGCTTCGTGGGCAACCGCTCCTCGGGCCGGATGGGCGTGGCGCTCGCCGAGGAGGCGCGCCGCCGCGGCGCCCGCGTCACGCTCCTCGCCGCGAACCTGGCCGTCGCGCCGCCGCACGGCGTCGAAGTCGTCCAGACGCCGACCGCGGAGCGGCTCCTGCAGGAGGCGCTGGCGCGGGCGGATGCCGATCTCGTCCTGATGTCCGCCGCCGTCGCCGACTACCGGCCCACCGAGACGTCCGACACCAAGCGCCCGAAAGACAGCGAGCCCTGGACGATCCACCTCGAACCGACCGAGGACGTAGTCAGGATGCTGGCCGCGCGGCGCGAGAACGGCCAGGTGATCGTGGCGTTCGGCGCCGAGCGCGGCGAGAGCGGCCTCGAGCGGAAGCGCGCAATGCTTACGGACAAGAACGTCGATCTCGTCGTCTACAACGATGTGTCCAGATCCGACATCGGCTTCGACGCGAAGGACAACGAGGTGCTCCTGATCACGCGCGAGGGGGAGAAGCGCATCGCGAAGGCGCCGAAGTCGCGGATCGCGGCGGCGGTGCTCGACGAGGCGGTTGCGCTCCTCAATGTCGACTGAACCAAGGCCTGTAGACGCGTCGACGTCTGCGCGGACCGTCGAGCGCGTGGTCGAGAACGTCGCGCGCGTCGTCCACGCGGACGTGGAGACGCTGCAGCTCGTCGCCCTGTGCCTGATCAGCGAGGGTCACCTGATCATCGAGGACTTCCCGGGCGTCGGGAAGACGATGCTCGCGAAGGCGCTCGCCCGCTCGGTCGATTGCACGTTCTCGCGGATCCAGTTCACGCCGGACCTGCTGCCGACCGACATCACCGGCGTCAACGTCTTCGACCAGCGGACGAACGAGTTCGACTTCCGGCACGGCCCGGTCTTCGCGAACCTCCTCCTCGTCGACGAGGTCAACCGCGCCTCCCCGAAGACCCAGTCGGCGCTGCTCGAGTGCATGCAGGAGGCGCAGGTCACCGTCGACGGCACCAGCTACGAGTTGCCGCGGCCCTTCATGGTCGCCGCCACCCAGAACCCGATCGAATACGAGGGGACGTACCCGCTGCCCGAGGCGCAGCTCGACCGCTTCACGATGCGGCTCTCACTCGGCTACCCGCCGCTCGCAGACGAGGCGCGGATGCTGGCGCAGCAGACGTCCGATCCGCCGCAGGATTTCCTCGAGCCGGTCTGCACCGCGGCCGACGTCCTCGCGGCGGCCGACGACGCGAAGGCCGTGTACGTGGAGG
The DNA here is from genome assembly GCA_045806505.1 of Gaiellaceae bacterium. Classification (GTDB taxonomy): domain Bacteria; phylum Actinomycetota; class Thermoleophilia; order Gaiellales; family Gaiellaceae; genus DASVFB01. Next base: position 3,571 of record JBJMJE010000145.1, read on the forward strand.
AGAGCGTCAACCGGTACGTCGTCGCCGTGCTCCGCCACACGCGCGCCGACCAGCGCCTGTACCTCGGCGCGAGCCCGCGGGCCGGGATCGCGCTGCTCCGCGTCGCGAAGGCACGCGCCCTCGCGGCGGGTCGCTCGTTCGTCTCGCCGGACGACGTGAAGGCGATCGCCGAGGCCGTCCTCGCGCACCGGCTGATCGTCGCGCCCGAGGCGCGCTCCGCCGGCCTGTCCGCCGAAGCGCTGATCCGGGACGCGATCGAGAAGACACCAGTTCCCGTATGACCGCTCGCGGACGTGCGGCGCTCGCGCTGGGCGTCCTGACCTACGTGGCCGCCTGGGCCTTCGGCTCGCGCCCGCTCTACGTCGTCGCGGTCGGGCTGATCCTCACCGTCCTGCTGGCCTGGCTTGCTGTCCGCCTCACCGCACGTCCGGCAGGGCTGCGGCGTTCGCTGCCGGCGATGCCCCTCGAGGGCGACGACGTCCCGGTGCGCGTCGAGCTCGAGCTCGAGTCGAAGTTCGCTCCTGCCGGCATCACCCTGGTCGAGCACTACAAGAAGCTCGGCGCGCGCCGGACGGAGCTGCGCCGCGACGGGCGCCACCTCTGGGCGCGTTACGTTCTCGAGGCGGTGCCGCGCGGCCGCTACGCAATTGACGAGGCGGTCGTGGTCGTCGAGGATCCGTTCGGCCTCGAGCGCCGTGAGCCGCGCGTCACCGAGACGGCGTCGCTCGTCGTCTACCCGCGGCTGGTGGAGCTCGAGCGGCTGTTCTCGGAAGTCGGCTCACACGCTCGCGACGGCCGCCGCGTCTTGCTGCAGCGGCCGAGCGGGTTCGACCTCCACAGCGTCCGCGACTACGTCGAGGGCGACTCGCTGCGCAAGGTGCACTGGCGGTCGACGGCCCGCCGCGGGCAGCTGATGGTCAAGGAGCTCGAAGACGCGCCTCGCGACGACGTCGCGGTCGTTCTCGACGCGTGGCGTGGGTGCCCGACGGGCGTCTTCGACGTCGCCGTCCGCGCGGCCGGCTCGATCCTCGACGCGTACGCCCGACGCAGCCGCCGTGCTGCGCTCGTGCTCGGTGGCCGGAAGGTCGAGGTCCAGCGCGTCCACGCCGAGGGCGACTGGCGCCGCGCGCTCGAGCTGCTCGCCGGCGCCGAGGCGGACGGCACCGAGCCGCCGTGGCAGCTGCTTGCCGGCGAGCGGAACCCGGCCACGCTCGCCCTCGACCTCGTCGTCGTGACGGCGCGGCTCGACGGCGGCATCGTCGACCGGCTCGAGCAGCGCGCCAGGGCGCGCCGCAACACGGCGCTCGTCTACGTCGACGGGACGCGCGACCGCGAACCGGCCTTGCTCCGCCTCCAGACGGCGGGCGTCGCGGTCGCCGTCCTGCGCGAGGGCGACGATCTGGCGGCCGTGCTCGGCGCCCCGGCTTTCGCGGAGGCGGCTCGTGCGTAGCCTGCGCGTCCCGCTCGTGTGTCTCGTGCCGGGCATCGCGCTGATGCTGAGCTGGCTCCGGCTCGAGCAGCCGCAGCGGGATGGCTGGCGGGTGCTGTTGTTGCTCCTGCTCTCTCTCGTGCCGGCGCTCGCGCCGCGTGCGTGGCAGCGACTCGCCCTGTTCGCGGCGGCCATGCTCGTCGCGACCGCCGTCGCGACAGACGCTTCGGCGCACCATCCGTGGCGCGCGGCGCCGCGGCTGTGGGACGGCTTCCTCGACGCGTACGACGTCAAGCTCCCGTTCGATCCGTCGTTCCACGTCCACTTTCACGCGCTGCTGCTGCTCGCCGGCTTCGTCTTCGCAGCCGGCGTCGCACTCGCCGCCTCGTTCGGACGGCCGCTCGTCGCCGTGGGCGTGTTCATCGTCGGCGCGACCTGGCCCGCGACGCTCCTGACGAACGACCGCGACCTCCTCCGCGGCGCGATCGTCCTCGGCGTCTCGCTCTTCCTCCTCGCGGCGCTTCGAGAGCACCCGCTGCCGTCGTTCGGCCGTGCCGCGCTGCTCGGCGCCGGTCTCGTCGCCGCCGCGCTGGCGGCCGCGACCCAGCCTGCCGTCGCCAAGAGCGAGTTCCTGCACTGGCAGACGTGGAAGCCGATCTCCCGCCCGCCCGCCCAGGTGGGCGTTCGCTACGTCTGGGACTCGAACTACGACGGCTTCACCTGGCCGCGCAAGACGACGACCGTGTTCAAGGTGCAGGCGTCGCCGCGGTCGCTGTACTGGCGGTCGACGACGCTCGACCTCTTCACCGGCGCGCGGTGGGTGGAGTACCGGCAGCCGGAACGGGCGGAGCTGTTCGACAACCGGCTCGACCTCACGCAGAACGACCCGCTCGCGCCGTCCGCCGCACGCGACCCGGCGACGTGGAAGAAGGCGCAGTTCGAGATCGCATCCCTTGCCGACGACCACCTGGTCGCGCCGAGCGTCCCCGTCGCCTATGAGCCGGTCTTCTCGGGAGCGGACTTCTTCCAGGGCGGATCCGGAACGCTGTCGGGGGAGCTCGAGCGCGGCCAGCGCTACGCGGCGTGGAGCTACTCGCCGCATCCGACGTCCGCGCAGCTCGCGGCGACCGGCGACGGCTACGGCCAGGCCGCGCTGCCCTACCTCGAGGTCTATCCCAGTGTCGCGGCGCCGCCGTTCGGGACGACCGGCCGCGAGGCGGCGATGCGCCGCTTCTTCGCCGAGTATCCGAACTACAGGGCGCTCTACTCCCAAGCGCGCCGCGTCGTCGGAAACGCGCAGAGCCCGTACGCGGCGGTACTGGCGCTCGAGTCCTGGCTCCGCAGCACCGGCGGCTTCGCGTACACGCAGCATCCGCCGCGGGCGCGCACCGAGCCGCTGCTCGACTTCGTGCTGCGGACGAAGCGCGGCTACTGCCAGCACTTCGCGGGCGCCATGACGCTGATGCTCCGGTACCTGGGCATTCCCGCTCGCGTCGCAGAGGGGTTCACGAGCGGCGTCTACGACACGCAGTCGAAGACGTGGACGGTCACCGACCACGATGCGCATGCCTGGGTGGAGGTCTGGTTCGAGCGCTTCGGATGGCTGCCGTTCGACCCGACTCCGGGCAGGGGCTCGCTCTCGGCGGCGTACTCGGTCTCGTCGCCCGACTTCCGCATCGCGTCGGCGCAGCGGTTCATCTCGGGCGTCGCAGCGTCGCTGCTCAACACGGCGGCACTGCACCAGGACGTCTCCTTCGGCGAGAAGAACCCGGGCGTCATCTTCCGCGGCACCGACATCCGGCCGGCGAAGCCGTCGGCGGGCGGGGCCTTCGGGATCCAGCAGCGCGGCGGCAGTCTCGGGAAGCTCCTCGCCGTCGTCCTCGCGGTCGCGATCGGCCTCCTGGCGCTGGTGAAGGCGGCGCGGCGCCACCTTCGCTACGCGACGCCGGACCCGCGGCGTCAGGCCGCCGCATGCCGCGCCGACCTGCGGGACTTCCTGGCCGACCAGCGCATCCGCGTCGCGCCGAGCGCGGCGCCGGAGGAGGTCGCGGCGCTCCTGCGGTCGGAGCTCGAGGTCGATGCGAGCCGCTTCACCGCTGCGCTCGCGGCGGCGCGCTTCGCCCCGCTGCCGGACGCCGAGCCGGCCGCGACGCGTGCACGGGAGGAGCTCGTACGGCTGCGCGAGCAGCTCCGCCGGCGGCTCGGCCTCGTGCGGCGCGTGCGCGGCCTCGTGTCGCTGAGGTCGCTCGGCTTCACGGGGTAGTGCGCGCGATCGTCATGGCCGCGGGGGAGGGAACCCGCATGCGGCCGATCAGCGAGCGCTGGCCCAAGCCGATCCTCCCGATCGACGGGCGGCCCGTGGTCGCGACGCTGCTGCGCGACCTCGCGGCCGCGGGCTGCGACGACGTAACGGTCGTCACGGGACACCTTGCCGAGAAGATCGAAGAGTTGCTCGGCGACGGCTGCGCGTTCGGCACGCGCATCCGCTATGTCCGCCAGCCCCGGCCGGACGGTTCCGCCGACGCCGTGCGTTGCGCTCTGGCCGGCGGCGCGCGAGCGCCGGCGCTCGTCGCCGGCGCCGACCACGTCTTCACCGGGGGTACGTTCGAGTCGTTCCTCGCGAAGTGGGGCGAGGCGCCGGGCGCCGTCGCCGCGCGGCCGGGCGAGCCGCGGCTCGATTCGCGCGTCGCACGCTTCTTCGCCGATCCCGCCGGCCTGACCGGTGTTCCGCTGTGGGGCCTCGGCGCCGGGCTCGTGCCGCTCCTCGACGATCTCCCGGGGCCGCCGTTCGAGCTCGCAGATGCGTTCGCGCGTGCAGCGGATGTTCGTGGCGTGATCGTCGCGGGAACGCGCGATTTGACGCATCCGGTAGACCTGATCCGGGAGAATTTTCCGTACCTCGATGAGCGACCACGAGACATACGACCTCTTCCAGCAGGGGAAGACCCACCTCAAGAACGGCCACGCGGCGCAGGCGACGGTCGCGCTCGAGAAGGCGAAACGCCGCGAGCCTGAGAAGGCCTCGATCCGCGAGGCCCTCGGGATCGCGTACTTCCGCATCCACCGCTGGCAGGAGGCCGAGTCGGAGTTCCGCGCGATGCTCGAGCTCGCGCCCACGGACGACTACGCCCACTACGCGCTCGGCCGCTGCCTCGAGAAGCAGGGCAAGGCGCACGAGGCGAACGGGCACTACAAGCTCGCGGACGCGCTCCGTCCCGGGAAAGAGGACTACGAATCGCGCATCAAGGAGCTCGACTAGCTGAGAGCCGTCGTCCAGCGCGTGTCGCGCGCGCGTTCGACGCCGGGCGGCTCGATCGGCGCCGGCCTGGTCATCCTGCTCGGGATCGCTGACGGCGACAACGAGGCCGACGCCGAGCGCCTCGCCGGCAAGATCGCACGGCTCCGGATCTTCGAGGGCGACGACGGGAGGTTCGACCGCTCGCTCGTCGACGTCGGCGGCGCCGCGCTCGTCGTCAGCCAGTTCACCCTCATCGCCGACACGGCGAAGGGGAATCGGCCGTCGTTCTCGGGTGCCGCGCGTCCAGAGGTGGCAAAGCCGCTCTACGAGCACTTCGCCGCGGCGCTCCGCGACCTCGGCGTTCCCGTCGAGACAGGCGTCTTCGGGGCGCGCATGCAGGTCGAGCTCGTGAACGACGGGCCGGTGACGATCGTGCTCGACTAGTCGGCGCTGAAAGATCCGCGGCGTGGCTTGCTATCCTCTTCAGACCACATTTCGAGCAGTTGAGAAATGGGCGCGCGGCGCCCATTTTTTGTGAAGGAGCAGGACAAAGTTGGCCGCAACGCACGAGAAAGAGAAGGATCTGACCCGCGACATCGCCCGTAAAGTTGAGACCGCGCTTCCGGAGACGGAGGTGCTCGCCGTGGAGCTGACGAAGCCCGACGGGTTCACCGTGTACATCGACGACGTCCGCGGTGTCGACCACAAGCTCTGCGCGCGGGTGACGGAGCTCCTCGCCGACTATCGCCGCGAGTGGGAGATCTCGGTCTCGTCGCCCGGGACCGAACGGCCGCTGCGCACGCCGCAGCACTTCCGCAGCGTCGTCGGCCGCCGCGTCGCGCTCCGCACGGGCGCCAAGCGGCGCCTGCGCGGCGAGGTCGTGGACGCGGGCGAGCGCGAGGTCACCGTCCGAACGCACACGGAATCCGTGGCTGTCCCGTACGACGAGATCGTCCGGGGCAATCTCATCGACGAACGCTGATCGACGAAGGGTAGGAAACCATGACGCGAGAGATCATCGAAGCCGTTCGCACCATCGAGCGCGAGAAGGGCATCGACGGCGACACGCTCATCACGGCGCTCGAGGACGCGCTCCTCGCCGCTTACAAGAAGACTCCGGGCGCGGCGCGCCACGCCACCGTCGAACTCGACGACGAGGGTGATTTCCGCGTCTACTCGATCGAGATCCCGGCCGACCTCGAGGAGCGGCTCGTCGAAGAGGCGCGCGAGCACGCGCTGGAGGAGCTCGAACGGCTCGAGGCCGAGACGGGCGAGAAAAACCACACGCTCCTCTCCGACGAGGACCTCGAGCTCGACTGGTCGCAGGTGCCGGAGGAGCAGATCAAGCGCGAGGACGTCACTCCCGAGAACTTCGGCCGCATCGCCGCGCAGACGGCGAAACAGGTCATCCGGCAGCGGATCCGCGAGGCCGAGCGCGAGATGATGTACGACGAGTACGTCGACCGCGTCAGCGAGGTCGTGACCGGGATCGTCCAGCAGGCGGGCGACCGCAACAACGTCCTCGTCGACCTGGGCAAGGTCGAGGCGCTGCTGCCGCGCTCCGAGCAGGTCGACGGCGAGCGCTACGAGCAGGGCTCCAGGATCAAGGCCGTGATCACCGAGGTCCGCTCGGGGACGAAGGGCCCGCAGGTGATCCTCTCGCGCCGCGATCCGGAGCTGATCAAGACGCTGTTCGAGCTCGAGGTGCCGGAGATCGCGGACGGGCTCGTCGAGATCCGCGGCGTCGCCCGCGAGCCCGGCTACCGCTCGAAGATCGCGGTCGAGTCGCACGCCCAGGGCGTCGACCCGGTCGGCGCCTGCGTCGGCCCCCGCGGCTCGCGCGTCCGCATGGTCGTCTCCGAGCTCCGCGGCGAGAAGATCGACATCATCCCGTGGAACACCGAGCCGGCGCGCTTCGTCGCGAAGGCGCTGTCCCCGGCGCGTGTGCGCGAGGTCTACATCGACGACGCCTCGCGCGATGCGACCGTCGTCGTCCCCGACGACCAGCTTGCGCTCGCGATCGGCAAGGAGGGCCTGAACGCCCGCCTCGCCGCGCGGCTCACCGGCTGGAAGGTCGACATCGTGTCCGACACCGAGTTCGCGCAGCAGGAGGCCGAGGCTGCCTTCGGCGGCGAAGGCGACGCGGACTTCAGCGGGCGCTGTGCCGCGCTCCTCGCGAACGGCAAGCGCTGCCCGAACACGTCACTGCCCGGCTCGCGCTTCTGCGGCGTGCCGGCGCACCAGGAGCTCGCGAAGGTCGAGGCGCAGACGGGCGAGTACGCACCCGGCACGGTCACGCCGACCGCGCCCGGTGCGGAGGACTCCGACGCGGCGGAGTCCGAGGACGGCGAGGTCACGCCGGAGCAGGCCGCCGCGCAGGCCGTGGCCGACCAGGCCGCGGAGACGCCCGCCGAGCCCGTCGCGACGCAGCAGTACGAGGAGGGCCGCGCTCCTGCCGCGTAGCAACTCGCCGATCCGTACGTGCGCGGGCTGCGGCCGCAAGGCGCCGCAGGCAGAGCTCGTCCGCTTCGCCGCGGTCGGCGGCGACCTCCGGCCCGGTCGCACGCTTCCCGGGCGCGGCGTCTACACCTGCCGGCGCCTGTCCTGCTTCGAGCGGGCGCTCGCGCGCCGCGGCTTCAATCGGGTGCTGCGCCGGAACGTCTCCGTCGATCCTGCTCTCGCGCGTCTCTACACTAGGACGTCGATGATTGGGACGCCGAATGCCAGGTAGACCGAACAGGCCGATCAGACCCCGCGGCGGCGCGGGCCCGCGCGGCAAGCGCCGCGTCGTCATCGACCAGGGCGGCAACCGCCCCGGCGGCCCGCAGGGGCGCCAGGGCCGCGGCCGCCAGGAAGTCGGCCCGCCCAAGCAGCCACGCGAGGTCGTCGCGCCGACGGGACCGGTCACCGTCCAGTCGGGCGTGACCGTTCGCGATTACTCGCAGGCCCTCGGCGTCCCGATGCCCGAGCTGATCAAGATCCTGATGAACCTCGGCCAGATGCGGACTGCGACGCAGTCGCTGTCGGACGACGAAGTCGAGCTGATCGCCGCCGAGCTCAAGCGCGAGGTCACGATCAAGCACGTCGGCGAGGAGGACGAGGAGCCCGAGGTCTTCGAGGACGCGGAAACCGACCTCGTCCTACGTCCGCCCGTCGTCACGATCATGGGTCACGTCGACCACGGCAAGACGAGTTTGCTCGACGCGGTCCGGCAGACGGCCGTCGTCGAGACCGAGGCCGGCGGGATCACGCAGCACATCGGCGCCTACCAGGTCGACCACGACGGCCGGCGCATCACCTTCCTCGACACCCCGGGCCACGAGGCCTTCACGGCGATGCGCGCCCGCGGCGCCAAGGTCACCGACATCGTCGTCCTGGTGGTCGCCGCCGACGACGGCGTGATGCCGCAGACGATCGAGGCGATCAACCACGCCAAGGCGGCGAAGGTGCCGATGATCGTCGCCATCAACAAGATCGACAAGCCGGACGCCAAGCCCGAGCGCGTGCGCACCGAGCTGCTGCAATACGAAGTTCAGGTCGAGTCGCTCGGCGGCGATGTGGTCGACGTCGAGCTGTCGGCGACCAAGAAGACCAATATCGACAAGCTGCTCGAGATGATCGGGCTGCAGGCCGAAATCCTCGATCTCAAGGCCAATCCGACGCGCGCCGCCGAAGGCACCGTGATCGAAGCCAAGCTCGACCGCGGCCGCGGCCCGGTGGCGACCGTGCTGGTGCAGCGCGGCACGCTGCATGTCGGCGATCTCATCGTCGCCGGCGCCGAATGGGGCCGGGTGCGCGCGCTGGTCAACGACAAGGGCGAAACCGTGCACGAGGCTGGCCCTTCGGTGCCGGTCGAGGTGCTGGGCTTTGCCGGCACGCCGGAAGCAAGCGACCGCCTCGCGGTGGTTGAGAGCGAAGCCCGCGCCCGCGAGCTCACCGCTTACCGCGTCCGCCAGAAGCGCGAGAACACCACCGCGCGCAACACCGGCATGCGCGGCTCGCTCGAACAGATGATGTCGCAGCTCAAAACCACGGGCCGCAAGGAATTCCCGCTCATCGTCAAGACCGACGTGCAGGGCTCGCTCGAAGCGATCGTCGGCTCGCTGGAAAAGCTCGGCACCGACGAGGTGGCGGCGCGGGTGATCCACTCCGGCGTCGGCGGCATCACCGAGTCCGACATTACGCTGTCGCACTCCACCGGCGCCGCGATCATCGGCTTCAACGTGCGCGCCCACAAGGAAGCACGCGAACTCGCCGAGCGCGATAACGTCGAGATCCGCTACTACAACATCATTTACGACCTCGTCGACGACGTGAAGAAGGCGATGTCCG
>JBJMJE010000146.1:0-11616 GCA_045806505.1 Gaiellaceae bacterium
CAGCATCGGGTCCAGCACGATCGCGTCGCGCTCCGAGAGGTCCTCGGGGAGCTTCACGTAGTACTCCACTGGCTGGAGCGTGTCCTCGTCGCGGTAGAGGCCGATGAAGCCGACGCGCGCGCTCGAGATGAGCGAGAGCACGCCGTCGAGCATCCCGACGCCCGCGCGCAGCACTGGGCACACGGCGACCTTCTTGCCGGAGATCCGCGGCACGGTCGTCCGCTCGAGCGGCGTCTCGACCTCGACCTGCTCGCTCGGGAGGTCCTTCGTCGCCTCGTACGTCAGCAGGAGCGTGACCTCTTCGACGAGCTTGCGGAAGTGGACCGTCGGCGTCGTGCGCTCGCGAAGATACGAGAGCTTGTGCTGGACGAGCGGGTGCGTCACGTGCGTCACGCGCCGCTCCGTTTGCACCGCTGCGGTCACGCGACGTAGCTGGTGAATCCGCGGAAGCCCGGGTACAGCGGACGCTTCGCGCAGAGCGACTCCGCGCGCCCGCGCAGCGCATCGAGGTCGGGCTGCCGGCCGAGGGCGCCGACGATGATCCGGCCCACCTCGCGGAAGTCGTCCTCGTCGAAGCCGCGCATCGTTGCCGCCGGCGTCCCGATGCGCACGCCCGACGCGACCGTCGGCGGCCGCTCGTCGAACGGAACCGTGTTCCGGTTCGCGGTCAGCTTGACCTCGTGCAGCCGTTCCTCCGCGTCCTTGCCCGTCCACTCCGTCGAGCGCAGGTCGAGCTGGAGCAAATGCGTGTCCGTGCCGCCGGTGAGGACGTCGAGGCCGCCCTCCATGAGCGTCTCGCAGAGCACGTCGGCGTTCGAGCGCACCTGCCGCTGGTAGTCGCGGAAGGCGTCGGTCATCGCGATCTTGAAGCATGTCGCCTTCGCCGCGATCGTGTGCTCGAGCGGGCCGCCCTGCATCCCCGGGAAGACCGCGCGGTCGACCGCCGTCGCGTGCTCCTCCCTGCAGAGGATGAAGCCGGAGCGCGGGCCCGCCAGCGTCTTGTGCGTCGTCGACGTGACGAAGTCGCAGTCGTCGACGGGGTTCGGGTGCAGGCCGGCGGCGACGAGCCCGGCAAAGTGGGCCATGTCGCAGAGCAGCAGCGCGTCGACCTCGTCCGCGATCTTCCGGAACTCGGCGGTGTCGACGGTGCGGGGGTACGCGCTGCCGCCGCAGACGATCAGTTTCGGCCGCGTCTGCCGCGCCTTCTCCAGCACCTCGTCGTAGTCGACGACGTTCGTCTCGCGCGAGACGCCGTAGTGGGCGATCGTGTAGAGCCGCCCGGAGAAGCTGACCTTGAGGCCGTGCGTCAGGTGGCCGCCGTGCGCGAGCTCGAGCGACAGGATCGTATCCCCCGGCTGCAGCGCGGCCATGTAGACCGCCATGTTCGTCTGCGCGCCCGCATGCGGCTGGACGTTCGCGTGCTCCGCGCCGAACAGCTCCGTCGCGCGGTCGATCGCCGTCTGCTCGATCTGGTCGACGATCTCGCAGCCGCCGTAGTACCGCTTGCCGGGATAGCCCTCCGCGTACTTGTTCGTCGGAACCGAGCCGACCGCCTCGAGCACAGACGGCCACGTGAAGTTCTCCGACGCGATCAGCTCGATCTGGCCGCGCTGGCGTTCGAGCTCGTGCGTGAGCAGCTCGGCGATCTGCGGATCGACCTCGGCGAGGCCGGCGGTCGTCAGGTGCTGGAACGTCTCGTGCGCGACGGCCATGCTGGGCTCCTTCCGGCGGTTTCGTCCTGATGCTACTCCCGCCGTCGGCGTCGGCCGTAGTGCGATTAGCGGAGTCGCGCTCCGGGAACGTTGGCCCCGCACGGACCCCCGCATGGCACGCGTCATCGTCGCTGTTCTCGCCTTTCTCTCCCTCGCCTTGCCGGCGGGGCGGGCTGCCGCGGGCGGCGGCGGGAGGATCGTCGTCCGGGCACAGCCGCGGACGAGCGAGGCGCAGCTTCGCAGCGAGCTCGCCGCGGACGGGCTCTCGCTCGGGCGGCACATCCCGCATACGCGTTCCTTCACGGTCGGGACGGGCAGGCTCTCGCCGGCCGCTGCGCTCGCGCTCGTTCGCGCCGACCGCCTCGTCACATCGGCTGAGCCCGACCATGTGCTCCACGCTCTCGACACGCCGAACGACCCCTACTTCGCGACGGCGGGCTCGTACCTCTCGACGATCCGGCTCCCGCAGGCGTGGGACGTGTCGCACGGCTCGCTCGGTGTCCTCGTGGCAGTCGTCGACACAGGCGTGAGCTCGGTCGGCGACCTGTCGACGCAGATACTTCCGGGACGCAACTTCGTCGCGGGGAACGCCGACGCGCGCGACGACTCGGTGATCGGGCACGGGACGCTCGTCGCCGGCATCGCGGCCGCGACGACGAACAACGGTATCGGCATCGCGGGCGCCGCCTGGAACGCGAGCGTGCTGCCGGTCAAGGTGCTCGACTCGAGAGGCTTCGGCACGGACTCGCAGGTCGCCGCGGGCGTCGTGTGGGCGGCCGATCACGGCGCCGATGTGATCAACCTCTCGCTGGGCGGCCCGACCTCCGGCGACGTTCTCTGCGATGCGATCGCGTATGCGCAATTGCAGGATGCACTTGTCGTCGCGTCGGCGGGGAACGGCGCGAACGGCCGGCTCAACTATCCGGCCGCCTGCCCCGGCGTCGTCGCCGTCTCGGCCACCGATGCGAACGGCGACTTCGCGTCGTTCTCGAGCTTCGGACCCGATGTCGCGCTCGCGGCACCCGGTCTCGGCGTCACGTCCACGCGGAACGACAACCGCTACAGCACGGAGAGCGGCACGTCGCTCTCGGCGCCGCTGGCCTCGGGCGTGGCAGCGCTCGTCGTCGCGCAGCATCCGGAGTGGAGCGCCGCGCAGGTCGCTCAGCGACTCGAGGAGACGGCGCAGGACCGCGGCCCGCGAGGGGTCGACGTGTACTACGGCCACGGCCTGCTCGACGCATATGCGGCGCTCGGCGGTCCGGTGCAGCCGCCGGACTTCCCGAGGCGCGACGCACTCGAGCCCAACGACGACGGGATCCGCGCAACGGCGCTGCAGAAGAAGACGACGGCGACAATCGCTCCCGAAGGCGACGTCGACTGGTATGCCGTGACCCTCCGCTCGCCGGCGCAGGTGCGAATCGACGTCGTCGCGCCGCCTTACGACGCGCACACCGGGCCGAACCTGCGACCCGTCGCGCAGCTCTACGACGCTGGTCTCAACCAGCTCGCGCACGCCGAGCCGGGCTCGCAGCTCGCGCGGCTCGCGTTCCGCCTTTCAGCCGGCCTCTACTACGTGCGCGTCACCAACGGCTGCGGCGCGCGGAGCGCCGGCACGTACTCCGTCACGCTCGCGACGAGGCGCACGCGCGGCCTTGTACCGCGCCTGATGCCTTAGGACGCGAGCGCCTCGGCTGCGCGACGAATGGCGTCGGCGCCACTCGCCGCGCCCTCGCGCAGCACGCGCGGCTCGCGGCCGCTGAAGTCGACGACCGTCGAAGGGACGCCCGGAAGCTCCTGGGTGTTGAGCACGGCCGCGGCGGCCTCGCGGAACTCCTCCGGCACTTCGTCGAGGCGTGCGGGGTCGGGCTCGCCCGTTCGGTTCGCGCTCGTCGCGGCGAGGCCGCTGACGCGTTGCAGCACCTCCGAAGTCGGGTGCTTCAGCTGCGGGACCCGGACTCCGATCGTGTCGTACCTCGCGCCGGTCAGCCAGCTGAAGCGCCGGGCAGGGTTCGGCAGTACGAGCGTGTAAGGCCCCGGAAGCAGAGCGCGCGCGATCACGCCGGCGCGTCCGCGGATCTCCGGAACGAGCTCGAACAGCATGTCGACGTCGGTCGTCAGGAACGCAGTCGGCTGTGTCACCGGCCGTTGCTTGAGCCGGTAGATCGTGAGTACGGCGTCCGAGTGGAAAGCGGACGCCGCGAGGCCGTAGACGGTGTCCGTCGGCAGGATCACCGTCTTGCCGCGCTGGATCGCGTCGACGGCCTTGTCGATCACGAGAGGAAACGCTCGATCGCCGCGCAGAACTCCGCGGGCTTCTCGACGAACGTGAAGTGGCCGCAGTCCTCGAGGATCACCTTCTGCGAGCCGGCGACGCCGGCCGCGATGTCCTCGGCGCAGGCGGGGCCGCAGATGAAGTCGTACTCGCCGGTGATCGCGAGCGTCGGCGCCTCGATCGCGGCGAGGTCGCTGCGCATGTCCCACTCCGCGATCCCCTCGTTGAACAGCTTCAGCGCGAAGGGGTTCCCGCGCTCGCCGGCGATCGACCCGTGGATGTACTTCGCTGCACGCTCGTCGAAGGTCGCGAAGTACATCGGCCAGAAGCGGCTCGTGATCGCTTCGAGAGCGGAGTCGTCGGCGTACTCGCCCGCGTCCTCCTCCTCGAGCGCGCGACGGGCGTCGTCGTACCACGGCTCGTCGCGATGTCGCTCCATCAGCTCCTCCTGCTCCTCGGGATGCAGGCGGACGAGCGAGTCCGCCACGATCAGCCTGCGCATACGGTCGGGGTGCGCGGCGCCATACGCCAGCGCGACGACGCCGCCGTGCGAGTGGCCGAGCAGGTCGAGCTGCTCGGCGCCGAGATGCTTGCGAAGCTCCTCGACGTCGGCGACATAGTCGCCCGTCGTATAGGCGCGCGAATCCTCCGGCGCGTCGGAATCCCCGGTGCCGCGCGGATCGAGCATGACGAGCTCCCGGGTGGAGCCGAGGCCGCCGAGGTCGGCGAGGTAGCGCGACGAGAACCCGGGGCCGCCGGGGTGGCACACGAGCAGCGGCCCCGACCCCTCGCGGCGATAGGTCAGCTTGCGCCCGTCGTGCGTGCGGAACGAATCCTTCATGCCTGCTTTCCCTCGACAACCCGATCCCGGCCCGTGAGATCGACAGTGATCCTAACGCGGTAACCAAGACTTTCCAGCAGCGCGCGCGTCTCCGCGGCCCGCCCGTCGTGGATCTCGAGCACGAGCACACCTCCAGGCGCGAGGACGTCGCGCGCGGAACGTGCGATCGCCTCCGTCTGACCCGCGTCGAGCAGCGCCTCGCGCGGCTCCCAGTCGCGGACCTCGGGCTCGAGCGCGTCGAGCTCCTCGGCGCGGACGTACGGCGGGTTCGAGACGACGAGGTCGAACGGCCCCGGCGGCAGCCCGTCGTTCAGATCCTGCAGCAGCAGCTCGACCGCCAGCCCCGTTTGCGCCGCGTTCTGACGAGCCAGCGCCAGCGCGTCCTCGGACCGGTCCGTCGCCACCACCTTCGCGCCCGGAACCTCGTCGGCGAGCGCGAGCGCGATGGCGCCCGTCCCGGTGCCGACGTCGAGCACGCGCGGCGACGGCACGGCCCGCAGGAGCTCGATGCAGCGCTCGACGACGATTTCCGTCTCGGGCCGCGGCACGAGCGCACGGTCGTCGCAGCGAAGCGTCAGCCGGCGGAATCCCCACTCGGCGAGCACGTATGCGAGGGGCTCGCGGGTGGCGCGCCGCAGGACGAGCGGCCACACCGCGGCGTCGTCGACGTCTGCTGTCGCGAGCTCAGCACGCGCGATGCCTGCGGTGTGAGCGACGATCCATTCCGCGTCGACCCTCGGCGACTCGACCCCGTGCTCCGCCAGGATCGCCGTCGCCCGATCGACGATCACTCGAGCGCGCGCCTTCGCTCCTCTGCCTGCAGCGCCTCGGTGAACCCGCCGAGCTCCCCGTCGACGATCTGGTCGAGTCGGTGCTCGGTCAGCTTGATGCGGTGGTCCGTGACGCGGTTCTCGGGGAAGTTGTACGTGCGGATCTTTTCGGCGCGCTCGCCGGTGCCGATCTGCGCGCGGCGCTGCGCCGCGAGTTCGGCCTGCTGCTTCTCGCGCTCGAGCTCGTACAGCCGCGCGCGCAGGACGCGCATCGCCTTCGCCTTGTTCTGGAGCTGCGACTTCTCGTCTTGCATCGCGACGACGACACCTGTCGGCAGGTGCGTGATGCGCACCGCGGAGTCGGTCGTGTTGACGCTCTGGCCACCAGGCCCCGTCGAGCGGTACACGTCGATCTTGAGGTCGTTCTCGTCGATGTCGACCTCGACGTCCTCGGCCTCGGGCATCACCGCCACCGTCGCCGTCGACGTGTGGATACGACCCTGCGACTCCGTCGTCGGAACACGCTGCACGCGGTGCGTGCCTCCCTCCCACTTGAAGACGGAGAACGCGCCGTCGCCCTTGACCGCGAAGACCGTCTCCTTGATCCCGCCGGCCTCGCTCTCGCTCGTCGACAGCGTTTCCGTCCTGAAGCCGCGACGCTCGGCGTACCGCTGGAGCATCCGCGTCAGCTCGGCCGCCCAGAGTGCCGCCTCGTCGCCGCCGACTCCCTGCCGGATCTCGACGATCACGTCCTTGGCGTCTGCGGGATCGGTCTCGACGAGGGCGAGCTTCAGCTCCTCCTCGACGCGCTCGATCTCGGCTTCGTACTCGGGCGCCATCTCCGCGAGCTCCGGATCCGAGCGCGCCGCGGCGAGATCCGCGACAGCCGAACGCCATCGCTCCGCGAGCTTGTACGGAGTCTCGAGCTCCTTCAGGCGGCGGCCGACCTCGGCCGCCTCGCGGTGGTCGTTGTAGACGGCGGGGTCGGCCAGGCGATCCTGGGTCTCGTGGTAGTTGCGCTCGAGCTCGCCGAGGAGCTGCTCGATGGACGTTCCGGTTGCCACGGCGTCATTCTGCTGCCAGACGCGCGTCGAGCGTCAGCTCGACGTTCCCCTTCAGCGCGCCCGACACCGGGCAGCCGTCCTTCGCGGCGTCGGCGGCGGCCTTGAACGCGTCCTCGTCGATGCCGGGGACGTGGCCGACGACGCTCAGTGCCGACTTCGTGATTCCTGTGCCCGGCACGAACGTCACGGTGGCGGATGTCTCCAGCCGGTCAGGTGGGCTGCCGGCCTTGGCGAGGCCGAGCGAGAGCGCCATCGAGAAGCACGAGGCATGCGCGGCCGCGAGCAGCTCCTCGGGGCTCGTCTTGCCGCCGTGCTCCTCCTCGGAGCGAGACGCCCACGTGATCTGCAGCGGCCCGAACGCGCCGCTCGGCGCCTCGTGGATCTCTCCGTTGCCGGACATCAAGTCTCCCTGCCACGTCACCTGCGCACTGCGCTCGGCCATCTCACCCCTCCAGTTCTGCGTCGATCGACACCCTGGCGCTCGCCTTGATCAGCTTCGAGAAGGAGCAGCCTTCGTCCGCCTCCGCGACGATGCGCCGAAACGCTTCCTCGCCGACGCCCGCGACACGTGCCCGCACCCGCAGTTGCGACTCGACGATCACGTGCCCCTGTCCCTCCACCTCGTCCATCACGACGTTCGACATGATGTCGAGCTGCTCGGGAGGCGTTCCGGCCTGCGTCAGCTCGCCGGCGAGCGACGTCGCGTAGCAGCCCGCATGTGCGGCCGCGAGCAGCTCCTCGGGGCTCGTCTTGCCCTCCGTGCCCTTGCCCACGCGAACGGCGATGGAGTAGTCGAGGTCCTCGAACGCTCCAGTCCCGGCGCTGATGCGGCCGGTGCCGCGCGCGAGGTTTCCTTCCCAGACGACGTTTGCGTGCCGCTCGATCCGCGGCACTTAAGCCATGACTTCGACGCGGGCTTCCGTGCCGGTCTCGGTGCGCTCGACGCGGAGAACTTCCTCCAGCGCGCGGATCGAGACCTCGATCTGGTCGAGCGTCGGCTCGCGGGTCGTGAGGCGCTGGAGCCACAGGCCCGGCGCGAGCAGCGTCATGAGCACGCGATTGCCCGTGTGCTTGCCGGCGAAGCGGATCAGCTCGTACGCCAGCCCGGCGATCAGCGGCAGGAGCAGGATGCGCGTCGCGATCAGCCAGTACCAGTGAGGCCGGCCGAAGAACGCGAAGACGAAGATCGCGATCACCATCACCCACAGCAGGAACGCGGTGCCGCAGCGCGGGTGGATCAGCGAGTAGCGCTGCACGCGCTCGGGCACGAGCTCCTCGCCGGCCTCCAGCGCGTTGATCGCCTTGTGCTCGGCGGCGTGGTACTGGAAGACGCGGCGGAGATCGGGCAGGAGCGAGATCAGGAACAGGTACAGGATGAAGATCGCCACGCGAATCAGGCCTTCCACGACGACGAACGCGCTGGTCTGGTGGATCGGCAGCAGGTCCGTGACGAGCGCCGGCGTCACCTTGAAGAGCGCGATTGCGAAGCCGATGGCGACGGCGAACGCAAAGATCAGCTGGCCCCGCGAGAGCTCGGCCGGTGGCTCGTCTCCGTCGGCGTTCTCATCCTGCGCGGCGTAGTTCGCGGAGATGGCGAGCGCGCGGAAGCCGATGGCTAGCGACTCGCCGAGCGCGAAGATGCCGCGGATGATGGGCAGCCGCGCAATCGCGTGGCGCGTCATCGCGGAATCGATGTGCCGCGAGACGTGCGCGATGTCGCCGTCGGGCTTACGGACCGCGACGGACCAGTTCGATGGTCCTCGCATCATCACGCCCTCGAGGACTGCTTGTCCTCCGTAGCTGACGGCCATGTTCCGCTAGGAACCGCGCCGCGTGCCGCCGGCCTTCTCGAGGCGGCGCTGGAAGCGCTCGACCCGGCCGCCGGTGTCCATCAGCTTCTGCTTCCCCGTGTAGAACGGGTGGCAGTTCGAGCAGACCTCGACGTGCAACTCCGGCTTCGTCGAACGCGTCGTGAACTCGTTGCCGCACGAGCAGCGGACGTGCGCGAGGACGTACTCGGGATGGATGTCGGCTTTCATCGCCCGGCCAGGATAGCAGCGGCCGTTTGGGGTGCCACGTTGCCCCCGGAGACGACCGCGCAGACCGTTTCGCCGGGCTCGAGGGGCACCTTTCCGGCGAGAAGAGCGGCCGCCGTCGCTGCGCCGGCGGTCTCACACGCGAGCTTCATCCGGCCGTACATGAAGCGGAAGCCTTCCTCGATGTCCTCCTCGGTGATGAGCACGTTCTCCACGCCGAGATCGAGGCAGACGCGCACGCAGTTTGCGCCGGCGTAGGGACCGTTCAGTCCGTCGGCCATCGACTTGGGCTCGACGGTGACGGATTCGCCGGCGGCCATGCTGGCGGCGAGCGCGTTCGAGAGCTCGGGCTCGATCGCGTAGACGCGCGCGCCGGGCTTCAGGCCCTTGACGGCGGTCGCGATGCCGGAGACGAGGCCGCCGCCGCCGACCTGGACGAGCACGACGTCGGCGTCGGGGGCGTCCTCGAGCATCTCGAGGCCGACCGTGCCTTGGCCGGCCATCACGACCGGGTCGTCGTACGGGTGGACGAGCGTGCGGCCGGTCTCCTCGACTAGGCGGTCGAGGTCCTCGAATGCGGCCGGAATGTCGGGCGGCGAGTCGTCCACGGTGGCGCCGTACCCGCGCGCCGCGGCGATCTTCATCGGCGACGCGGTTTGCCACATGACGATGAGCGCGTCGATGCCTTCGACCGCGGACGCGTAGGCGAGCGCCTGCGCGTGGTTGCCGGCGGAGATCGAGATGACGCCGCGCGACTTCTCCTCGTCGGTCAAGGTCGCGAGCTTGTTCAGCACGCCGCGCGGCTTGAACGCGCCGGTCTTCTGGAGGAGCTCCGCCTTGAAGTGGACGTCCGCGCCGACTCGCTGCGAGAGCGTCTGCGACGAGAGCATCGGCGTGCGGTGCAGCCGCCCGGCGATGCGCTCCCGTGCGCGGTACACGTCGTCGAGGCTCAGCAGCTCCGAGGTGGCGGCCACAGGCGTGATCCTACGTTCGCTGCTTCGGCCTTGTCCGTGGCGCCTCTGTCTGGTGGCAGCCACCGTCACGGAGGTGTGACGACTTTGTCACGAAACTCAGCACTCGGCGCTTTCGCCCAGCGGCGGTCGTACCGTGGCGGGATGACGTACATCCCGCGGCTCGAGGTGCCGTACGGCTACTACCACGTCGTTACGCGCGGCAACAACAAGCAGCTCATCTACGCAGACGAGCTCGATCGGGAGCGCTTCCTCGTACTCCTGAGCCGCGTCGCACGCCGATATGGGTGGCTCTTCTCCGCGTACTGCTTGATGGGCAATCACTACCACCTGGTCATGCAGATCGCTGATGCCGGTCTCTCGCGCGGAATGTGCGAGCTCAACACAGGCCACGCGATCACCTTCAATCTCCGTCACGGCCGCGCCAATCATCTCTTCGGCCGCCGATTCTGGAGCGAGCTCATCACCACCGACGCGTACCTGCTGGAGGCGTGCCGCTACGTCGTCCAGAACCCGGTGCGCGCCGGCCTCTGCGCGACGTGTGACGACTGGGAATGGAGCAGCTACCGCGCGACGGTCGGCGCCGCCGCACCCGAACCGTTTCTCGCGGTCAAGAGCGTCCTCGACTTCTTCGGTCCCCGGAGTCCGGACCCAGTCGGACGCTTCCGCCACTACTGCGGAACCGTAGTCCCGAAGAGGCAGCGCCACAGCGGACGCGTGGTGGCAGCCACCGTCACGACGGTGTAACGACTTAGCTACGTCAGCTTGTACTCGGGCCCTGAACCGCCCTCCGGAGGCGTGAGTCGGCCGCCCTTCGCCGTGATGGCGCCGCACTGGACGCAGTTCGACGCCGTGACCTGCACCGCGCCGTCCGACCACTCGTACACCTGCGCCGGGCACATCCGTTCCCACATGCGGCCGAGCTCCTCCGGGACGCGCGTCTGCACGCGAATGTGACTCGGCTGGTCGTCGCGCGTCTTGTTCCCCGATGCGAAGACGGACGAGAGCTTGTCGAACGTCAGCTTCCCGTCCGGCGCCGGGTAGTCGCTCGAGCGCCCGGTCGTGATCAGCTCCTGCTCGGCGTCGCGCTCCGTCCGCGCATTACCCGGCGGGAAGTGGCCCTTCGTCGCGGTCATCGCGCCGGCCATCGCTCCACCAAGCCAGAACCCGCGGCCGAACGCCTGGCGCATGTTGCGCACCTCCTGCAGGTCCTTCCAGATGAAGCTCTCGCGCATCGCAGCGTCGTACTGCGCCAACGCAGTCGCCGGGCTCGCTCCGGGCCGCACACCCGCAAGCGCCGCCTCGGCCGCCAACCGCCCCGACTCCACCGCGTAGTGCACGCCCTTGAGCGCCGGCACGTTGACCAGGCCCGCGCCGTCGCCGCACAGCAGAACGCCCGGCGCCGAAAGCTGCTTCGGCAGCGAGACGAAGCCACCCTCCGGGATCGTCTTCGCACCCCATTCGACGCGCTCGCCGCCGTCGAGGATCCGCCGGACCAGCGGATGCAGCTTGAGCTCCTGCAAGAGGTCGTGCACCGACAGCTCGGCGTCGCGGTAGTCGAGGCCCACGACCATGCCAAGCGACACCAGGTCCTCGCCGAGCGGATAGATGAACGAGCCGCCGAACTCGCGGTAGCGGGCGCTCGCGCGCAGCGGCCACCCCATCGTGTGGATGACACGGTCGAGCGGCCGCGGAACCTTCCACACTTCCTTCACGCCGAGCGCCCACACCTGCGGGTTCTCGCCTGCGAGACCGAAGCGCTCGATCGCCGCTCCGGTCAGATGTCCCTGCGTCCCTTCGCAGAGCACGGTGACGCGCGCGACGATGTCCGAGCCCGGCTCGAAGTTCCCCAGCTCCTCGCCGGTCCGACCGCGGCCGCGGTCGCCGGTGCGGACGCCGCGCACGCGTCCGTGCTCGACGAGCAGCTTCACGGCCGAAGTCTCAGGCAGA
>JBJMJE010000147.1:0-2592 GCA_045806505.1 Gaiellaceae bacterium
TTTCCGAGTCCGAGGCGACGGCGATGATCGTGTCGGGCTTCGTCGAGCCGATCACGAAGGAGCTCCCGCTCGAGTACGCGGTCGAGATGAACCGTCTGATCCAGCTGCAGATGGAAGGCTCCGTCGGGTAACGCCCGAGGGGCGCGCGTTCGCCGGCAAGGGCCAGCACCAGGATGCGGGCGGGAAGTGCGTGCACGTCGCGCCGCACACGTCGTCGGTGATCACGTCGAAGTCGATCTCGAAGAACGGAGGCCGTGCGGGCTACCGCGGCCTGCTCGAGGTCGCCAAGGGCGCGCGGGGATCGAAGTCGAAGGTCGTCTGCGACGCGCTGATCCTCGACGAGGAGTCGCGCTCCGACACCTACCCGTACATCCGCATCGACGAGAACGAGGTCGACATCGGCCACGAGGCGACCGTGTCGAAGATCGGCGAGGAGCAGCTCTTCTACCTCATGTCCCGCGGGCTGTCCGAGGCCGAGGCGTCGGCGCTGATCGTCAGCGGCTTCGTCGAGCCTATCACCAAGGAATTGCCACTCGAGTACGCCGTCGAGATGAACCGGCTGATCCAGCTCCAGATGGAGGGATCCGTTGGCTAAGACGAAGCAGGAGCTGTCGCCGGAAGCAGCCGAGCAGGCTGCGCTCATGAAGGCGCGGCTCGAGCAGCTCGAGGCGCAGCGGACGGAGCGCGACTCGGCCCATGCGCGCGGCGAGACGCCGGTCGGCGGCTTCGCGTCCGGCAGCGTGACGAGCAAGCAGATCCGCTCGGGTCGTCGCGGCAACCGCTAGTGAGGGTCGAGCGGGTTGATTTCGTCGGCATCCCGTCGACGGATTTCGAGCGGTCGATCCAGTTCTACGTCGGCAAGCTCGGGCTGCGCCAGGACGGGCATCGCGCGGCCGAGTTCTGGGTCGGCGACCAGTGCTACGGCTTCTGGAAGCCCGAGTGGGCGGGTGAGGAGTTCTCGCCTTCCCAGACCGTGCTCGCGCTGCACGTGGACGATGTCGCGGCGTCCCGCGCAGAGCTCGAAGCCGAGGGCGTCACCTTCGAAGGCGACATCATCGACACGAGCGTCTGCCATATGGCGCTGTTCAAGGATCCCGACGGTAACTCGCTGATGCTCCACCACCGCTACAAGCCGTACGACAACGGCAAGGTCGATGTCCAGGGCTGACCTCCTCGAGCGCTACCGCGCGCTGCCGCTGCCGACGACGCGCGACGAGGCGTGGCGCTTCACCGACCTCAAGGGCTTCGACCCTGACTCTTTCGGCCATGACCGGGGTCAGACCCCGGCCGTGTCTCCTGCGCCGATGCTCGACCTGGCGGTGTCCGGATCGGCCGCGGTCACGGAGACCGGCATCGAGATCGAGCGCGCGCCGGAGGGCATCACCTTCGAGCCCCTCCGCGACCATGCGCGGCTGCAGCAGCTCGTCGGCTGGGAGGAGAAGTTCGCCGCGCACAACGCCGCGCTCTGGGAGCACGGATTGCTCGTCGTCGTGCCGCGCGACACGGTGCTCGACCAGCCGCTGTACGTGCGGATCGCGAACTCCGCCGACGGCGGCTCGCTGTTCTGGCGTCTGCTCGTCGTCGCGGAGGCCGGCTCGCGCTTCACGCTGATCGAGGAGTACGCGTCGGCGCGGCCCGACGTCGCCGGTTACTCCAACGCCGTCGTCGAGCTCTTCGTCGAGGAGAGCGCGAAGCTCGAGTACGTGTCGCTGCAGAACCTCTCGCAGCAGACGTGGCACTTCGCGTCGCATCACGCCCGCGTCGAGCGCGACGCCGAGCTCGACTGGGTCGCCGGCGGCTTCGGCTCGAAGAAGGGGAAGATCCGCATCCAGAACGACCTCGCGGGACCGGGCGCGGTGTCGCGGGTGACGGGCGCGTACTTCGCAGACGCCGACCAGCACCTCGACTACGACACGTTCCAGGAGCACATGGCGCCGAACACCGAGAGCGACTTCAAGTTCAAGGGCGCTCTGCGTGACGACGCGTCGACGGTGTGGCGCGGGATGATCCGCGTCGAGCGCGATGCGCAGAAGACGAATGCTTACCAGGAGAACCGCAACCTGCTGCTGTCGAAGTCGGCCCACGCCGATTCGATCCCGGGGCTCGAGATCCTCGCCAACGACGTGCGCTGCACGCACGGCGCGACGCTCGGCCAGGTCGACCGGGAACAGCTCTTCTACCTGATGGCGCGCGGCCTCTCGCGCGGCGAGGCGGATAGCCTGATCGTCCGTGGGTTCTTCCAGGACGTGCTCGACCGGATCGAGCTCGAGCCCGTGCGGGAGGCGCTCGGCGCCGCGCTCGAGGCCCGGATCCCGCAGGCCTAGCCATCCGCTTCATCCTGGTCGCGGTGTTCCTTCTGCTCGCCGCGCGGGTTGCGGCGGCGGCGAGGAACGGAGCGGAGGGGATCTACAGCGTCGACGATCTGGCGCAGCGGTACTCCGGACTGGCGTGACGCACGGACGATCGACGTCTCGCCCGGCGACCGCGCCGCCGAGGCGCGGGCGTGCGTCTTCCGCTAGCGCTCGTCGAGCGCACGTTGCAGCGCTGCCACCCGTTCTTCCAGACGCGAGACGCGTTCCTCGAGGCCGGGAC
>JBJMJE010000148.1:0-8736 GCA_045806505.1 Gaiellaceae bacterium
CGACAACATGCTGTCCTCCGCCCGCGGCACGAGGCCGACGCTCGACCCGGCGCGCCTCGCGCACCGTTCGGCGACGATCAGCCCGTGCCATGCGCGTCGTCCGTTGTCATCGTCACGAGAGTAGCCGTAGACGCCGCCCAATCGGTGGCCTCGCCGATCCCTCGAAGGCGTGATTTCGTCTCCTCGTCGCAGAGCGCGCCGCGGACGCCCGCCTCATAAGAGGCTCGCGGTTCGAGCCCGAGCGAGCGCGCAGCGTCGTAATCGCGCGTGAGGTCCGTGTCGAACATGGCGGGGTCGTCCGTCGAGATCGAGCACAGGACACCGGCCGCGATCAGTTGCGGGAGCGGATGCTCCTCGAGGGACGCGACCGCGCGCGTGCGCAGGTTCGAGATCGGGCAGACGTCGAGCACGAGCTGCCGCTCGGCCAGCTCCCGTACGAGCGCGGCGTCCTCGACAGAGCGGATGCCGTGGCGGATGCGGTCGGCGCCGAGCGCGTCCAGCGCGCCGCGGACGGACGCCGGGCCGGCGACCTCGCCGGCGTGGGGCACCGAGGCGAAGCCCTCGTTGCGTGCAAGCTCGAACACCGGCGCGTACGGCTCCGGCGGGAACTCCGCCTCTAGGCCGCCTAGCCCGATCCCGACGACGCCGCGGTCGCGGTACCTCGCCGCGTGCCGCACGACCTCGGCCGCTTCGTCGAGCGGGAAGCCGCGGACGATGTCCGGTGTCAGTCGCACCTCGACGGCGAACCGCTCCCGTGCTTCCTGCGCGCCGTCGCAGTAGCCGCTGAAGATCTCGTCCCACCCGACGCCGCGTCGCACGCGCTCGGCCGGAGAGAAGATGCCTTCGATGTAGACGGCGCCGTGCGCCGCGGCCTCGGCCGCGTAGTCGACGACAACCTGCCGGAAGTCCTCGCTCGTGCGAAGCGCGTTCGTCGTAAGGATCCAGACCTCGATGAAGTGCGCGAAGTCGCGGAACTCGTAGAGCGCGCGCAGCTCCTCGACGGTCGAGCATGGAAGCGCGTAGTCGTTCCTCCGCGCGATCTGGAGCAGCGTCTCCGGCCGCACCGTTCCCTCGAGGTGGACGTGCAGCTCGATCTTCGGGAACGACACGGCGCCAGCGTAATCGCGAGTGTCCGTTCGGGACGTGGGTGGGGTCAGACCCCGGACACGTCTCGACCGGACCCGATCCGCGCCCGTCCCGCAGTGCGAGCCGCGTCCGCCGAGCGGACGTGTCACGGACGTGTCAGGACGCGACGTCGTTGTGTGGAGACATCGTCACTCCTTTGTCACGGCTGACAGGTGCCGCCCGGACATGGCTGGGGTCAGACCCCGGACGTGGCCGATAGGGTCACGCCTCGGTGCAGTCGCTCCTCGTCGCGATCCACGTCCTCGCAGCTGCGGTGTGGGTCGGCGGCACAGTGGCACTCGTTTTCGTCGCCGTGCCGGTGGTCGCGCGGCTGGAAGGCGAGGTGCGCGGCCGCTCGATGCGCATGCTCGGGCAGCGGTGGCGTCCGATCGGTTACGGGGCGCTGCTGGTGCTCGGCGTCACCGGAGTTCCACTCGCCGCCAATGACTGGGACGAAGGCACGGGCTTCCGCTGGACGCTGCTCGCGAAGGTGCTCTGCGCGATCGCGCTCGTGGCGCTTTCGGTGCTCCACGACTTCGTCTTCGGGCCGCGGCTGGCGCGTGAGGTGCGCGAGGGGAGGGAGCCTCGAACCCGGCCCCTGCTCGTCGCGATCGGCCGCGCCGCCTTCGCCTTCACGATCGTCGTTCCACTGTTGGGAGTGGCTCTTACAAGACTTACAAACGGGTGAGGAATCGCTGATACTTTGTGCCCGCAAGGGTCGATTTACTTCTCTCTGTGGAGGCCTTTTTGATGACACTTCGTCGTCTCTCGGTCGTGCTCGCTGTGGTCGCGACCGCTGTTGGAATCACCGCTTCGTCCGTCCTCGGTGCGCCGGCTGCCAGCCAGGCGACGACCGTCAAGGTGACGGCGTTCGACCTCGGCTTCAAGCTCTCGACGAAGCGCGCGAAGGCCGGCAAGGTCACCTTCAAGGTGACGAACACCGGCACCCTCAAGCACGACTTCTGGATCGCCGGCAAGAAGACGCCGCTGCTCGCTCACGGCAAGAGCGCCACGATCACCGCGACGCTCAAGAAGGGCAAGAACCCCTACAAGTGCACCGTCCCCGGCCATGCCGCCGGCGGCATGAAGGGCACCTTCAGCGGGACGTGATTTCCGCTTCGGAACCAGGCCCGCGGACACGTCCGCGGGCCTGGTTCCTGAAGATCAGGGCCAGCGGCACCAGGGCCAGCACGGCGACGTACGGCGCGAGCGGATGCGTCGTTCGGGTGCGGCCTTCCGCCTTCACGGGGCCGCTGCCGAGCATCCTCTCGAGCGACGCCGCGGCGCTCCCGAGTTCTCCCTCGCCGAAGACACGGCCGTGGGTCGCGCTCGCGAGCGACGCGAGCTGCGTTCCGCTCGCGGGGTCGGGCCGGTAGTTCGGGTCGCGTCGTCCGGAACGCCCGTAGATCGACTCGTTACGGCCCCACAGCTGCACGGTCAGCAGGTTCGTCGGCGGGTTCCCGCCGAGCGCCCTTGCGACGGCGTTCGCGTCGAACGAGGCTGACTCGCCGTCGGTGAGCAAGACGATGGCCCGACGGTTCGCCGACTTTTCGAAGTAGCCCGAGCTGGGGATGCCGGCGAGCGCGCCGAAGCTGGTTGCGCGCACGCTCTGCTCGCGCGGAGGCGGCTCGTTGATCGCGACGGAATGTCGCAGCGTCGCGTCGAACGCTGCCGCGTCGGCGGCGGGCAGCAGGTTGGGGAGCACGCGGTCGGTGAGCGTCGCGACACCGGACGGCACCGACGGCACGGCTGCGCGGAGGCGCCTCGCCGCGGCGGCGGCGCGCTCTAGCCGCGTCTTCTCCCTCGGCCCGGCCGAGGCCGCCATCGACTGCGAGATGTCGACGACGAAGAGAGCCTCCGCGTCCGTGCGCACCCGCTGCGAGTGCGTGTTCGACAACGCAGGTTGCGCCGCTGCAAGAGCAAGCAGCGCGACGATCGCCACGAGCGCGGCCAGCGCCGCGATGTCGACGCCGGTGCTCGGCGCCGGCAGCGTGAGCAGCCGCCGCACGGTTGCGACCCGCCGCTCTGCGACGACGAACGCTGCGAGAGGCAGCAGCATCGCGAGCGCGACGAGGGCAGCGAGCGGAGTCAGAAAGACGACGGACGCGCTCGGCATCAGTAGCCGCTTCCCGGAACGCCTCCGCCTGCGCCGCGGCGGCCGGTCGAACCTGCGCCGGTCTGCTGCCCCGCACCGACGCGGACTCCCTGCGCGAGCAGCGCGCGGAGCGCAAGCTCGAGGTCGTACTTCGCGACGGCGTTGGCCGGATCCGCGCGCACCGCGTCCTGGAAGTCCGCGACGCTCGCCTGCGCCTGGTCGGGATCGTTCTCCGTCGTCTGCTCGAACGGGTCGGTGCTCGGGCTGACGTCGGTGAAGACGAGGACGCCGAGGAGCGTCTCTGCCTGCGAGGCCCGTGCGCCGTCGCTCGACCGTGCGACTGACGCCAGCGCCTGCTCCGCGCGGCTCCGTGCGAGGGCGACCTGCCGGCCGTTGTCGAGTCGCACGGGTACATTGATGTTGCGGAGGTAGAGGCCGATCGCGCGCCTCGCGTCGGCGTCGTCGCTCACGCCGAGCGTCCGCTCCGCGAGCGAGCCGAGGCGCGTATCGGGTCGCCGGTCCGCCGCCGCGGGCTCCGCCTGCAGCAGCGCATCGTTCTCGCGGAGCGTCTGCTGCCAGTCGCGAACGTCCGCGGCGAGCAGCGCCGCGAGCACGGCGAGCCCGACGAGAACGGCGGCGATCGCGAACGCGGCTGCGGTCCTCACGGCGCGCTCCTCCACTCGAGCCGCGGCGCCCAGAGCTCGTGCGCGGCGATGCCGACGGCCACGACGAGCGCGAGCGCGACGAGCGTCCACGGGAACGGCGTGTGGTTCTTCGGCTCGGGCCCCGGCTGGAGCAGTCCGGCACGCACGATCGGCGCGCCGCCCGAGAGCCGTCTGAAGAAGGCGGCGTCCTGGCTCGACGGATTGAGTCCGACGATGCGCAGCGGGATGTGGTCGCGCTTGAGCGCGAGCATGATCGTCACCAGCCGCGGGAGGTCCTGCGGGTCGTCGTCGAGGTCGCTCACGAGGATCACCACCGGCTTCCGCAACTTGTCCTGAAACGCGATGCCGTCGGCGAGTTGGAGGCCGGCCGAGACCTTAGTCCCGGCGCTGAACGTCTTCGCCCACGGGTTCGGAGGGAAGGTCTGCGCGAAGCCGCCGCGCGCGGGCGGCAGCGTGAAGTAGCGCACGAGCGGCGCGAGGTCGGACGCCGGCGTCCCCGGCGGCAGCGCCTCGTACGCCTGGTCCGAGAAGACGACGAGCCCGTAGCGGCCGCCGCTTCGTGCGAGCGACCGGAGCGTCGCGCCGATGCGCGAGTACGTGTCGGACGAGATGCTGGCGGAGACGTCGAGCACGACGATCGCGGAGGAGTCCGAGGGCAGCACGACGATCGTCTGCGTGTGCGGATGACGCGAGACGAGCACCCCCGCGACGATCAGTGCGCCGAGCGTCGCGGCGAGTGCGATCCGGATCGCGAGCGTGCGGCGCGCGGCGGGACGAAGGGCCGCCGCGTCGGCGAGCGGGATCGACGTCATCGCACCTTCTCCTCGACCTCGGCGACCAGGTCCTCGAGCGCGTCCGGAGTCGGCGTGCGCTTCGACCAGGCGAGCTGCTCGGCCTCGTCGGCGAGCTCCGGATCGCGCGATCCGAGCAGGCGCGCGAGTAGCTCGAGCGCGCGGCGGCGGTCTGGAGCCGGACGTCGCTCGGCGTCGCGCGCGAGCGCGAGCGCCAGCTCCAGGCCGGCGAGCGGCTCCGGCGTCTGCCGCCGGCGGTAGATTCCGATTGCCGTGGCGCCCGCAAGGAGCACGCCCGCTGCCGCGAGCAGCGCCGCGACGACGTCGAGAGCCGTCGCGAGCCGGTCGGGGGACACGCGATACGTCACCGGCGGAGGTGCCGTGTCGCTGCGAAGCGGCGGCCGCGCCAGCGCAGCGTCGGCTGCGCTGACGCGGCGCTGCACCTTCAGGATCGGCCACTTCGCGGTCGACTTTCGCCCTCCGACGATCACCGTCGCCGGTGGCAACGCGACACGTTTCACTCCGGAAGTCGCGAGGCAGCGATCGTCGAGGCAGCTGCCGCGCTCTGCGTACGTCACGGTCCGCGTGGCGCCGCGCGCGACGCGTGTGATGCGCGGCCGGCCGAGCTGCGTCAGCGGCGCCAGATCCTGCTCCACACGCACGGCCGCATCGGCCGGCGCCGTGACCGTCACCGTCGCCGTGACGGGATCGCCGAAGTCGACGGCGGTGTGGTCGAGCGACGTGTCGACACTTGCAACCAGCGTCTGCCCGCTCCCGCCCGAGCCGTCTGCGTTTGCGACCGCGACGACAGTCGCCGCCGCGAGCGCCGCCGCTGCGACTGAGCCGATCCAGATCCACCTCAACGCGCCCACCGGCTCAGCCTCCGCAGCTCGGCCCACTCGACGAAGGCGCGGTCGATCTCGAACGGGTCGCTCGTCCCGAGGACGACTGGCTCGAGATCGAGCGACACGAGCTCCTCACGAACGCGCGCCAGCCGAGCCTCGTTCCGCGATCGCAGCGCGCGCGCCTCGCGGCGCGAGAGGCGCACGAGCTCGACGCGATCGTTAGCGGGGTCGCGGATCGGCACCGCGACGCCGGCGACCTGCGGAAAGCTCTGCTCCCAGACCGGGTCCTGAACGACGACCGGCACGACGTCCCAGCCGCGTGCGACTGCGTCGAGCCACGTCTCGGGCGGCGGCGGCGCGAGGAAGTCCGACAGGACGAACACGAAGGTGCCGGACCGCAGGTCGCTGTGCAGGCGCCCCAGGAACGCGCAGGCCTGAATCAGGTTGTCCTCGGGCGCGTCGAAGCGCGCGGCCGACTGGCGTTCCTGGACGATCCACGGCACGTCGCGCCGTCCCGGCGGGAGCCAGTACGCGGCACCGTCACCGAAGTCCAGCGAGGCGACGTCTGCGCGCGCCGCCATCGCGCTCGCCACGAGCGCCGCCGTCACCTCTGCGATCGCGCGCGGCTTCGAGAGCCACGGCAGAGATTCGTCGTAGATGCGCATCGCCGGCCTGCGGTCGCAGACGACCACGACGCGTGGAGCCTCGTCCGCAGCGTGGTCGCGGACGATGAACTCGTCCCGGCCCGTCGCGGCGGACAGACGCGCGCTCGCGAACCAGTCGATCGTCGAGACCGGATCGCCGATCTCGTAGGGCCGCGTGCCGATCACGTCGCTGCCGTGGCCGCGCCGGCGGCTCGGCAGGTCGCCGAACGGAAGCCCGACGAGCCGCCTACGCGGTACGAGCGGAAACGGCTGGCGTTCGCGTGTGTGCAACCGTCACCGAGACGAGGCTTCCCAGTCCGGCGCAGGCGGTGGCGCGAGCTCGAGGCAGCGCTCCATGATCGTCTGCAGTGCCCGGGCACGTCCGAGCGCACGCGTCTCGGCGACGAACGACGCCGTCAGCAGCAGCCGGTGCCCGAGGACGGGCAGGAACAGCCGCTCGACGTCGGCCGGCACGACGTGGTCGCGCCCCTGTAGCAGTGCCCACGCACGCGCGGTTCGCTCGAGGGTGAGACTGCCGCGGACGGACGCGCCCGTCGACACGCCGTCGACCTCGCGCGTCGCCCGCACGAGCTCGACGATCCACGCGAGGAGCAAGTCGTCGACGTACACGTCTTCGACCGCGGCCTGCAGCGTGTCGACGTCGCCTGCGTCCACGTGAGGCTCGAGCGCCGCGAGCGGGTGCCCGTGGCGCTGCGCCAGGACGATGTCGACCTCCTCGTCCTGTGACGGGTAGCCGAGCGCCGAGCGCAGCGCGAACCGGTCGAGTTGCGCCTCGGGCAGCGGGAACGTGCCTTCCTGCTCGATCGGGTTCTCGGTCGCGATGACGAGGAACGGCGCCGGCAGCGGGCGCGTCACGCCGTCGACCGTGACCTGCCGCTCGGCCATCGCCTCGAGCAGGGCCGACTGCGTCCGCGGCATCGCACGGTTGATCTCGTCGACGAGCACGATGTTCGCGAAGATCGGCCCGGCGCGGAACTCGAACTCCCGCGTCTTCTGGTTGTAGATCGACAGCCCGGTGACGTCCGTCGGCTGCAGGTCCGGCGTGCACTGGATGCGCGCGAAGGACGTGCCCGCGATCGTTTGCGCGATCGCGCGCGCGAGGATCGTCTTCGCCGTGCCCGGTACGTCCTCGAGCAGCACGTGCCCGCCGCTTGCGAGCGCCGAGAGGACGAGCGCGATCTCGTCGTGCTTGCCGAGAACGACGCCCTCGATGTTCCTGCTCAGCCGGGCGGCGACGGCCTGAGCCGCGACGAGGCTGTTCGACTCCTGCGCGATGCGGGGAGCTTCAGCCACGGCGCTTAACGGTAGCTCAGCGCCGCGGCAGCCTTAGATACGCGAGCCGCGACGGCGTACCGGGACCGAGCTTCGCCGGCCACGTGTCGGGATCGACCTTGCCGCCGGGCACCGCAGGGAAGCTCGAGTAGAAGACGCGGCGGTTCTGCCAGAAGCTGATCGTCTTGCCGCGCATCGACGCGGGCAGCGTCAACGAGAAGCGCCCCTTCGTGTCGGGCCACCGCGCGGACACGGGCTTGATCACGTTGTTCGCGACGGCGACGCCCACGGCCGGTCCCTCGTAGACCGCGCCGCCGGAGAAGTCGGGCTTCGCGACGGTGTAGCTCGTGCCCGCCTTGAGCTGGATGTCGAGCGAGGCGCTGCGATTGCGCGCGAAGTTCGCGACGGTTCCGAGGTTGCCGCCGTACGACACCTGTCCGAGCGCGACGCCGATGTTGATCGGCACCGGATCCTCGTCGAGCTCGTCGGAGGCGTGGAAGAGCGAGGTGTAGCGGCCGTTCGCGTCGGTCGGCGACGAGAACGTCCAGAAGTCGCGGTCGTTCGTGCGCGTGACCACGACCGCGCCTTGCACGGGCTGGCCCGCGGCATTCGTGATCGTGCCGCTCAGGCGGTACGTGTAGAGGCCCACAGGCGGAGGCGCGACGCCTGCCGAGTTCGTCATCCGCCCCGTGACGAGCACCGTTCGGTTCGACTGCACCTTCGCGTGCAGGCCGCTCATCCGGTAGCCGACGCTGATCCCGGCGCGCACCGCTTTCAGCTGCGCCTGCTGCCGCGCGCTCGGCTTGCGCCCGCGCACCTTGGCCCGGCTGAGGTCGACGACCCGCACCTCGTGACGCGCCGAGTCGGTGATGTCGGCGGGATAGGAGAAGCCGCCCTGCGGCCCGGTGAGCGACGGGAGCGTGAAGCCGTCGACGCGAATGCGGGCTCCCGAGACGGGGGACTTGCCGAGGAAGACCTTGCCGAACGTGAACACCCAGTTGGACGAGTTCGGGTTCCACGGCCTGACGACGAGCGCCTGGTTGATCTTGATCCGTGCCGAGCCCGTCGCCCGTGCCGCCGTGCGCCGTTGAGGCGCCGCTGGCGCGGTCAGGCGCGCGGGCGTGACGGCCACGTTCGGCTGCGTTGCAGCATCCGACGTGGTGCGGAAGCCGGGCAGGTTGTTCGGCGGCGGGAGCTCGGTCTTGTCGCCGCCGACGGCGAACACCATCAGCCCCGGCAGGACGCCGCCGTTCGACGAAGTCGGTGTGCCGCCGATCG
>JBJMJE010000149.1:0-12362 GCA_045806505.1 Gaiellaceae bacterium
ACGTCGCGGCTGACGTTGCTGCTGCCGCACGGGTACGAGGGCAACGGCCCGGAGCACTCGAGTGCCCGCGCCGAGCGTTTCCTCCAGCTGGCGGCACAGAACAACATCCGGATCGCGAACTGCACGACCGCGGCGCAGTACTTCCACCTGCTCCGCCGGCAGGCGCTGGCGCCGGTCGCGCGCCCGCTGGTCGTCCTGACGCCGAAGGGGCTGCTGCGCCTGAAGGAGGCGTCGTCGACGCTGCAGGATCTATCCGAAGGTTCGTTCCGCCCCGTGCTCGACGACGCGACCGTGGAGCCCGGCGAAGTGACACGCCTCGTCCTCTGCTCGGGGAAGGTCTACTACGACGTCGTCGGGCACGAGGCACGCGCCGGCGCGCGGCACATCGCCGTCGGGCGGCTCGAGCAGCTCTACCCGTTCCCGGTCGATGCCGTTGCGGAGCTCGTACGCAAGTACCCGAACGTGCGCGAGATCCTGTGGGTGCAGGAGGAGCCGCAGAACATGGGGCCGTGGCGCTCGATCCGCCACCGGCTCGAAGGCGCCGCGGACGGCGTGCCGCTCCGCTACGTCGGCCGGCCCTGGCGAGCGTCGCCGTCGGAGGGTTACCCGACCGCCCACCGCCTCGAGCAGGACAGGATCGCTAGGGCCGCGTTTTCTTAGCGGTGCGCTTCGCCGCCGCCGCGGCGGCCGCCGCTTTCGCAATTCTCGGGCCGTGCTTGCGGCCGGCGGAGAGGAGCATGCGCCGCTGCGAGGGCGGCAGGCGCCGCCAGATGTCGTAGGCCGTCAGGGCGAGGCCGATCGCTCCGGGTCCGCGCATGCGAGCCATGACGCCCATTGTTGCCGAAATTCCGTGAAGTTGGCTCGTGCGCTTTGACACAGAGCCGCGACCGCGAAGGGGGTAAACTCGCCGCTGCGAAACCAGCCTCAGGAGGAGAATTCATGTCGGTTGAAAGTCCATCGTTATTCGCACAGGCGATCCAGGAACATCTCGAGCTCAAGCAGCGCAACGCCGATCTCGACCGCGAGATGCCGCTGGACGTCTACAAGTCCGAAGACCCCTTCGAGAACCACCCGCTCTTCAAGACCGAGGAGCAGGCACGGCTCGAGGAGACGATGGACGGCACGGAGCCGGCAGTCGCCGCGCATTCGTGGCCCGGCGAGGAGACGGCGACGGTCGAGAACACCGCTCGCGTTGCGACCCACTCGGAGCTCGAGGACAGCCTCTGGGGTCGCGAGTCGCGGGACTTCGACTGGGGCGACTAGGTTCGGCGCGAAGTCCCGCGGACTTCGCGCCGTGAAGAGGTCTCCGTTGAGGGCGCTCCCCTTCGGCGAGTTGATCGTGAGCAGTGCGGCCAACCCGCACTGCCGGCGGGATCGGAATTAGAGGTAGCCCAGGTCCTGCAGTAAGGCGCCTGCTTCTTCCTCGACATCGCTCAGCTGCTCTGGCGTCAGATCTCTCTGCCAGCGGCCGACCGAGCGGTCGAATGCCGACGACAGCGACTTCGTCAGCGGCTCGGCGTCGAGGTCGAGGTACGCCGCCAGCTCTGCTGCAACCTTTCTCGGGCTCGTGACCAGCTCCTCGTAGCGGAGCTCGAGCGTTCGCTCGGGCACGGCGCGTGCGGCGGTGACATAGCGGCGCCACGCCCACGCCGCGCGCTTCGCTTCGCTCGCGGACCGGAACTCCTCCGTGCGGTCCGTCTCGACCCAGAAGCGGGCGTGGGCTCCGTACGCGAGGCCCGCGTCGTCGGCGCCTTCGCGCTCTGCGCCGAGCCAGCCTCGTTCGAGGAGCGAGCAGACGACGTCGCGCCCGTCGCGGACCATGTGCACCGCGCGGGCGGCGGGATAAGCGCGGAGCACCGCTCCGACGAGGAAGCTCGTCTCCGGCGTCTGCTCGACGCCCCGCAGGTGCGAGGCGAGGCCCAGCGTTCGTACCACCTCGAGCACCCGCCGGAGGCGTGCCGCCGCTGCGGCCTCGGGCAGCCGCGTCAGTTCCGGAATCGCCGACTTGAGCGGCTTCACTTCGCCGAGGTCGACGAGGCCCGGCTGCGCGCCGAGCGAGTTGCCGAGGAACGTCGTGCCGGACCGCGGCGAGCCGACGACGAAGACGAGCCGCTCCTCGCGACGGAGCGACGGCCGCGACCGCGCTCGTTGAAAAATGCGCGCCGCGCTCGTGGCGTACAGCGATGCCGAGCGGAAGGAGGAGATCCGCCGACTATGCCCGAAGCAACGACGCCACGACTTTGAGGTCGTCGACGAGCGCGATGCGCTCGGTCTCGCGCGTCTCGGCGTCAGCGCGGAGGATCGCGGACGGGTGGATCGTCGCGAGCACGTGCGGCGCCAGGTCCGACTCGACAGGCTTGCCGCGCTCCCGCGTGACGCGGAAGGATCGGCCGAGCAGCGCTTGCGCGGCCGTCGCGCCGAGGCACACGAGCACCTCCGGCTTCACGACGCTGAGCTCCGCCTCGAGCCACGGGCGGCACGCGGCGATCTCCGACCATGCCGGCTTCGCGTGGATCCTCCGCTTGCCGCGCGCCTGCCACTTGAAGTGCTTGACGACGTTCGTGACGTAGGCGCGCGTGCGATCGATCCCCGCCTCCTCGAGCGCCTCGTCCAGAAGGCGGCCCGCGGGGCCCACGAACGGATGCCCTTCGCGGTCCTCACGATCGCCCGGCTGCTCGCCGACGAGCATGAGCTCGGACCGCGCCGCGCCCTCGCCGAACACCGTCTGCGTGCCCGTCCGCCAGAGCGGGCACGCCTGGCAGCCGGCCGCGGCTTCGCGGAGCGTCGCGAGCGACAACCGTTCCGGGAGGTACTGCGCGGCGGTGCCGGTGTCGACCGTCGACGGCATCGCCAGTGACGTACCGCAGGGCGCCACTCTTACACCGCTTGGTTGACTCACCGATCGATATGGTCTCGTCTATGAGCGAGAATGGACGGCTTCGCGCGCTCGCAGAGCTCGCGGTCAGGGTCGGCGCCAACGTCGACGAGGGGCAGTACGTCCTCGTCACCGCCCTCGTGGAGCACGTGCCGCTGGTGCGCGAGATCGCCAACGTCTGTTACGAGAAGGGCGCGCGCTACGTCGACGTGAATTACATCGACCAGCACGTGCGGCGCGCGATGATCGAGAAGGGACCCGACGAGACCCTGGAGTGGAGCCCTGAATGGGGCGTCAAACGGATGGAGGACATCGGCGAGGAGCACGGCGCGATCATCTCGATCACCGGCGACCCCGAACCGGAGTTGCTGAGCGACCTCGATCAGGACCGCGTCGGCCGCGCGCGCCCGGTGAAGATCGCCGAGGCGAACCTGCGCAACGTCATGGCCGGCAAGGTCAACTGGACGATCGTCAGCTACCCGAACGAGGGCTGGGCCGAGACGGTGTTCGGGGAGCCCGACGTCGACCGGCTGTGGACCGACGTGGAACACGCGATCCGGCTCGACGAGCCCGACCCGGTCGCAGCGTGGCAGGAGCACCTCGACCGTCTCGACGAGCGCTGCCGCCAGCTGAACGAGCGCCGCTTCGAGTCGCTTCACTATCGCGGCCCCGGCACCGACCTCACCGTCGGCATCAACGCCAAATCGATCTGGATGTCCGGTAACTCGGAGACTGCGTACGGTCGCCGTTTCGTGCCGAACGTGCCGACCGAGGAGGTCTTCACGACGCCCGACTGGCGCCGGGCCGAAGGCACCGTTCGCTCGACCATGCCGCTCGCGTTGCCGGGCAACATCATCCGGGACCTCGAGCTCACGTTCAAGGACGGGCGCGTAGTCGACGTGAAGGCGTCGACGGGGGCGGACTACATTCGCGCGCAGCTCGCCGCGGACGACGGCGCCGCGCAGCTCGGCGAGGTCGCGCTCGTCGACGGCAGCTCACGCGTCGGGCAGATCGGCCACATCTTCTTCAACACGCTCTTCGACGAGAACGCGACGTGCCACATCGCGTACGGCCGCGGCATCGCGACCTGCGTCGAGGGCGCGCTCGAGCTCGACGAGCAGGCGCAGCAGGAGGCCGGCGTCAACCAGTCGTCCGTGCACACCGACTTCATGATCGGCGGCCCGGAGGTCGAGGTCGAGGGCATCACCGCGCACGGCGAGGCAGTGTCGATCATCCGCAACAACGAGTGGCAGCTGAGCTAGCGGACGCCCGCGGCAGTTAGCGCGAGCTTGGCGACGGCTCGCGGCAGGCGCCGCGCCTTGCGGATCGTCTCGTCGAGCGCGCCTGCGAACCAGTCGACGTCGTTCTCCGTCAGCGTCAACGGCGGGATGCCCTTGATAACGGCGATGCCGTGGCCCGCGACCTGGCTGAGGATCCGGTGCTCGCGGAAGAGCGGCACGACGATCACCTGCGCGAACAGTCCCGGCTGCATGCGGTCGAGGAGCCGGTACGAGCGGCGGCCGACGTCGGGCTCGGCGAACTCGATCGCCCAGAGCAGGCCGAGCCCACGCACGTCGCGCACGACGTCGTAGCGCTCGACGAGCGGAGTCGTCAGCTCGAGCAGCCGCGCTCCGAGGCGTGCGGAGCGCGCGACGAGGTCCTGCTCGTCCAGTTCGTGCAGCGTCGCGAGCCCCGCGGCCATCCCCAGCTCGTTCGGCGCGAACGTCGATCCGTGTGAGACGGAGTGCTCCAGCGAGTCGAACACCTTCTCGTGAACGGCCTTCGACATGAGCAGCGCTCCGACGGGGACGTAGCCGCCGGACAGCGACTTCGCAACCGGCACGAGATCCGGCTCGAGACCCCAGTGCTCGAACGCGAACAGCTTTCCGGTGCGGCCGAAGCCCGTCTGTACCTCGTCGACGCAGAACAACGTGCCGAAGCGGCGGCAGAGCTCCTGCGCGGCCCCGAGATAGCCCGGCGGCGGCAGGTTCACGCCCTTGCCCTGCACCGGCTCGACGAGGAAGAGCGCGACGTCCTCTCGCTGCAGCTCGCGTTCGAGAGACTCGACGTCGCCGAACGGCACCTGCGAAAAGTCGGGGAGGAGCGGCCCGAACCGCTCCGTGAACTCCGGGTTCCCGTTCGCCGAGAGCGACCCGAGCGTGAGCCCGTGGAAGCCGTGTGCGGCGGAGACGATGCGCGTGCGGCCGGTCGCGGCACGGCCCAGCTTCAGCGCCGCCTCGACCGCCTCGGTGCCGGAGCTCGTGAAGAGCACGCGCTCGAGCCGCGGCGGACTTCGCCGGATCAACTCCTCGGCGAGCAGCGGTGGCAACGGCGAAGCGCCGAGCTGTACCGACCCCGGAAGGTCGAGCCCGAGCGCCTCGATCAAAGCGGCACGAACGCGTGGGTTGTTGCGCCCGACGTTGAACATCCCGAAGCCGCCGAGCATGTCGAGGTACTTCTCGCCGCTCGCGTCCCAGAGGTACGCGCCTTCCGCGCGCACCCATTCGCGGTCGAACCCGATCTTCTTGAGGACGCGAGAGAACTGCGGATTGATCGTGCGGCCCCAGAGGTCGACGTCGCTCCGCTCGCGTGCCGCGAGCAGCTCCGCGAGCTTGAACTCGGTCACGCGGCTGACTCTAGCCCGGCCCGAACATCCCCCGTTCAGGGGAGAGAACCCACCCCCGAACTGTCGAAAACTTCTGCGGCGACCGCGTCGAGCCTCGCCCCATGAACCCGAAAAGGAGTGGCCGAGACTTGATAGCCATGAAACGTCCGATCCGTGCGAACCGCGTGCTCGCTCCGTTGCTCGCGGTGACGCTGATTACCGCGGCCTACCTCGCCTTCTCGGTAGCCGGCGCGAGAGCGGCGACGCCGACGAACATGAGCTGGACGGTCTCCAACAACCAGGTCGGCGTCACCGGCGTCACGTACTCCTACTCGTTCACGACGGCGACGGCGGGAATCATCAAGTCGATCACCTTCGCCGTCTCCGGATCCGGTCTGGCGGGCACGCCGACCATCAGCCGCAACTTCGGCATCGGGGCAGGCACCGTCAGCCGGTCGGGGCAAACGATCACGTACACGGTCACCTCCGCCGTTTCGGTGGCAGCGGGCATCCCGATCTACCTGTCGTTCGGCGGGCTGACGAACAGCTCGACCGCCGCCAGCTACACGACCACGATCACGACGCTGACCGCGGCATCCGGCACGATCGACACGGGGACGACACCCGCTGTGACGCTCGCCGCGAGCAACACGGCAGTGACCGTTGCGATCGCCCAGAGCCTCACCTTTACCGCGAACAGCACGGCCTTCGAGCTCGACATGGACCCGAGCCTTCCGGCGCTGGCGGACCAGACGGCCACGGTCGGCCTGACGGTGCAGACGAATGCCAACTCGGGCTACACGCTCGCCGTCGCAGACAGCGCCTCCGGGCTGCAGAGTGGCAGCGCGGGCAATCCGACGATCCCGAAGGCGTCGGCCGGGAAGGCCACCTCCGCGGCATGGCCGGGTGCGCCAAACTGGGGCTACACGGTCACCGGCTCGGGCCCGACCATCGACCCGGCCTTCAGCGGCTCCAAGTACGCGGGCTATACGACAGCCGGGGAGACGATCGCCAGCAGGGCGAACTCCACCGGCGCCTCGACCGACACGATCACCCTCGCGAACCGCGTCGCCATCAACTACGGCGTCAACGCGGGCGTCTACTCGGACACCCTCACCTACACCGTCACGCCGAACTACAGCTGACCGTGCCGAGGTTGCCGAAGCCGCTGGCGCTCCTCATTGCGATATCGCTGCCGGTCGTCGTGCTCGCCGGGAACGCGAACGCCGCAGCCCCGACGCCCGTCGGCGGATCACGAGGACTGGCAGTCTCGGTGCCGGCCGACCCGGTGGAGATCGCCGCAGGGACGCGCGCGAAGGCGCTCGTCCGGATCATCAACGCGAGCGCGACTCCTGTACCGGTGACCGTGGAGAGCCGGCGACTCTCGCTCCTCGACAACGGCAAGGTGACGATCGGCGCGCGCCCTGACGCGCGTTGGGAAAGGCGCGCCCGCTTCCCCTCGGGCCAACTGACGATCCCGGCGCGCGGCTACCGCGACATCCCGCTGACGATGCGGGTCCCACGCGGGCTGTCGCCGGACCTTTACTTCGTCGGTTTTCTCGTCACTCCGGCCCCGACGAAGTCCGGCTCGATCCAGGTGATCAATCAAATCGGCTCGTTCGTGACGATCGACGTGCCGGGACCGCGCCAGCGCGAGCTCGGCGGGAAGTTCAGCATGCCGAGCCTCGTCTTCGGCTCCAGGGCGAACGGAACGCTGCACATCTCGAACACCGGTCACGCGGCGGTTCGCTTCTGGGGCGAGAACGACACGACGTCGTCGCCGGGCGGCTCGGCCCGACAGCTGCGCCTCGATCCGTCACTGCTGCCCGTGGGCAGGTCGCGCGCGACGACGGTCAGCGGGAAGCCGGCATGGCCGGTCGGCATCGTGACGGTTACGGCGCACATCACGTACCCCGGGCGAACCGACGCCGCGACGAAGGAACTCGTCTTCAGCAAGCGCGTCGTCGTCATCAGTCCGTGGCTTCCGATCGGGCTCGCGCTGCTCCTCGCAGCCGCCGGCGCAGGCGTGTGGACGAGACGGCGCCGCCCGCCTCGGCCGGTCCAGCTCTCCGTCTGAAGGCTCGTCAGCGTCGAGCCGGCGAGCGACCGGCGCGCGCTCTCGTTCGACTTTGGCAAGGTCCCGGGAGGCGGAGCCAGGGAAAGCCGCCCTCCCCCAAAGCCCAGTGCGGCCTCGGCGCCTTGACAGGGTTTGCCGCAGACCCGGCGCCGCCCTGGCTCCGCTCCTATCTTGCAGCGAAGCGACGCGCTCGCGGCGCTGCGTGAAGACAAATCAACGCAATAGCGCGCGATGACCGGTGTGCGAGTTGGCGGGTCGGATCACGCGGTTACTCGCGCATCGGCGCCTCTTCCTTCGGTTGCTTCCGCTCGGGGTAACTTGACTTCGGCGGGCTCGCGGCGTAAGCAACGCGCAACGACAAAGGGGGAGACTGTGAACCGCCGCGTCCGCGTCCTTGCCGTGCTGGCTGCTGGTTGCCTCGTCGTCGCCGTTCCGGCTGCGGCCCGAACGGACGGCGTGGGGCCGCCGCCGGGCTTGCATGGCGCGCTTCGCCTCGCGGTGCTCTCCGGCCCCGCGCAGTACGTCAGCGGCGGAGAAGCGCGCCTCCGGGTGGTCGTCCCAGCGTCGGTTCCGCTCGATGCCGTGACGGTCGAAGTGAACGGCGCAGATGTGACGACGTCGTTCGGACCCGATGATCGGATGGCGCATGCGCTCGAGGGCGTGTTGACGGGATTGCTGCTTGGCCCGAGCACCGTCGAGGCGAGCGTCCCCGGCCCGGGACGCTCGGCGCCCGACCGCACGACCTTGACGCTCGTCAACTACCCGATCACCGGTCCGATGTTCGCGGGGCCCAAGCAGCCGGACTTCTTCTGCTCGACTGCATCCAACCTCGCCGGATTCGACCTTTCGGGGCCGTTCCTCGACGCGGATTGCTCGCTGCCGACGCGCGTCAACTACTACTACCGCGCTGCCAACGGCACGTGGAAGCCGTTCGACGCCGCGGCGCCCCGGCCTGCCGACATGACGACGACCACGACGAGCGACGGTCACACGGTCGACTTCGTCATCCGCTGGGAACGCGGCACGATCGACCGCTTCATCTACACGATCGCCGTCCTCGACCCGACGAAAAGCGGTCCGTCGTCGCTGCCGTACTGGAACCACAAGCTCATCTACTACTTCGGCGGCGGCGTTGCGATCGGCCACTACCAGGGCTCGAACAACCAGAACGAGTCGCGGTACCCGTACGGCCTCGGCCAGGGCTATGCGATCGCCTGGTCGACGGGCACGAAGACGAATACGCATTACAACCTCGTGCTCGGCGGCGAGACCGCGGTGATGGTCAAGTCGCGGTTCGTCACGGAGTACGACGACCCGGTGTACACGATCGGGCTCGGCGGCTCCGGCGGCGGAATCCAGCAGTACGTCTACGGACAGGACGAGCCCGGCCTGCTCGACGGCGGGATTCCGCAGTACTCGTATCCGGACATGGCCACGCAGACGATCCACGTCGGAGACTGCGAGCTCCTCGAGCACTGGATGGATTTGCAGGTGCTCGCGAACCCTGCTTCGAAGTGGCGGGTCTGGTCGAATCGCTCGTGGCTCGAGGGCCTCTCGTCCTCGAATACGGTCTCCAATCCCTACCAGTCGCTCACGCCATGGCTCGCCGCGCCGGGCTCCGACGAGTGCATCAACGGCTGGCGCGGCCTCTCGCCGCTGGCGCTGAACCCGCACTTCGGCAGCGTCCCGGGGATCACGCCGGCGCAGCAGGCTGCGGTCGAGTGGACGCATTGGAACGACGCCGTCAACGTCTACGGCCGCGATCCTGTCACCGGGTTCGCGCGCTCGACGTGGGACAACGTCGGCGTCCAGTACGGGCTTCAGGCGCTGCTAGCCCAGCACATCGACCCGGCGGAGTTCCTCGACCTGAACGCGCGGGTCGGCGGCTGGAAAGCGCCCGAGGACACGGTCCAGGAGGGGTGCCCCTACGTCACGACCGCCTGCTTCTCGGACGTCGACGTGTGGAGCGCGCGGAACATCAATCCCGTCGGCGCGAACGGCGTCGCCGCGCGTACTGCCGGCAGCATCGCGGCGATGAACGGCGCCTACGAACAGGGGCTCGTGTTCGACGGCAAGAGCGAGATCCCGTACATCGACTGGCGGAACTACCTCGACGAGTCACTCAACATGCACAACGCGCGGCAGTCGTTCGCGGCGCGGTTGAGGATGCGCCAGCACGACGGCGACTCCTCGAATCAGGTGATCTGGTTCACCGACGGACGTCCCGCAGCATTGTTCGACCAGACGCCGATGGCACTTCGCGTGATGGACGAGTGGCTGGCGAACATCAGCGCGCATCCCGAGCTCGGCGTGGCGGGCAACAAGCCGGCGCTGGCAGTCGACAGTTGCTTCGCGACGAACGGGTCGCTGATCTTCCGCGGCGCCGACGCGTGGAACGGGATCATCGACGCGGCCGCACCGGGGCCGTGCACGCAAGTGTTCCCCATCCACGGCACGTCGAGGACTGTCGCGGGTGCGCCGTTCGACGAAGAGCTCTACAAGTGCAAGCTCCAGCCGGTCGACGCGGCGATCGACCGCGGCGTCTACGGCTGGTGGGATCCGAGCGACGCGGAGGTCGCGCGCCTGAACGAGATCTTCCCGAGCGGCGTCTGCGACTTCTCGAAAGGCGACCAGGGGAGGCCGCCGGGATTCCACTAGACGTCAAGCTCCGTGGGAGCAGCTTCACTCGGCTCTGGGGGCACTCCACACGTTCGGTGGAGGTGCTGTGGGCAACCCGAGGTCGTCGTCCGCGGCGGCCGTCCGCAAGGCGGACGGGCTGCGTCCCGTCAGTTCGCGGAACACGCGGTGGAGCTGCGCATAGCTGCCAAAGCCGGCCTCGAGCGCGGCGGCTAGTGCGGTGGTGCGTCGCCCCTGGCCGTAGAGAAGCTGGAAGCGCTGAAGCCGCTCCTGGTTGCGGAATCGGCTGATCGAGACGCCCGTCT
This sequence comes from Gaiellaceae bacterium, assembly GCA_045806505.1. Lineage (GTDB taxonomy): Bacteria > Actinomycetota > Thermoleophilia > Gaiellales > Gaiellaceae > DASVFB01. The sequence goes on from JBJMJE010000149.1 coordinate 10,500, forward strand.
GCGCCTTGAACAGCCGGCTCAGATGAGAGGGGCTCAGGCTGGCTGCCCGCGCGAGACTGGCGAGATCCCCTGCGGAAGGGTCGGCTCGCAGTAGTCGAGCGACCGTCTCGACCGCGGGATGAAGATCGGTGCCTTCGACGACGTCGTCGCTGTCGAGAAACGCGCGCCACGCGAATATCAGGAGATACTGGAGACCGGCGTTGAAGAGGACGTGATCCAGCGACTCGGCATCGCGCGCCTCTCGGAAAAGCGCGCCGAGGCGCACGACGCGGGCGGAGTCGAGGCGACGCGAGAACTGCCCGACGGGATCCTTCTCGAGCAGGGGTTGCGTTTGCGGCGTCGTTGCGATCCGAGCGACAAGGGGCGAACGGAAGACCGCCCACCAGAGCTCGTGGTCGTTGGACTCGTCGACGAGGACGTGATCTTGGTGTGGAAAGAGCCAGGTCAGCGTGCCTTTCGCGAGCTCGTAGCGACGCTCGCCTAGCAAGTAGGACGCGGTGCCGCGGACGACGAGGTTGACCTCGACCTCGGCATGGCGGTGGGCGCGCGGTCGTACGTCTCCGGCGACGTGTCGAACCACTCGCCCATCGACGCCGTCCCGAAGCCCGAGGTCGTCCAACATCGCAAGAAACGATAGGAAATCGCGGTCCCGCGTGAAGACATCCCGGCTCCCGTCGCACATTCTGTGATCGCCAGCGATCAAGGAGAAAAGCCCGATGGCCGTCTCAGCCCCGCAGATCACTACAGAGCACGTTCGCAGGTTCCGCGACGAGGGCTTCTTCGTCCTGGAGAGCGTCGTTCCCCACAACGAACTCGAGCTGCTGCGCAGCGAATGCCAGCGCTTCATCGATGAGCGCGACCGCGAGATGGACCGGCTCGGCGTCGACAAGCTCGACCTCGATCACCGCGGCAGCCGCTACTTCGTCCACGCGTACGGTAAGAGCCCCGACATCGAGCGGTTCCTCCGCTCGGATTTCATGGTCGAGATCGCCAGGGCGGCTCTGGGGGAAACCGTCTACCTGTTCAACGAGCAGTACGTGGTGAAGGCGGCCGAGCACGGGATGACGTTCAGCTGGCATCAGGACTCCGGCTTTGTCGAGTACGAACATCGGCCGTATCTCACGTGCTGGATCGCGCTCGACGACGTGACCGAACCCAACGGCACCGTTTACCTGCTGCCTTACTCGCGCGCCGGCACCCGCAACGTGGTCGAACACGTCCGCGACGACGAGACCAACGACCTCGTCGGCTACTTCGCGGACGATCCCGGTGACCCGGTCATTGTCCCGGCCGGTAGCATCGCCTGCTTCTCGAGCACGGTCTTTCATCGCAGCGGCTCGAATACCACCGACCGCATGCGTCGCGTTTACCTGGCGCAGTACACCGCCGAGCCGCTCCTGAGCGAGGATCGCTTGCGACCCCGTATCATCGCCGAACCGCTGCTCGTCGAGGGCAAGCAGTTCAGCTGATCAAGCCGGATGCAAAGACGAGAGGCGGCAGCAGCCCGGGCCACCGTATGACACGGAAGCCGAGTACTTCGCGGACTGCCTCGACGCCTGGCTTGGACGCTATGAACAGCGCGTGAGGTCGTCGACGTACGAGCGTGGGGTCCAGGGGCGTCGGCACGTGAACCGCTGCCGGCTTGTACGTGGAGGAGATCGCAGCGCGGGAGGTCGACGATGTGATCGCTGCTGTGGCGAAGTCGGCCCCGGCAGGCGCAGGGCGCGCTCGCGCTGTGCAAGCAGGTTTTCCGGGACGCGGGAAGTGCGCAACTAGACGACGCGCGCTTTCCCTGCAAATCGCCAGTGGAGCGTACCGGGATCGAACCGGTGACCTCCGGCTTGCAAAGCCGGCGCTCTCCCA
>JBJMJE010000150.1:0-11836 GCA_045806505.1 Gaiellaceae bacterium
CGACGCCGCCGAGGACGCGCTGCAGGAGGCGCTGCTGGAGGCGCTGCGGGTCTGGCCCGAGCATCCGCCGCGCGACCCGCGTGCGTGGTTGGCGACGGTCGCGACCCGGCGGCTCGTCGACGCCCGCCGCAGCGAGGCCGCCCGTCACCGCCGCGAGGAGGTGACGGACGCCGAGCCGCCGCCGGCGTCCACCGAGGACGGCGACGACACGCTCTTCCTCCTCTTCTGCTGTTGCCACCCCGACCTCGCGCCGGCTTCGCAGGTGGCGCTGACCCTGCGCGCCGTCGGCGGCCTCACCACACGCGAGATCGCGGAGGCCTTCTACGTACCGGAGGCGACGATGGCGCAGCGGATCAGCCGGGCCAAGCGCGCGCTGCAGGGGCGCCGCCTCGACCAGCCCGGCGACCTCGCCGTCGTGCTGCGCGTGCTCTACCTCATCTACACGGCCGGCCATACGGATCGGGTGGATCTGGCCGTCGAGGCGATTCGGCTCGCCCGCCAACTCACTCTCGCCACCGCCGAACCGGAGGCTCGGGGGCTGCTCGCACTGATGCTCCTCAACCACGCCCGCCTCCCGGCGCGACTCGATTCAGAGGGCCGCATCGTCACGCTCGACCGACAGGACCGCAGCCTGTGGGACGATCGCGAGATCGCGGAGGGCGTGCGCGTACTGCAGTCGGCGCTGGCCGTTCGGCTGCCCGGCCGCTACCTGGTCGAGGCCGCCATCGCCGCCCTGCACGACGACGCGGCAAGCGCCGAGGAGACCGACTGGCCGCAGATTCTCGCCTGGTACGACGACCTGGTCGCGCTCAGCGACGATCCGGTGCGCCAGGACCCGGCCGCCGTGCTCGGCCGCGCGGTAGCGGTCGGGCACGTCCTCGACGCGGCCGCCGGGCTGCGCGAGACCGACCGGCTGCGCGACGTGATCGGCGAGCGGCACCGCTGGCACGCCGTGCGCGGCCACCTGCACGAGCTGGGCGGCAACCTCCCTGCGGCCGCGGCGGCGTACGCCGAGGCCGCCCGCCGCGCCACGAACGTCGCCGAGCGGGACCACCTGGTCCGCCAGGCGGCCCGCGCGCGGGCCGCCGAGCTACCGTCGAGCGTATGACGTTCCGACGCATGGCGCCTGAGGCGCGGAAGCGCGCGACGTCGGCGTGAAACGCTCCCTCGCCGGCGCCGCCGCACGAAGTGCGACATACGCGAGAGCGGCGCCGACCGCGGCGACAGCAGTGCCGGCCACAGCGTCGACGAGGAAGTGGTTGCCCGTGGCAACGACCACGAACAGGACAACGGCGGGGTATGCGAGCCCGAGCACGTGAAGGGACGGGCGTCCGCCGTGCAGGACGAGGCTCGCGCCGATGATGACCGCGTAGCCGACGTGCATGCTCGGAACGGCGGCGAACGGGTTGTACAGGGAGCTGATGAGCCCATGGTTCAGATCGACCCTGCCGCTCGAGATCGTGTCCGAGATCCCGAGCGCGGCATCGCGTGGCGGCGCGGTCGGAAACGCGAGGTATCCGATCAGGGCGAGTGCGCTCGCGAGGAGCAGGGTCGTTCGAACGAGCGGGAACGCCGCGGGCCGGCGGCGGTGCAGCCAGAGCAGGTAAGCAGCGGTCACCGTGAGGTGAAGCGTGAGGTAGAGCATTCCGAGTGTCCCGATCAGCCCGGGGAGGCTGCCCGCAGCGTCCTGCACCCGACCCTCGACGAAGACATGAAGCGATCGCTCGAGCGACGCCACGTCATGCGCGTGCTGGACCGCCGACGCGCGGTCGCCGACGATCAGACCGCGCGTCGCCCTCGTAGAGGCCGTAGAGCGCGAAGACGCCGAACGCCTCGACTCCGAGCGAGTGCCGCTCGGCGACCCAGGCGAGCGGTGCGCGGCTCCGCGGTGCGTTCACAGCGCCTCCGCAGGCAGTCCGTCCGGCTCGTCGAGCAACTCGCCGAACTGGTCGTCCAGCGCCTCGACCGCCACGCGCTCGATCGTGCCCGCGGCGAGCGCGCTCTCGAGCCTCGGCCGAAGGCGGCCGAGGTACCAGGCTCGAAGCTCGGCACGTGCGTCGAGCCTAATGGGCTGGGCAGTCTTCGTCATCACTCCTCCTGACTCGAAGACGCTCCAAAAGTCATCGCCTGACGTCCGCCGGAGGCACGTTGTGATTCACCCGGAAGACGTTGTCGGGGTCGTAGCGTCGCTTGACCTCCCGTAGGCGACTCCAGGTCTCACCCGGATACGCGGCACGCGCGCGCTCGCGTCCCTCGTCGCCGAGGAAGTTGACGTAGGCGTCGTCGTCGCCGCCCCGCAGTGACTCGGCGAACGCGTCCAGCCATGCCTCGTCGGCGCGAGCCTCGTCGGGCGATGCATGGACGGCGCCGAGGTTGACCATGATCCGGCGAGCGCGGTGCGCGAACGCCGTGGCGTCTGCGGGAACCCGCGCCATCGCACCGCCGAGGACGCGTAGCTGTGCAACGCTCATCTGAGCGGTGGACGCGGCCAGCCGGCCGAGGATCTCCGCCGCGACCCCGTGATCGAGACCGTCCAGGAACAGCGTGCGGCCGCTCGCGCGCGGGCCGGCGCCGTTCTCCGGCGGATACATCTCGTCGTAGGACAGCGGGCGGAGCAGATCGGCCAGCGGCTCCGCGACCGATCGGAACGGCGCGAGCGCCCGCTGCGCGTCCTCACGCGGACCCGCCTGGTAGAGCATCGCCAGCAGGACGAGCCGGCCGTGGTGCTCCTCCGACAGGAACGGCATGGGCGGCGCGGGCATGACATTGGCGATCGTCGACAGCTCGTCCGGCGCCTCGTCCGCGGCCTCGACGAATCGCACGAGCGTCTCCGGCGTCGCCGGCAGGACGAGGATGCCGCCGGTTCCGCCGTCGTCGGGATGCAGCCGGTAGCCGAAGCTGGTCACGACGCCGAAGTTGCCGCCGCCGCCGCGGATCGCCCAGAACAGGTCCGGATGGTTGTACGCGTCGACGTCCAGGACACGGCCGTCGGCGGTGACGACGCGTGCGGAGAGCAGGCTGTCGACGGTGAGCCCGTGCTTGCGCACCAGATAGCCGACGCCGCCTCCGAGCGTGAGGCCGCCGATGCCGACGGAGGCCGTGTCGCCGAAGCCGATCCCGAGGCCGTGCGCGCCGGCCTCCTTCGTGACCTTCCCTGCCGTCAGACCGGCCGCCGCCGTGGCGACGCGCCGGTGAGGATCGATCTCCAGCTCGTCCAGCCAGGCGAGGTCGAGCACGAGACCGCCGTCGCTGACGCCGTGCCCGGCAAGGCTGTGTCCGCCACCGCGGACCGCGAGCTCGACCCCGGTCTCACGCGCGAGCGCGAGAACCGATGCCACCGCCGCGTCGTCGACCGGCCGCACGATGGCGGCCGGGCGCTTGTCGACCGTCGGGAAGAACACGCTGCGAGCCGCGTCGTACGACGCGTCGCATGGTCCGATCACCTCCCCGGCGAGCTCCAGGCGAAGCCGTCGCAGGTCGAGGCTGGGTTGCGAAGTCGTGCTCACGAGAAGTCCCCCCTTTGCGTTGCGATCACGCCCACAGCGTGGCCGCCGCAGAGTGCGCCGGGCGGTACGGCGCGCTGGCTTTCGCGGGTGCGGTTACCCGAACTTCTTAGGAGTCGAGAAAGCGCAGCACCGCGAGCACGCGCCGGTGATCCTCGGGCGCGGCGGGAAGGCGGAGCTTCGTGAAGATGTTCGTCACGTGCTTCTCGACAGCACGCGGCGAGATGAAGAGGCTCTCGCCGATCGCGTGGTTCGACCTTCCTTCGGCCATCAGCTCGAGCACCTCGCGCTCCCGCGGCGAGAGCCGCTCCAGAGGGTCGTCGCCGCGATCGCGGCCCACGAGCTCGGCGACGACGAGCGGATCGAGCGCGGAGCCCCCCTCGGCGACGCGGCGGACCGCGGCGGTGAACTCCTCGACGTCGGCCACCCGGTCTTTGAGCAGGTAGCCGAGCCCCTCCGCGCTCTCGGCGAGCAACTCGACGGCGTACGTGTGCGCGACGTGCTGCGAGAGGACGAGCACGCCCGTCCCCGGATGCTTCGCCCGGATCTCCTTCGCAGCGCGGATGCCCTCGTCGGTCTGCGTCGGCGGCATCCGGATGTCGACGATCGCGACGTCGGGGTGGTAGCTACGCACCTTGAGCAGCAACTCGTCGGCGTTGCGCGCCTGCCCGACCACGTCGATCTCGGCTTCGCCGAGCAATCGCGCGAGACCTTCGCGAAGCAGCGCCGAGTCGTCGGCGATCACCGCCCGTGTCATGCTGGCGTGCCGGCGCACGCCGCGGAGCGGCGGGAACTCGGCGCCAAGCCCGTCCGCGCAGAGCTGGAAGATCCGCTCGGGATCGGACAGGCCCCTGAACTCGAAGACGCCGACCTCGGTCGTCGCGGCACTCACGCCGCGCGCTGCTTCCTCGGAGAGGAGCACCTGGCCTCCGTGTCCGGCCTGGCAGATGCGGGAGGCGCGATGAACCTCGATCCCGACGTACCCGCCGCCGACGGGCTCCGCGTCGCCGCAGTGCAGGCCGATCCGCACACGCACACGCTCGCCTACCGGCCACTCACGCGCCGTGAATGCCTGCTGGATCTCGAGCGCCGCGGAGGCGGCCGGCTCCGGATGCTCGAAGACGCAGAAGAGCTCGTCACCGCGGGAGTCGACCTCGCGTCCGCCGGCTCGGGCGACCACATCGCGCTGCAGCTCGCGGGCCACTTCGAGCACCGAGCCGTACACCTCGCCGAGCCGAGCGGCCAGACCGCTCGAGTCCTCGATGTCGCTGAAGAAGAAGGTGAGCGTCATCTGTCGCGGCCCGCGCGGCGAAGGCTTCGTTCATCGACGGGAAGCTCCGCGTGCACGAGCGTGCCGCGACCGCGCGCGCTCTCCACCCACAGGCTCCCGTCGAGCGTCTCGACCCGGTCGCGCAGTCCGAACAGGCCCGAGCCCTCCGCGTCGGCGCCGCCGGCTCCGTCGTCCTCGATCTCGATCACCGCGCGTCCGTTCAGACGCTGTGCGCGCACGCGCGCCGAGTCGGCACCCGCATGCTTGACGACGTTGGCGAGTGCCTCGGAGGCGACGTAGTACGCAGCCGCCTCGACAGGCTCTGGGAGCCGCTCGGGCAGGCGCACGTCGAGCGCCACCGGAAGCGGCGCGCGAGCAGCGAGGACCTCGAGCGCCGCCTCGAGCCCGCGCTCGGTCAACACCGCGGGATGGATGCCCTGTGCGAGCTCGCGCAATTCGTTGAGGGCCTCGCCCAGCTCCTGCGCGGCGCGACGCAGCAGCTCGTGCGCCTCCTCGGGCCGAGTATGAATCCGGTCTTCCGCGAGCCGCAGCGCCACTGCGAGCCCGACGAGGCGCTGCTGCGCGCCGTCGTGGAGGTTGCGCTCCAGCCTGCGCCGCTCGGCATCGCCGGCCTGGACGATGCGAAGTCGCGACGCCTCGAGCTCGTCACGCGCGTGCGCGCTTGCCAGACCGAGCGACACGAGCTCGGCGAACGCCTGCAGGCGACGCTCGGCGTGCGGCGGCTCCGGCTCGTCCGCGCCGAACGGGACGACGAGAGCGCCCCACGTCGCGCCGGCAACCTTGATCGGCACCGCAACGGAGCACTCGACGCCCATCCCGCGCACGCGCCCGCCGATCTCGCCGCCGACTCCTGCGTAGCTCTCGATGCGTGCCGGCAAACCCGTTCGGAGGACTGCGGTCGACGCGAGCCCCTCCCTGAGCTCGATGGACGTCCCGAGCTCGAATCCGCGCACGCGCTCGCCGTAGCGCGCGACGACCGTTGCCGTCTTGTCGCTCTCGAATCGCTCGAGCACGGCCGACGGGATCCCGAGCAGGCGACAGATCTCCTCGGTGACGTTCTGGAAGACCTGCTCCGGCGGGATGTCGGCCGCGACGAGCGTCGCGACGCGGCGTAACGCCGCCTGCTCTTCCGCCAGCCGGCGCTGCTCCCTCTCGTTCCTCCGCTGTTCGGTGAAGTCGCGCACGATCGTCACCACCTCGCCCTCGCCGCTGGGAACCATCCGCAATTCGAAATGGCGCGGAACGCCGTCGATCTTCAGCTCGTATTCGGCCGACGTCATGGCGCCGCCGTCGAGCGCCTGCGCGATCGTCGCGAGCTCGTGCTCTGCAACCCTCGGCGGCAGCAGGTCGCGGATGTTCATGCCGATGAGGTCCTCCGCGGGCACGGGCAGCGTCGCCGAATCGTCGGGCTGCACGTCGAGATAGGTGCCGTCGCGGCTGACGCGGAACACGAGGTCCGGGATCGCGTCGAGCAGCGCACTGTTGCGCAGCTCCATCCGCTGGAGCGTCTCCAACGCGCGTTCGTTCGCGAGCGCGAAGCCGGCCGCGGCGCTCACCGCATCGAGCAGCTCGGGGCGGGTGCGCAGCACCCTGTCGTGGATGAGCATCCCCACCTCCTCGCCCTGATGCTCGATCGGCGTCGCGACGCGCGCCTCGCCCGGCCCCGGAAGCACGAGCGGCTCACCGACATCGTCGCGGTAGCCACCGTCCGGTTGCTTGCGCGCCAGCGCGAGCGACGGATCTCCGAGCGCGCGCCGAAGCGCATCCTCGAGCCCGGGCGCCGCCGCCGCGTCGCCGAGCTCGACGAGCAGCTCGCCGACCGCTGCGCGCGAGAGACGTCCATGCAGCAGGACGCCGAGGAACGCTGCCGGGATCGCGAGCGACGCGAGCATGCCGAGCCCGATGCCGATCACGGCGAGGTCCGACGAGAGCGGCGCGAGAACCAGACCCACCGAGAAGAAGAGCAGGGCGATCTTGCCGCCGATCACCACCGGCATCAGCAGCCGTCGCGCCGCCGGCGTCGCCACTCTCGAGCGGCGGGTGAGCACGCCGACCACGGCCAGTGCGATCGCAACGGCGATCGCAGCCTCGAGCTCCTCGAGCGCGGTGGAGAGCGGACTCGATCTGTAGACCAGCGCGACGTTCCGCGGATGGTCGCTGTGCCAGCGCGTGAGCGGATCGAACAACACGGCGAGGGCCTGCACCGCAAGCACGTCCACGTACGCGGCGACGACGAGGAACCGGCCGGTGCGCGACCCCAGCCGCCCCTTCGGGAACGCGAGCAGGGCGTGGACGATCACCGCGAAGAAGAGGTTCGCGGTGATCACCCCGGTCGCGTAGATGACGGCGTCGTTCGCGTCGTGGAGCGCGCCGAGGAGCGCCGCGAACCCGGCGACGACGAGCAGCAGGGCGAAGCGTATGTACGGAGAGCGCCGGAGCGCGAGCAGTCCCGTGCCGACGAAGCTCAGGCACACCACGACCGTCAGCGCCGCGTGGCCGGCCGGGCTCGGCGCGTGGTCGCTGACGGCGGTCGTGTAGACGGCTGCGGCGGTTCCGGCGAGCGCGGCTGCCCCGATCACGACGACCAGCCACGCCGGCAGTGGCCGCGGTCCGTCCCGCGCGCGCGGGTCGGCATGCGGCGGAGCGATTGCCGTCGCGTGCTCGCTCATTCGAGGAATCCCTCGAGCGCCGCCCCCGAAAGCTCCGCCTTCCAGATGAACCCGACCGCGCCGCTCGTCTCGATCGCAGTGCCGTACGCGCTTCGATCTCGACTCGAGACCAGCACGATCTTCAGCTCGCGGTCGCGTGCGAGCAGCCGCGCGGCTACCTCGAAGCCGTCGATGTCGGGCAGCTGGATGTCGAGCAGGACGAGCTCGGGCTCGAGCTGGTCCGCGAGCGCGAGCGCGGCGGCGCCGTTCTCGGCTTCGCCGACGACCTCGAATCCCTCCGCCGTCAGGAGTGCGGTGGCACAACGGCGGAAGCCGGCATGGTCGTCGACGACGAGAACCCGGCGCCCGGGCCGGAGCCGATCGACCAGCTCCACGTGCTCATGCTTCATCACGTCCAACGCCCGGCCTCAGGTTACTCGTAGTCGAAGGCCGGAGTCCCCTCGGGCGCGCGCTCTCGCCGTTCCCGCGCGGCGTCCAACCTCGGCAGCCACTCGAGCCAGCGCGGCAGGTACCAGTTCCAGTCGCCGAGCAGCTTCATCGTCGCGGGCAGCAGCACCGCACGGACCACCGTCGCGTCGATCAGGATCGCGGCCGCGAGGCCGAAGCCCATCTGCTTGATGTCGAGCGTGCGCAGGCTCACGAAGATCGCGAAGACGGCGACCATGACGACCGCGGCGCTCGTGACGGTGCCCGCCGTCCGCTTGATGCCGGTGGAGACCGCCTCGTCGGTCGGCATGCCCTCGTCGTGAAGCTCCTTGACCCGGCTGAGGATGAAGACGTGGTAGTCCATCGACAGCCCGAACAGGACCACGAACATGAAGAGCGGCAGCCACGATGTGATCGCGCCGTTCGAGTGGAAGCCGAGCAAGCCCTCCGCCCAGCGGTGCTGGAAGACGAGCACCAGCAGGCCGTACGCGGCGCCGACGGAGAGCAGGTTGAGCAGCACCGCCTTGATCGGGATCACGATCGACCGGAAGGTGACGAGGAGGAGCACGAAGCAGAGCCCCAGCACGAACGCGAACACGAGCGGTGCGTGGCTCTTCATCTGCTCGTTGAAGTCGTGCGTGCCCGCCGTCTCGCCGGTGACGGCCGTGTCGACGCCCGCCACCCGGCCGACGCTCGCCGGGATCACGCGGTCGCGGAGCGTCTGCAGTGCCGTGACCGAGGCGCCGTTCGAGCCGTTGCCCTGCAGCGAGATCGAGACCGTCTCGACGCTGCGGGCGGGGTTGATCTCGGTGGAGATCGGCTCGAACATTTGCCCACTCGCGAGCGCCTGCCGCTTCAGCTCGGCGATGCCGCGCTGAACCTCCGGGGTCGTCACGTCGTGTGCGGAGACGACGACCCGCGCCGGCGTCTGCGCTCCCGGGAAGGCGCGCTGGATCGACTCGTACGTGCGCACGATCGCCAGCGACTTCGGCAGGTCGGTGAAGCTCGGGAGCTGCGTGTGCAGGGTCAGCGCCGGGAGCGCGAGCGCGAGCAGCGCGCCGCCCGAGAGCGCCGCGGCGAGCGCCGGCCGCCGCATGACGCGGTCGAGCACGAATCCCCAGACGCGCGACTCCCCGCCGCTGCGGCGGCCGAGGAACGGGATGCGGCCCTTGTCGACGCGGTGCCCGAGCTTCCCCAGCACGGCCGGCAGGATCGAGAGCGAGCCGATCAGCGCGACCGCGACCATGAGCATCGCGCCCACCGCGATCGAGGTGAAGATCGCGTTGCCGGTGAAGAGCATCCCGGCCATGGCGATCAGCACCGTCAGCCCCGAAATCAGGACCGCGTGACCGGACGTCGCACCGGTCCTCAGCAGCGCCTCCCGCGGTGAGAGACCGCGCCGGCGCTCCTCCCGCTCGCGGCGGAGGTAGAAGAGCGAGTAGTCGACGCCGACCGCCATGCCGATCAGCAGGATCACGGACTTCGTGGCGTCGCCGGCGGCGACGGCGTGACTCGCGAGGCCCGAGAGCCCGATCGTCGCCAGCACGCCGGAGAAGGCAAGCAGCACCGGCAGCCCGGCGGCGACGAGCGCGCCGAATGCGACCAGCATGATCACCAGCGTCACCGGAAGCGACGAGTACTCCGCGCGCTGGAAGTCCTTGTTCAGCGTCTTGGTGAGCTCGTGATTCGCGCTCGCGAAACCGAACTCGGCGACGCTGAATCCCGGGTGCCGCGCCTGCACGCGATCGACCGCGTCGAGGATCGGCTGCACCTTGTCATCGGCCTTGTCCTCGTCGCCCGCGATCTTGAACTGCACGAGAACGGCGTGGCGGTCCGCCGCGATCTGACCGCGGTTCGCGCGCTCGAGCGGCGAGCGAACCCGCTCGACGTCGGGCAGCCGCTCGACCGTGCGCACGACGTCCGTCACCGCACCGCGAAAGCCCGGGTCGGTCACCGTTCGCGTGTCCGAGCGGACGAGCACGCTCTCCGCCGCCTTGCTCGGGAACCCCGCGTCGTCGAGCATCTGCTCGGCCTTCTTCGTCCCGCCCGCAGCGGTGTCGGCCTGCCTCAGCATCTTCGTGCCCGCGACCGCGCCCAGTGCGACCGCGACGACGCAGAACGCGAGCCATGCCGCGACTGCCGTCTTCCAATGGTCCGCGCTCCATCTGGCCGCGCGCGCTGCGATGTTCGCTCTCATCCTGTCCCCCGATCTCTCGACGCCGTCATCCGAGTTCACGGTGCCTGCGGCCGGTGCGTCTAGGCCATGGGGCTACCCGACTTTCGCGGGGTGCGGTAATCCGTACCTCGTCTTCTCCGCCGGGATCAAGGGCTGATGCCAATGTGCGAATCGAGGATGCGTTCGACGAGGCCCGAATGGCGGCGCCGTTGCTCGGCGCGTCCGAGCGCCATCGCCACAGCCCTCCGCTCGCCGACGAGGATGCAGAGACGCTCTGCGCGGGTGACCGCCGTGTACAGCAGCGCCCGCGAGAGCATGTGCGAGTACGCCGTCGACCATGGCGCGACGACGGCCGGAAACTGCGACCCCTGTGCCCGGTGCACGGTGAGCGCCCACGCGAGGTTGTACGTCTCGAGCGCCGCGGCCGGCACGACGATCTCTCGCTCGCCGTCGTCGAGCGACAGGCGTGCCTCGCCTTCCTCATCGTCCCAGTCGATGATGAAGCCGACCTCGCCGTTCATCACTTCGCGATCGACCGTGTAGTCGTTTTTCGTCTGGACGATGCGCGAGCCGACGCGAAGTCCGGAGCGAGCAACGACGACGGGCCGCTCGCCGGGGTTCAGGCGGCGTTCGAGTGCCTCGTTGAGGGCGGTCAGGCCGACCGGCCCGGGGCGCATCGGCACGAGCGTCATCACCTCGGTTCGCGGATCGAGCCCGTAGCGGGCAGGGATGCGTTCGCAGACGAGCTCGACGACCGCCTCGAGCAGGGAGGCGGGGCCGTGACGCGCGACGAAGAAGAAGTCCTCGTCGAGCTCCGCCTCCGCGCCCAGTGTTGCGCGCGCTTCGTCGATCGAGAGAAACGGCAGCTCGCCCGCATTGATCCGGCGGGCGCTCTGAATGATCAGCGAGCGCGCTGCCTGCCGGTAGATAGCCGTGAGATGAACGCGCGGGACGACGCCGCATTCCACGAGATCGGCGAGCACTCGGCCAGCGCCGATCGGCGGCAGCTGGTCCGTGTCGCCGACCAGCAGGACGTGACAGTCGCCGACGGCGCGGAAGAGCGCGTCGGCGAGCTCGAGCGAGAGCATCGATGCCTCGTCGACGAGGATCAGGTCGTAGTGATCCGAGAGCGGCGAGTGCTCGTCGCGCCGGAACCCGCCCTCCATCGGCGCGTAGCCGAGCGCGCGATGGATCGTCATCGCGTCGTGCCCGGTCAGGTCGCGCATCCGCCGCGCCGCCTTCCCCGTCGGCGCACAGAGCAGCACGCGTTTGCGCGCGCGTTCGGCGATCGCGACCACGGCGCGCTGGGTGTGCGTCTTGCCCGCACCCGGAAGACCGGTCAGGAGCACCAGGCGCCGCGTGCGCACCAGCTCGACGACCGCCCACTGCTCGTCGGAGACCTCCACAGCAGGCCGCTCCGGATCGTCGAACGACTCGACCCGCGCCGCACGCGCGAGCTCGCGGACGATCGCCGCGACCCGACACTCCAGCTCCCAGAGACGGACGTGGTAGATCCGCTCCCCCTCGACGACGACCTCGTCAGCCGCAACGAGCGCACGCACCGCAGACTCGAGCGGATCGACCTCCCCCACTCCGAGCACGCGGCCGGCGCGCGACCAGAGCTCGGTCAGCGGCAAGAACGTGTTCCCGTCCGCTTCCGCCTCCTCCAGCACGAAGCGCAGACCCGCCTGCAACCGCTGCGGATCGTCCGGCTCGACGCCGAGCGAGCGTGCGATCCGGTCCGCGATCTTGAAGCCGACCCGCGGCAGCT
>JBJMJE010000151.1:0-15744 GCA_045806505.1 Gaiellaceae bacterium
CGACGTTGCCGAAGGGCTCTACCTCGCGGTCACGCAGACCGTGCTGAACAAGATCTTCCCGACGAAGGACGACGTGCCGCTCCTCGTCCACGTCCGGGAGGTCGACGTCCAGGACACCGAGCTCGCGGCGGGGGACGACGACGGCTGGTCGGCAGTCGTGATCGCCAACCGCCTGCCCGTGTACGACACGGCGAACGACAAGCCGGTCCGCTACCTGGTCTGTCTGGTCAGCCTCGAGTGCCAGCTCGAGCAGCTGCCGAAGCCGTCGAACGCCGTCGATACGTTCACGTTCACGCTCGCGCAGGACTGGTCGATCCTCGGCGTCGAAGCGTCCGGGAACGCGGACCATTTCGTCACCGGGGTCGGTGCGCCGGCGTCCCCGCTCACGAAGGTCAACCCCAATGCGCCGGCGCTCGCCGCGGGAGCCGCCGAGGCGCACTCGCTGCCGGCGATCGGCGCCGGCCTGGGCGCCGCCGCCGGCGCGGCGAGCCACTCGAGCACGGCGTGGACACTGGGGCCGACCGAGGCCGTCGCCTCGGCCGCGTTCGACGCCGACGCCGCGCGCGTCGTCCGCGACACGATGGGCATCGGCTTCCGCTATCCGATCGAGCGCTTCGCGCAGGAGAAGACGTACCGCTTCCCGGTGCTTGCCCACTGGTCGTTCACGACGAGCGAGGGTGCGACGTTCGAGACGCTCATGCAGGATCTCGACGACGGCCTCCTCGGATCTCTGCCCGTACCGGAGCCGGGCGCGCCGCCGAAGCCGGCCGTCACGAACCTCGTCGAGACGGGGCACATCGAGCTCGACCACCAGACGCGTCGCGGCGACGCGGCACATGCCTGGTACCGCGGCCCCTTCGTCCCGCATCCGACCGACCGCGATGTCCGCGTCGACAACCGGCTGCCGGTCGCGCACTCCGCGGATCAGCTGCGGCGCATCGTCCCGGACGGGCGCGAGGACCTCGCGTACGCGGCGGCGTACGAGATCGGCCGGCTGCTCGCGCTCTCGCAACTCTCGATCGTGTCGGCGCTGCTGCGGTTCCGCCGCGAGCAGTTCGGTGCCGGCCGCGTGAAGTACCTGCTGGAGAAAATCGTTCCCAAGGAGCTCCGCCCGCCACTCGACGACTTCTACGACCTGAGCCGCCTGGTCTCGACCGGCCTCGTCCACAACGTGGCGGCTTCGCCCCCCAAGGTGGTGGGACCGGCTCGCCCGGTCGCAGATCCCGGCCGGCCGCTTAAGATCTCCGGCAGCCTCGACACGGTCGTCGCCGAGGGTCTCGGGCTCGACCTCACCCAGCTCCGCGCGAACGCAGAGACGGTGGGCATGGTCGCGGCGCTCGCGGCGACCGACGTCCCGCTCGTGCAACTCGGCGAGGGTCCGCTCGTGGAAGGGCCCCAGCTCGAGGCGATGGGCGGAGCGCTTCGCGCGGAGGTCGCACGGCTCGCCGCGCTCGCGGTCCAGACGCCGCTAAAGCAGGCTGCGGCGACCGAGGCTCGCGGGGCGGCGCCGCCGGAGCCGAGCCGCGACCCGCTCGACGAACTGCTCGACCGCGTCCCCGACCTCGAGGAGAACGACTGATGACCTTCAAGATCGGCTCCGAGCTGGTGTACGAGGCGACCAAGGTCGCCGTCACCAACGTGATCGGTGACCTCGTCGTCAAGGACCCCGACGACGGCGACCATGTCGTTCCGGGCGAGCTCCGAAGGTTCATGGCGCGCCTGCGCCTTCTTCACGGCGTCCCGTTCAGCTACCTCGTGCCGGACGAGGAGCTGCTCCCCCCGGAGTCGATCCGCTTCTTCTACGTCGACCGGCGCTGGACCGATGCGCTGGTGCAGGGCGCGCTCGGAGTCGGCACGATCACGACCGCGGACCGCGCGCAGCTCGAGGCCGTCTATCCGTACATCCGCGACGACGTCGACGAGGCCGAGCGCGTCATCCGCAGCCCGCTCGGCGAGGAGAGACTCGCAGGGGCGGGCGGCACGATCACCGGATTCCTGCTCCGCTCGCGCGCCGTGTCGGGGTGGCCGGGGTTGCATGTCCGCGCCTACCGGCGCGACGTTGTCGCGGACGACGCCCTGACGACCGAGGCGGAGTCCAATCCCGAGCGGCTGAAGCTCCTTCGCGTCGAGCGCCTGGCGCCGGCGGTGCTCCTCGTGCTGATGGACGGCGTGCCGGAGATCGTCCACATCGAGGAGCCGCGCCGCGGCATCCAGTTCGGCGCACGGCTCGATCCCGAGGATCCACCCGCGAACCGGCGCGCAAAGGTCCGGATCCGTAACGCGAACACCGGCAACCTTGTGCCGCCGGTTGACGACTTCACGCCCGCCAACTCGATCCCGGTCCCGTTCAGGCCGAACGCGCCGGGCGTGATCAACATCAAGGTCTTGAAGCAACGGATGATCGACAAGCCCGTCCCGAACATCGGGCCGACGGTCGAGCCGCACGAGTACGCACTCCAGATGCTCCGTTTCCCCTACCGGCAGGTCTTCGGCGACCCGAAAGACACCGAGGGCATCAGGTTCTACGACCTCGACAAGTTCGTCGTGGACACGACGTTCACGAACCTCAAGGTCGAGCTCGAGGCGCGCATCCAGGTCAATCCGCCGGTGCTGGGGCCTTAGGCGATGTCCGGATTCGATTTCGAGTTCCCGCCGGAGGTGCTCTCGACCGTCCTGCAATCGAAGCGCTTCCTCGTCCTGAACCGCGCCGGCATCGATCTCGAGGAGATCGTCACGTGGGACGACCTGCTGCTCCGCGACATGCGCCTGCTGGTTCCGATCGACGTGCAGGCGCTGTACGTTCCGGCGGGCAGCACCGAGCCGATGGTGCGACTCCCGATGCTGCTCAGCGGCGACGGGGTCGACGATCCGGCCGACGGAATGCCTCCGCTCTTCGACTCGGGCACGCCGCGGCCGGCGGGCGTCCATCTCCACTGGGCTGTGCCCGACGCTCTCCTCCGCGGCAGGCTCGAGGAACGGCAGCCCGGAACGGCCAACCGGCTGGGGCTGCGCCCGCTCCCCGACCGCTGGGTGGTGCTGCGCGTGCTGCTTCCGAAGAACGTGCGGCAGCCGGTCGTTCGCGGCTGGGTCCTCGAGGCCGACCGCGCGGTGGCAATCCCGCTCGAGCAGTGGAGCGAAGGATCGGCGGCATCGCGGAACGCGACGCCGGCCGGCCTCAAGATCAGCCGGGACGAGCTCACCGGCACGGTCGGCGGGTCCGCGACGTGGTCGGCGGTCTACGACGCGGTGCTCAACCGCTTCGCCTTCCGGGACCCGCTCGACGATCTCGCCACGGCGGCGCCGTCCGGCGTCGACGGCAACGCGGCGACGTACGTCGTCGCCGGGTGGTGGTCGAATCCCGCCGCCGATCCACTCGACGCCGCACGGAGCTCCGCCAGCCTCGGCGAGCTGCTCGAGGGGCTGCGCTGGCGGCTGCTCACGGACTGGGCCGAGGGAAGGCTCGCTCAGCGACAAATGTCCGCTGACATGGACCTCCGCCGGGCGCTCGGGCTCGAGACGCTCGACCGTTTCGCCGAGGTGCCGCGCGCTGTGACGACGCGCCGCCAGTCCGCGCCGCGCGCGCAGAGCGTGCCGAACGTCTCGTCGGCGTTCTCGCCCATCGACATGGCGATCTCCGACAAGTCGCTCGTCGCCGCAAGCTCGAAGTTCACGGCGAACGCTTACGAGCGGTACGTCACGAAGCCGTGGCATCTGCGCTCGACGCTTCTCCAGGGGGTGGTCTACGGCGTGCCCGTGACAGGCGGCGTGCCCGTCGACCAGCGTCCGGCGGCGACCGAGCTGCGCGTCGCGATCGGGCGCCACGACGACGACGTGATCGCTGCACTCGCAGCGGTCCCTGGCGCTCCGGCCTCGGCCCGGCAGGCGACCGAGCGGCTGCTCTCGGCGTTCACGGCGCAGAGGATCAACCGGATCGGCACGCCCGACGGCGCGGTCGAGATCGAGGAGCATGGACACGCGTCGGCATTCGCATCTCTCGCGGCCGGCAACGCCGGCACCGACCGCTTCGTATCCGGCGGGAAGGACGGAACCCGCATCGGCGGCCGCAGAACCGGCCCGTCCTTCGTCGACAAGGGAGTCAAGCGCTCGACTCGTGCACGAGCTCCCGAGTCGAACCTCGTCTTCTCGGCGATCAAGCAGTACGACATGATCGCGGCGAGCCCACTCGAAGTGCACGCGCTCATGCGGAGCCCGGATGCGGACGACGTCGTCTCGGCCGACCCCCGCATCGTTGCACGGCCGGCACCGCGGTTCACGTTCCCGACCGATCCACTCGTCGCCGTGCGCGGCGCGCGCCGCAGCCTGCGCCACGGGAACGACGGGCGCGCGTCTCCCGACGGGAAGCTGACGTGCCGCTGGCCGACGCAGGTGATCAGCGAGGTCCAGGGCATCGTCACCGGCGACTCGCTCATTCGCTCGCTCGGCAGCGGTGCGATCCCGCCCGAGGTCGTGCTGCTCGCACGGGAGGCCGTCCTCCACGACCCTTACCACGCCGGCTGGCTCGCCGCCGCTTCGACGTCGAGCAAGAGCTCCTCGCTGATCAGGCGCCGGCTGACGGCCGAGGCCGGGCTGCGCTTCGGCCGGAACGGTGTCTACGACGGTGCCACGGAGGCGTTCATCGGAGGCTCCGGTGCGTTCGAGGGCCGCTGGGTCAGCGACGAGCTTCGCCGCTTCTCGCTCGTGAAGGGCGCCGATCCCGATCCCGTCGCCGTGACCGTCTGGGCGCAGCCCTGGGTGCCGCTCTGGGTCGAGTGGGAGGTCGAGCTGACCTCGGTCACGGATCCGAGCATCGGCGGCTGGGGACTTTCCGACGTTGACCTCGAGCACGACGAGAGCTCGCCCGCGCCCATGTCCACGCGCAGCTTCCAGGGACGCACTCTCCTGACGACCGGCGTGGCGACGACGCTGCGGCGGGCGGTCCTCGACTGGCTCGCGGCGGAGGACGCGCGCGACGTCGCGGGCTCGGGCGAGGCGAGCGAGGCGACCGAGAAGGCGTTGCGCGACCTCGCCAACGCTGTCGCGAACGTCGATGTCGTCACCTCGGCTCTCGACGGTATCCGCCATCAGCTGCTCGGCCTGCCGACCGTCGATGGCCTTCAGCGGGGGGTCGACAACCAGGGGAAGATCCTCAAGCCCGCGCCGACGGGGCCGCCCACGCCGCTCGTCGCCGGTCACATCCGTCTGACGAAGGCCCGCCTGCTCGACGCCTTCGGCCGCACGCTCAACGTTCCCGTCGACAACGTCGCGACGACCGTCGACGAAGCCGTCGCGGGCGAGCCGGGCGCGCTGCAGCTGCCGCCCCGGTTCCCGCGGCCGTCGCGCTGGCAGTTCACGCTCGTCGACGCGGCCTCTCCGGCGGGCGCCCTCGACGCCGCAGAGGCCCGCGTCGACCAGGTCGACCCGACGCTCATGGTCAATCCCGTCGCGGGCTTCCTGCTTCCCGACCACCTCGACGAGAGCCTCGAGTTCTTCGGCGTCGACGGCAGCCCGATCGGCGAAGCGCTCCACGAGCCGGTCGGCGGCAGCGTCATCTGGGAGATCGCTGCGGGCCGAACCGGACCTCCGGACGCCGGTCCGTCCTTCGGCCTCGAGCCTGCGCAGCAGTCGCTCGGCTGGCTCGCCGCAGGTCTCGTCGCAGCCGATGCAGCGCAGCGCGGCGGCGAGGTCGCGACGTCCGAGTCGACGCTCTCGGCGCTCCTGCGTGCGATCGACACGACGCTGTGGACGGTGGATACCTTGGCGTCGCTCGGGAGCGCGCACGTCGCAGGCCTCGTCGGGCGGCCGGTCGCGGTCGTGCGCGCCCAGCTTCGCCTCGAGCTGCGACCGGAGGACGACCTCGATCTCTCCAACCCGGCGCGCGCGGCAGAGCGCGTCGCGGCGGAGAAGGCACTCGCGTCGGTGGCCTTTCCGATACGGATCGGCGAGCTCACCCGCACGGACGACGGCGTCCTCGGCTTCTTCGTCGACGACGACTACAGCCGCTTCCACCTCGTCGACAAGGTCGTGGCCGCGCTCGCGACCGACAGTGGCCGCAGCCGCGGACAGCTCGGTCTGCTCGGCAAGTCTGATGTGCTCCCGCCCAACGACCCGATCACGCACCCGTACATCCTCGGCGACGGAGAGAGCGACACCATCCATGTCCATCTCGGCCAGACGGTGACGCTGACGATCCTCATGCACCCGGGCGGCAAGGCGCACCTGACGACGGGGATCCTCCCGCGCAAGCACGTTGCCCTCGCACGCGACTGGGTCGCTCCCGGTCTCGCATCGATCGCTCCCTCCTTGCGTACCGGCCCCCTGCTCGTCGAGACCGACCTCGCCGAAGAGGCGCAGGTGCGGCTGCCGAAGGTGTCCGTCTTCGGCGAGAACCAGGCCTTCCTCTGGCGGGACACGCCGGCGACGTGGCGCACGGACGCCATCCTCGCGGCGACGCAGACGGCGCTGCTGCCGGACACTCCGGCCGCCTTCCGGGAGGGCTGGATCCGCGTCGTACCCGAGACGGGAGGTGAAGAACCGTGAGCATCTACGAGTGGCCGGCCGACACGGAACGTGAGAGCGGCGACGACCCGCTCGCGCGCCAGCGGTTCATGGCTCCCCGCCGTCTTCAGTTCGATCTCGAGGGCGCGCTGCTCGCCGGCCGGACGATGGCGCCCCGGGGTCCCCGCCGCGCGCGCGAACTCGCCGACGGGATGGGTTCCGCGTTCGGGCAGGCCACCGGCACGATGAACCTCTGGCTGCCGCTTGGCCCGACGAGGCTTCTCGACGGGCAGGCCGCGAACGATCCGCGCGTCGCGGGGCGGGTCCGCGCCCTCGCCGTCCATCCGAACGGCGAGCGGATCTACGCCGCGGCCGCGAACGGAGGCATCTGGTACTCCTCGAACTCAGGCGAGTCCTGGCGCTCGATCGGCGGGCTCGCACCGACGGACCGGAGCGGCATCACGCGGCCCGCTCACCGCCACGCGTGCGGCGCCGTCCTCCTGAAGCCCGACCACGACTTTCCGGACGACGAATCGAAAGACGTCGTGTTCGTCGGCACGGGCGAGCGGACCCCCGGCACCTTCGCCCGCCCGGGCCAACCCTTGGCGGGGATCGGCATCCTCGCGGCGACCGGTCCCGCCTCCTCGACCGAGGACAATCCGTGGGTCCGGGAGGCTCCGAACGTCGCCGGCCACGGCGTCTTCAGGCTTGCGGCTCAGCCGAACGGCAGCGGGGTGGTGGCCGCAACCTCGATCGGCCTGCTGGAGCGGCCCGCATCGCCCGGGGAAGGGATCAACTGGGAGCCGGTGGCCGGCGCTCCGTTCCACACGTTCGGAGGCGTGGTCATGGACGTACTCTGGACGGCGGCCGTCGGGGCGGCGCCGGAGCGCCTCTGGGTCTGGGGCACCGGCGACCAGGGCGGGCTGTGGGTGCGGGATGCCCCCGATCCGGACTTCTTCTTCGTCGCGACGCCCGGCGGCATCAACGCGCGAAGCGTCCTCGCCGCCTCAGAGCCGCCGACCAAGGTCTACGTCCTGAACAACCGCTTCAACACCACCCCGAAGAAGCTGCCCGCGCTCTACCGCATCGCGAACGACTCGATCGACGTGCCGACTGCGACGCAGGTCACGGACGGGGTTCCCGACGTCCTGCGCGACCAGGGCGAGTACGACATCACGATGGCGGTCGATCCCGGCAACGCAGACCGGGTCGTGATCGCCGGATCGTGGCTCGTGACGAAGAACCCGGGCGGCACGCCCTTCGAGAGCTACAACGGCTCGCTCGTCGTGGCCGAGGTCGGCATGAAGGCGTCGAAGCTGACATTCGGCTACAACGCAGCCCCGACGGCGATCGGCATCGGCGTGCACGCCGACGTCCACGACCTGCATTACGCGAAGGGAGGGGCGCGGCTGTGGGTGTCGTGCGACGGCGGCGTCTTCCTCTCCGATCACCCGACGAGGCAGGTCGGCTTCATCGCTCGAAACGACGGCCTCCAGATCGCCGAGGCGAACTTCATCGCCTCGCACCCCACGTGCGAGGGATTAGTCGTGGTCGGCCTCCAGGACAACGGCGTCATGGAGCGACACTCGAGCAGCGTCTGGAAGGTCGTCATGAAAGGCGACGGCGGCGGCGTGACGTTCGACCCGACGGACACGACGCGTTACCTCGCGCAGTACATCCGGGCCACGTGGCTGACGTCGTCGGGCGGAGGCTTCAACGCGTTGCTCGTCCGCGGCGGGACGCCTGTGCCCGGAACGGAAACGGGCAGCGACGAGAACAACAAGTCGTCGTTCTACTCGACACCGGCCGCGGTGAAGCACACCCGCGGCTCGGGCGCCGCAGCCCACGACGTCACGCAGGTCGTCGTCGGCACCGATCGCGTCTGGTACACGGAGGACTGGGGACTGCACTGGGCCACACTGCCCGGCGGGACCGACCCGATCACGCCGACGACCTACGACCGCGGCCAGAACCGACTCGCGCAGCCCGTTGCCGTCCTGAAGTGGGCGGGGCCGGACGTCCTCTGGGTCCTCACCCAGGAGCTCTGGGAGGACCCGGGTGGACAGGTTCTGCGTCTCGAACGCACCGCCGGATCGGCCGACGCAGGCGGCCCCGGAAGCTGGGCCGACCCGACCGACGTGATCGTCGTCCAGAAGAAGAAGGAGAAGAAGGGCGGTACAGGGGTCGAGGGCAAGATCCACGAGGCGACCGCCTGGACCGATCTGGCGGTGAATCCGGGCGCCGCAGGGGCGGGGCCGAAGGGTGCGGTCTACCTCGGGACGACCGGCCACCCGGACAAGCCCCAGGTCGACACGCTCTGGTGGTTCGACGGCACGGAAACCTGGTATCCGACCCACCTACGCACGGACGTCCCGGCCGCGGTGACGGCGGTGCTCTGCGATCCAGCGAACCCCGAGCATGTCTACGTGGGCACGACGATCGGCGTCTGGCGCGGCACGCGCACCGTCGTGGGAAACAACCCGCCGCAGTGGGCGTGGGAAGCCCTCGTCAACGGATTGCCCGAGGCGGCCGTCGAGGACCTCTCCCTCTTCGACTCGGGAGGTCTCCGCCTGCTGCGCGCCGCGATCGCCGCGAGAGGCGTGTGGGAAATGGCCATCGACACCAACGTCACCGATCTGACGTACGTGCGCGCGCATGACGACGACCTCCGCTGGCGGTTGCAGGCGCTCGACAAGCAGCGTGACGGCACGACGCCGCGTTCGTGGCACGGCAGCCCGGACGTCCGGCCGCGGCAGTCGCCCTCTGCACCAGCGGCGTTTGCATTGCCGACGGCGCCCCTCTGGCTGCCGTGGTCCCGAGGCGTAGTCGGGATCGACGAGCTTCTGCGTCGGTTCCAGGCTGCGCTCCGTTCGCAGAAGAACGATCCGAGGATCCGCGCGACCGGCAAGTGGGATCTCTACTTCGAGGAGCTGCTGCGCGAGCACGGTGCGCCCCAGGGACCGGCGCCGACCCTGACCGTCAGCGTCGACGAGCCCTTCTGGAAGTCGGTCATGGAGACCGCGCACAAGACCGCCGAACCGTGGTCGGGTGTGCCGTCGGAGGCGGACCTGTACGAGCTGACGCCAAAGCTTTCCGAAGGAACCGTCGGGGCGGCCTCCTGCGAGGTGCCTCGCGGGCCGGTCAAGGTCGACGTCGTCGTCCACCGCCGCGGCGTCCCCGTCGGCGGCTCGGAGATCCGCGTGACGCTCTTGCACTGGATCGACCCGAGCACGACCGGCCGCGCGCAATACGACGACTCGACGACGTGGTTCTCGGGCAACGTGCCGTGGACGGCGGCGGTCAACGACGTCCTCAATTCGAACGACGGCACGACCGCACAGACGTTCGCAGGTGGTTGGCAGTTCAGCCAGGCTGCGCCCAATTCGCGGATGGACCTGACAGGCCAGGTCGTCGACAACGGAAGTCCCGGCGTCGTCACGTTCGACGCCGACCTCTCGGCCGCGAGCGCCAACGACGTGGTGCTCTTCGTCGCCCTCATCCGCGAAGGCACGAACGTCGCGCTGGCGGCGGGATCGCTGCGCGACCTCGCATTCAACAATCCAGGCGTCGCAATACGCTCGGTGAGGCTCGTGGGATGAAGCGCGAGCAGGACGACCGAACGCCGCGCAAGAGGGCGTCTGCGACGACACGCAGGCCGGCCGCAGCCAAGCCGCGCAAGCAGCTCAAGGTCTGCTACATCCATCCCGGCGGCGACGACACACCGGCTCCCGCCGACCGCGTCGCCGAGCTGGCGACGCGCGAGCGGCCGGACAACCTGCGCGTCTTCCCGCTCACGTCCAGCCCGCACGCCATGCGTGCGGCCGTCGAGATCATGCGTCTCTGGGAAAACGGCAAGCGGCTGCGCGTGGTCTTCCTCGACGGCGACGCAGTCGTCCGCGAGAAGGTTGCGAACATCGCGCGCGAGTGGGAGCAGTACACGAACCTGAAGCTCGACTTCGTCAACGGCGGCGCCGCAGAAGTGCGGATCACGTTCAAGGAGAAGGGGTTCTCGTGGTCGACGGTTGGCACCGACTCGATGACGCGTCCGAACGAGCCCTCGATGAACTACGGCTGGCTCCAGCCGAACACGCCGGTCCGGGAATACAGACGTGTCGTCCTGCACGAGTTCGGGCACGCGCTCGGGATGATCCACGAGCACCAGAACCCGGCTGCCGCGGGCCAGATCCCCTGGGACAAGCCGAAGGTGTACGCGTACTACGCGGGACAGGGCTGGTCGAAGCCGGACGTCGACGCGAACATCTTCTCGGTGTACGCGCAGGCGTCGACGAACTTCAGCGCCTTCGATTCATCGTCGATCATGGAGTACGCCATCCCGGACGAGCTGACCGTCGGGTCGTATGCGATCGGCTGGAACACGGAGCTCTCGGAGCTCGACAAGGAATTCATGCGCCGCCAGTATCCGCAGGGCTCGCCCGGGACGCTCGAGCTCGCGGTCGGGGCTCCACCGCACGAGGCCGATCTGTCGGTCGGCGCCGAAGTGGACACATACGCGTTCGACGTGCCGGTCGCGGCCTCCCACGTCATGACCACGACGGGCAAGACCGACGTGGTCATGACGCTGCACGGTCCGAACGACGCCGGCGCACTGCTCGCGTGGGATGACGACCGCGGCGTCGGCGCGAATGCGCGCATCGTCCGCAAGCTGCAACCCGGAAAGCACTGGCTCAGCGTGCGCCACAAGGAGCCGACGGGCAAAGGGTCGTACACGATCGCGGTTAAAAAACGGAAGCGCTGAGCTCGAAGCGATGAAGCACGCGCCCACCGGAATCGCGGTCGAGTTCGGCGCGCGAGTGAAACCGGCGCGCTACGTTCGAGTACCCGCAATCCATTCCGTCGTGGGCCGTTTGCGATTCGGCTAGCGGCTCGGTCTACAGGATCGCGCTGACGGACACCCGCAAAGTCGTAGTGACGGTCACAGGTTCGATCCCTGTCCGGCGCATGCGATTTGCTGGGATTTGACTAGCGGAAGGCGTCGAGCCCGTCGGGCGTGCCGAGCCCGGTCGGCCCGTCGTAGCCCTCGACGCCGGTGCAGAGATAGCTGCCGCCGCACAGGCCGTTGCTGCCGCCGACGACGTCGAAGAGCCCGGTGCCGGCGCGGTAGGGGCCGACGCCGTAGCGCAGCGTCGACGTCGCGCCGGCCATTGCGTAGACACTCGCGACGATCGGCGAGCTCAGGCTGGTGCCGCCGACGGTCAGCCAGCCGTCGTAGCCGAACGTGTCGTACACGGCGAGGCCGGTCTGCGGGTCTGCGACCGCGGCGACGTCGGCGACGCTGCGCTTGCCGCACAGGTTGTCCTTCTGCCACCCAGGCTTGTGGATGTAGGCGGAGCAGCCGCTCGTCGAGCCGGCCCACGCCGTCTCGGTCCAGCCGCGCGCGCTGTCGTCGCGGACGAGTGTCGTGCCGCCGACCGAGGTGACGAACTCCGACGAGCCGGGATAGCTGACGCCGCCGGTCAGGAGCAGGCCGTTGCCGTAGCCGTAGTCGCCTGACGACACGGTGATCGCGACGCCGGCGTGCTTGTAGTAGCGCTCGAAGAGCGTCTCGCCCGAGAACTCGCCGCGGCTTCCGTAGCTGTTCGAGACCGCGTCGGCGCCGAGAGCGACGGCAGTGTCGACCGCAGGACCGAGGTCGAAGATCGACGGCGAGTCGGCCTCGACGAGCAGGATGTTGCAGCTCGGGCACGTCGCCGAGACCGCATCGAGGTCGAGCGAGATTTCGAGTCCCCAGCCCGGATCGGGCAGCGGCAGCGGGCCTGTAACGCCGTGCTGGTTCACCTTGCGGAAGCAGCCGTTCGCCGTCGTGCACGGCGGCAGTCCGTTCGCGTCGCGGTAGACGGCGAGGTCGGACTCGGCGTTCGGGTTGTCGTACGCGTCGACGATCGCAACCGTCTTCCCGGCGCCCGCGCCGGCGGGCAGCCGGTACGCGCTCGCGATGTCGGCGGCGCCGTAGCCCTGCGGCGGCGGGGGCGGCGGATCGCCGCGACCGGCGGGCGCGACGATCGCCATGCACTCGGCGTACGGCGCGACGACCGCGGTGTTGCACGGCCGGAACGGCGGCGCGCCGCGGCCGCCGCCACCGCCGTCGGCGGGTGCGGGGACGGCGAGCGGATATGCGCGCACGATCGTCTGCTCGAGCATGCTGCCGCCGGCGTCCGACGCCGTGATCCGAAGCGACGCGAAGCCGGTCGTCTCGGCGACCGCGGGCTGCGCGTAAGCGGCACGGAAGCGACCGCCGCCGAGCGCGGTCACCGGCGCGGGCGTCCACGAGGCGCCGTCGTCGAACGAGACGTCGAGGGCGAGCGAGTCGACGGGCGCGGCGGGCGCGTGCGGCTGGTGCGCGACCGTGACGTCGATCACGGCGTTCTGGCCGGCCGGCACGACGTCGTCGGCGCCGGCGTGCGTGTCGTAGCTCGCGAAGAGGAGCGGCTCGAAGCTGCAGCCGTCGTCGCCGCCTCCTCCGTCGCCGCCCTTGCCGTCGGTGGCGTCGCCCTTGCCGCCGCCGCCGCCCTTGCCGCCGCAGGTCCAGCCGGCGGGCAGCGTGTCCGGCGCGCGCTCGGCGGAGTCGAACGTCCAGACGGTGTGGCTGCGCGTGCTCGTCGGCCACCACGGGGCGTCGCGCGAGACGTCGAACGCGAGCTGGTAGTGCGCGGGCTCCGGAGCGAGCGCGAATTGCGCGAATCCGGACGGCTGCTCGTCGACGAGCGTGCCGTCCCGGTAGAGCGTGAGCTCGCTGCTGATGCCCGGGTCGGGGAGCGTCGTGTGCCCGCCCGCGTCGACGTACGGCAGGAGCGCGATGCCGAGTGTGTCGCCGGCGCGGCAGACCGGGCAGGACTGGCCGACGAGCGTCTGCTGCTCGACGCCCGGCCCCTCCGGCTGCGTGTGCCACGCGACTTGCTGACGGCTCCCGGCAGCGGGAGCGCTCCAGAGCCCGTTCGACCAGCCGGCGAACTCCTGCTCGTCGGCGACGACCGTCTGCACCCAGAGCGTGTCGGGCTGAGGGAGCACGTACTCGGTACGCGCCGACGGCGCCGTGAGCCTCGTCGGCACCCCGCCCGCGCCCGACTGCCACGGCGCGAGCGCAAGCCGCCACTCGAGCTCGTTACGCGCGGGCGTGCTGCTGTGGTAGGTGGCGTCGACCGTGGCGAGGTCGTTCCGCCCGAGCGTCGGCGACAGATCGTTTGGAATCGCGCCGACGTAGTTGAGCTGCAGGTCGTAGAGATAGCGGTCGAGGCCGCCGGTTGCATCGCCGAGCCGGAAGGACGAATAGAAGTACTGCTGCCCGACGGTCACGGCGCGCGTCGGCGTCGCATACATCGCCGTGGGTCCGAACGCCGTGAACGAGCTCGAGAAGTTCGGGCCCTGCGCGGGGTCGCGCTGCAGCGTCATCTGCTCGACGATCGGGCTCGTCGGATCGGGCACGGTCGCGTCGACGCGGCTCGACTTGCGAGCATCGAGCACGACGACCGCGTTGTTGCTGCGCACGGTGACCTCCGGCGCGGTCGTGAATGTGAACGACGTGTCCTCCGGAGTCGCGCCGCTCGTGATGAGCGCGGAGACCTGGTACGTGCCGGCCGGAACGCTGTACGAGAAGGTGCCGTTGAAGAACGACTGCCCCGCGATGAACGTGTTGCCGTCGTCGACGTTGTAGACGACGCCGATGTTCCCGAACGCCTTCTGCCCGTTGCGGTCGAAGCCCTTGATCGTGAGCGTGTAGAGCTTGCCCGCGGGCTGCCCGGCCGGAAGCAGGCTGCCGGCCGTCGCAGAAGGCGTTGCGCCGGCGAGTGCGATGCGCTCGATGCCTGCGAACAGTCCCTTGCCGGGATTGCCCTGCCGCTTCGCCCACCAGTCGGCCGCGAGCGCCCGCCCGAAGCGCGCGGCCTCGCTCCTCGATTCCGTCCCGTTGGCGGGCGACGTGAGCGTGATCCCCGGAAGCGTCACGGCCGGGTCGCTGGCGACGACGTCGAGCGCGAGAGGCGCGCTCTGGTCGCGCGCCGCGAGCGCGGTCACGTCGAAGAGGCTCGGGTCGAGCGGCGCCCCGAGATAGCCGGCGGCGGCGACCGGGATCACGTACAAGTGACCGCCGACATTCAGCGTCTGGAAGCCCGTTCCGGCCCGCCGGTCGACCGGCTCGACGGCGACGATCGGCCGGCCGTCCGGCGCGTAATCGAGCGTTACCTGATCGCCGGTGACGAGTGTCACGACGGTCGGCCTGGCTTGCGCGGCCGGCTCGGGAAAGGCGGAGCCGCCGGCGCCGCCGAGTGAGAGCGCGACGGCGACGCCGAGCACGACCAGAACGACCTGCCGCTTCGCCACCGTGTTACCCCCTTCTCCCCCGTTCGCGCGCGCTCGCCACGCACCGACCCCGTGGTAGACCGCGACGCTACCAGTCGATCCACGATCCGGTCAATCGCAGTACCGATGCGCATCAATCGTGCGGCTGGGATGTGCGGTCCGTACTCCGCAACGCCCGAGGGCCGCTCGCGCGGCCCTCGGAGTCGTACTTCTCAGCGGGGCGTGACCCGCGCGGTCGCTTAGTTGCAGTTACCGCCGCCGATCGGGTGGCGCTGCTCGCACGTCAGGCCCTTGAATTCGGCGGTGTTCGGCACGTTCTGGACCCAGCCGTTGTAGACGACGGGGATCGGTAGGACGCCCTGCCCGCCCATGCCGGCGTTGCCGGTCACGGTGTCGTCCGACTTCGTGCCTTTCGCAGCGGTCAGGAGCACCCTCCCCACAACGGCCGCGTCTGCCGCGCTGCCGTCGTTGTTCGGATCGGGATCGACCACGAGGAGCTCGTTCGAGAACTTGCTCGCGACGTAGGCGTAGTAGCCGCCGCCCTGCTTGGCACCGAAGTTGATGCCATGGCAGCCGAAGTCACACGGGAGGCTCTTGACGAGCGTGTCGGTGGCCGTGTCGATGATCGTGATCGTGGCCGTCAACGTGTTCGCCGTGAAGACCCACTTGCCGTTCGGGCTGACCGGCGTCTGGATCGGAAACGCGCCGTACCCTCCGCTGGTCGTGCCGGTGAGTGCGTCGTAGTTGGCGAGCAGGTCGATGTTCTTGATCAGCTTCGGATGCGGCGTCTTCAGGTCGATCACGCTGATCGTGCTCGAGAGGAAGTTGGACACGTAGTACTTGCTGTCGTCCGGCATCATGCTGCTCGCGATCGGCAGCGTCCCGGTACCGACCTTGGGCTCGATCGTGCCCGGCAGGAGATGGACGACGGTCGAG
>JBJMJE010000152.1:0-13192 GCA_045806505.1 Gaiellaceae bacterium
TGGCCGTCGCGGGGACGGCGATCATCTGGTCGGCCGTCGCCGCGCAGCTCGTGACGCGCGTGGGCGTCAAGCCCGTGCTCGCCGCAGGCATGGCGTTCCTCACCGCGGGGCTCGTACTCTTCACGCAGGTGCCGGTCGACGGTTCCTACGTCACCGACCTGCTGCCGGGGTTCCTCCTGCTCGGGATCGGGATCGGCTTCGCGTTCGTGCCCATCTCGATCGCGGCGCTCGCAGGCGTGCAACCGGCCGAGGCGGGGCTCGCGTCCGGCCTGATAAACACGTCGCAGCAGATCGGCGGCGCGCTCGGCATCGCCGCGCTGTCGACGATCGCGACCTCGCGCGCGAGCGACCAGCTCGCGGCGGGAGTCGCCGCGCCGAACGCGCTCGTGGACGGCTTCACCGCGGCGTTCATCGTCGGTGCAGTGATCGCAGCGGCGGGCGTCGTCGCCGCGCTGACGCTCATCCGGCGCGAAGAGCTGGCGGCCCAGGTGCCGGAGGCTCAGCCGGCGCTCGACCTCGCTGCCTAGCAAGCCGTACTGCTCGGGGGACCCGCCGGGGTCCCCCGAGTAGGCTGCGCGCGTGCAAGCGGACGCCGCCGAGCTTCGCGTCCTCGGCTGCCTGATCGAGAAGCAGCGGACGACGCCGGACGCCTACCCCCTCTCGCTCAACGCGCTGCGGATCGCGTGCAACCAGTCGACCAACCGCGACCCGGTCGTCGAGTACGACGACGCGACGATCCGCCAGGCCCTCGAGCGGCTGAACCACAAGGGCTGGTTGCGGCTCGCGAGCGGGCCTGGAAGCCGCGCCGCGAAGTTCCGGCACCTCTTCGACGAGGCGATGCACGTCTCGGACGAGGAGATCTCGATCATCGCGGTGCTGATGCTGCGAGGGCCGCAGACGCCGGGCGAGCTGAAGCAGCGCACGCACCGGCTGCATCCGTTCGCCGATCTCGCCGCGCTCGAGGCGTCGCTCCAGGGGCTGATCGTGCGCGAGCTCGTCGAACGGCTGCCGCGGCAGCCGGGGCAGAAGGAGCAGCGCTACCGCCATCTCCTCGAGGAGGAAGCGATTCCGCGCGCGGCGCCCGTCGTCGAGGAGCGGGAGCCGGAGCGAGAACCGGAGCCCGACCGGCTCGACGCGCTCGAGCGCGAACTCCGCGAGCTGCGCGACGAGGTCGCCGCGCTGCGGTCGGAGCTCGACTCAGGGCGAGGCGGGCCACTGGAGTAGCAGGTAGCCGCCGTACCACGCCGACGCGAGCGCGAGCACCGACAGCACGAGGCCCGACGTCCGCAGCCGCGTCCCGCCGAGTGCGGTTGCGATCGGCAGCAGGAGCGGAAACGCAGGCAGCAGGAACCGCGACTTCGAGTGGTAGTAGCCCTCGCCGCCGACGGTGAGTGCGACGAGGCCGGCTGCATACGCGAGCAGCGGCCACGGCGGTCGGAGGTACGCGAGCAGCACGAGCAGCACGACGGACGCGACGAGGACGGCCGAGACCTCGTACAGCTCGAACCGCGTCGGCTCGAGCAGCACGCGCTGCACGAACGTGTGGATGGTCGAGCGGCCGCCGTCGAAGGCAAGGTGCCAGCCCTTGTCCTGCATGTAGAACCAGCCGTCCCAGCGATCGAGCGCGTGCGCGACCCAGGCGAGGTAGCCGACGAGGCCGAGGGGCGCCAGCACGAGCGCTGCGGCCGGGCGCGCACCGTCGCGTCTGCGCACGAGCGCGATTGCGGCGGCGACCATCACGATCGAGACGACGACCCCGCCGGCCGCGCGCGTCGCGCCGGCGAGCAGGCAGAGCGCACCGGCCGCGAGCCATTGGCGCCGCAACAGCGCGTACAGCGTCCAGGCGGAGAGCGCCGTGAAGAGCGCCTCCGAATAGACCATCGACTCGACGATCGCGTGCGGCAACACTCCCCAGAGCACCGCGAGTGCGACGCCGACGCGACGGTCGTAGACGAGCGCGCCGAGCGCGAAGATCCCCCACGCTGCGGCGAGACCGGCGAGCCACGTCACGACGAGCCCCGCCCACAGCTCGCTGAGTCCCGTCGCCGCCACCGCCTTGATCGCGTACGGGTACGCGGGAAAGAAGACGACGTTGGTGTTGACGAGCGCGCCGCCGCTGCGATGCGTCAGCGTCGTGTCGTAGCCGTGCCGCGCGACGTCGACGAACCAGCGGCCGTCCCACTTGCCGAGCAGCGTCGAGACGTGCCCGCCGAAGTGGCGCGTCATCAGCCAGAGGACGAGGAGGCCGAGCAGCCGTGCCGCGATGTAGGCGGCGAGCGCAGGCGCCGCTGCGCGAGGCGCTGTCGAAGACTCGATGCGGCGAGCTTAGAGCAGTCGCACTCGCGAGGCCGGCGCGTCAAGATGCGCACGTGGCCGCGGCGCGAACCCAGGCAGTGGGCTTGCCCGACGGCATCCGCGCGTGCCTGTTCGACCTCGACGGCGTGCTCACGAAGACGGCAAAGGTGCACGCGGCGGCATGGAAGGAGATGTTCGACACGTACCTGCACGCGCGCTCGAAGCGAACGGGCGGCGCGTTCGTGCCGTTCGACGCGCACCACGACTACGACCGCTACGTCGACGGGATGCCGCGCTACGACGGCGTGCGCACGTTCCTCGCGTCGCGCAGCATCGAGCTGCCGGAAGGCGATCCGAGCGACCCGCCGGGTGCCGAGACCGTGAGCGGTCTCGGGAACCTGAAGAACGAGCTCGTGCTGAGGCTGATCCGTGAGCAGGGCGTCGAGGCGTACGAGGGCTCCGTCGAGTACGTCCACGCGGTACGCGACGCCGGCCTCCCCCGCGCCGTCGTGTCGTCGAGCGCGAACTGCAAGGACGTCCTCGTCGCCGCGGGCATCGACGACCTGTTCGACGAAGTCGTCGACGGGATCGTCGCGCACGAGCAGAACCTGAAGGGAAAGCCCGCGCCCGAGACGTTCGTCTACGCGGCGCGCGCTTTCGGCCTCGAGCCCGGGCAGGCGGCGGTGTTCGAGGACGCGCTCGCGGGCGTGGCGTCCGGACGCGCGGGCAACTTCGGCTTCGTCGTCGGCGTCGACCGCGTCGGCCAGCGCGAGGCGCTCGAGGAGAACGGCGCCGACGTCGTCGTCGACGATCTCGCCGAGCTGCTCCGGCGATGATCCCGCACCCGTGCTTCGCGGTCGAGCCGTGGTCCGTGAGGGAGACGGAGCTCGACCTCGACGTGCTCGCGCAGACCGAGTCCGTGTTCGCGCTCGCGAACGGACACGTGGGACTGCGCGGCAACCTGGACGAGGGCGAGCCGAACGGCCTGCCCGGCACATACCTCAACTCGTTCTACGAGCTCCGCCCGCTGCCGGTCGCCGAGGCGAGCTACGGCAACCCGGAATCGGGCCAGACGATCGTCAACGTCACCGACGCGAAGATCATCCGCCTGCTCGTCGACGACGAGCCGTTCGACGTCCGCTACGGGCAGCTGCTCGCACACGAGCGCGTGCTCGACCTGCGCGCCGGAACGCTCGTTCGGCGCGCGGAGTGGGCGTCGCCGGCCGGTGACTCCGTGCGCATCCGCTCGACGCGGCTCGTGTCGTTCGCACAGCGCGCGGTCGGCGCGATCCTCTACGAGGTCGAGCCGATCGACGGGCCCCTCCGCGTGATCGTGCAGTCCGAGCTGCTTGCGAACGAGCCGGGCTCCGCGATGCCGACCTCGGACCCGCGCGCGGCGGCAGTGCTCGAGGCGCCGCTCAAGTCCGAGGGCTTCTTCGACCGCGGCGCGGGCGCCGTCCTGCTGCACTCGACCAAACGCAGCGAGCTGCGGATGGGCGCCGCGTTCGACCACATCGTGGAGGGCCCCGACGGAACCGACGTCACCGCCGAGAGCAGCCCGCACGTCGGCCGCCTCACCGTCGCCGCGGACCTCGAGCGGGGAACGTGCCTCCGCGTCGTCAAGTTCTTCGCCTACGGCTGGTCGAGCCGGCGCTCGTTCCCGGCGATCCGCGACCAGGTGATCGCGGCGCTGTCGGAGGCGCGGCATACGGGCTGGGACGGCCTCGTCAACGGCCAGCGCGCGTACCTCGACGCGTTCTGGGACCGCGCAGACGTGGAGCTCGAAGGCGACACCGAGCTGCAGCAGGCCGTCCGCTTCGGCCTCTTCCACACGCTTCAGGCGGGGGCGCGCGCCGAGCAGCGCGCGATCCCGGCGAAGGGACTCACCGGTCCCGGCTACGACGGGCACACGTTCTGGGACACCGAGAGCTTCGTCCTGCCCGTGCTCACGTACACCGCGCCGGAGGCCGCGCGCGATGCGCTCCGCTGGCGGCACGTGACGCTCGACCTCGCCCGCGAGCGGGCAAAGCAGCTCAACCTGGAAGGCGCCGCGTTCCCGTGGCGCACGATCCGCGGGCAGGAGTGCTCGGGCTACTGGCCCGCCGGCACCGCCGCGTTCCACATCGGCGCGGACATCGCAGACGCGGTGCAGCGCTACTACGACGCGACAGGCGACGACGGGTTCGACCGAGACGTCGGCCTCGAGCTGCTCGTCGAAACGGCGCGACTCTGGCGCTCGCTCGGCCATCACGATCCCGACGGCAACTTCCGCATCGACGGCGTCACCGGCCCCGACGAGTACAGCGCGGTCGCGGAC
The DNA here is from genome assembly GCA_045806505.1 of Gaiellaceae bacterium. GTDB lineage: Bacteria > Actinomycetota > Thermoleophilia > Gaiellales > Gaiellaceae > DASVFB01. The sequence goes on from JBJMJE010000152.1 coordinate 4,613, forward strand.
AACAACGTCTACACGAACCTGATGGCGCAGCGGAACCTGCGCGCCGCCGCGGACGCCGTCGCGAGACACCCGCGGCGCGCCGACGACCTCGGTGCGGACTTCGAAGAGGCGGCTGCGTGGCGCGACGCCGCGCGTGACATGGTCGTGCCGTGGGACGGCGCGCTCGGCGTCCACCCGCAGGCGGAAGGCTTCACGAAGCACCAGGTCTGGGATTTCGAGCACACGGATCCCGACGAGTACCCGCTGCTCCTGAACTTCCCTTACTTCGACCTCTACCGCCAGCAGGTCGTGAAGCAGGCCGACCTCGTACTGGCGCTGCACGTGCGCGGCGACGTGTTCAGCGACGAGGAGAAGGCGCGCGACTTCGAGTACTACGAGCGCCTCACCGTCCGCGACTCGTCCCTCTCGGCGTGCACGCAGGCGGTGATGGCCGCCGAGACGGGCCACCTCGAGCTCGCCTACGACTACTTCGCGGAGGCCGCGCTGATGGACCTGCACGACCTCGAGCACAACACACGCGACGGCGTCCACATCGCGTCGCTCGCGGGAGCGTGGACCGCGGCCGTCGCGGGCTTCGGGGGTATGCGCGACCACGAGGGAAAGCTGACATTCGCGCCCCGCCTGCCGGCGCGGCTGACACGGCTTCGCTTCCGCCTCGTCTTCCGGGGACAGCGCCTCCACGTCGACGTGACGAAACGGGACGCGACCTACACCCTCCTCGACGGCGGCCGTCTGCAGATCGCGCACCACCGGCGCCCGCTCGAGCTCGCAGCCGGCGCGCCGGTGACCGAGCCGATCCCGTCGCTGGCCGAGCGGCCGCGGCCGACCCAGCCTCCCGGTCGCGAGCCCGCACGCCGCGCGCCCGAGGGCGCGGCCTAGGCCCGGAAGCCGACCCGCACAAACGAGCGTCTCGTTCCGCGCCCCGAGCGCGAAACGAATGTCACGAAGTTCGACCTGCGGGTTTCCCGTAGCCCGAGCGGGGCTGCCCACGATGGCCAGCGGCAGCTGCCTCACGACGATCAACGAGAGCACTCGCACCAGACCCCCGCAGGTTCGAAAGGAGCACCGGTGAGACACTTTCGCGCAATCCCCTTCCTGATCGCGTCCGTCGCGATCACGGCCGTCGTGGCAGGCACCGCTCTCGGAGCGGCGCAGAGCAAGGTCGCCTTCAAGGGCACGTATGCCGGCAAGGTCACCGAGAAGGTCGACGGCTCGAACGTAACCGCCAGCGCCAGCGGCGCCGGCAAGGGCAGCGTCATCGGCGTCGGCAAGCTCGCCGGTGTCGTCAAGGCGACGACGGCGAATCCGCCGTGCTCGCCGATCCTCGGTCCCGGGACGATCTCGGGCCTGAAGGGCAAGCTGAGCATCAGCGTCACGACCGGCTCTCGCGGTTGCGCCGCGGGTGAGGACGACCAGGACAACATCACGGTCTCCGGCACGGCGAAGGTCACCGGCGGAACGCTCAAGTTCCGGCACGCCAAGGGCTCGCTGCACTTCAGCGGCCACTACGACCGGAAGGGCGGCACCTTCAACGTAACCCTCACGGGCAGCCTGACCTACTAGGCGCTCGTACGAACGGCATTCGAAAAGAGGTGCAGGTCAAGTGAAAAGAATCCTTCTGCCGGCGCTGGTGGTCGCGGCCGCCTTCGTGCTCGCTCGAGGCGCCGCCGCGGACACGACTCCGTTCCCGGCATCGAGCTCGGGTGACACGTTCGTGATCGCCCAGACCGCGACTACGGACGGGGCGATGCACGACTACTTCAAGCCCGGCGACACGGTCGTCTTCCGCGCCTACGCGGTGGACGGCAAGAACCACAAGATCCTGACCGAGGCGAAGTACTTCTACGCGACGATCCCCGGCCAGCCGAACGTCAAGTTCAAGTACGACCCGAAGGCGAAGACGGCGCTCGGGCAATACGCGTGGGTCGGGACCTGGACGGTTCCCTCGACGTACCAGCTCGGGCTGGTCAACTTCAAGGTGCTCGTCCAGTCGAAGACGAAGCGGCGCGGCTCGTTCGTGCAGATGCCGGTCGCGACGTCGCAGCTGACGATCACGAACACGCCGCCGGCGACCGGAACGACGCCGCCGGCAGCGATCTCGACGCCGACCGGCACGGACGACACCGTCCTCTACGCCGACAGCGTCAACGGAACGCGCCCCGCGGCCGCTGCGCCGCGGCCGATCGGCTGCACGCAGACCAACGTGTTCAAGCGCGGGGAGCAGTTCGTGCTGCGCACGTGGGGCTTCGACCTGAAGACGAAGACGGTGCTGTCGCTGGACAACGTCACCGAGGCGCACTACACGGTCCCCGGCCAGCCGAACGTGACGCTGAACTGGGGCTCGCACGGGACGGCGAAGGTCTTCTTCTGGACGAATGCCTGGAACATCCCGGCGGCGTTCCCGCTGGGCGACATCACCGTGAAGGTCAGCTACACGCTGACCACCGGCAAGGTCGCGGCCCTCGATTACCCGATCACGATCATCCCGTAGCTCGCAACCAGACACCCCCAAAAGACCCGAAAGCGAGACAGATCATGAGCACCACGACCAGGACAATCTCCCTCCTCGGCGCGGTGCTGGCAGGAGCCCTCATCCTGTCCGCGCCCGCCCTGGCGTCACCCGCCGCGCTGATTCCGCCCGCGATCCCGGGCGTCGCCGCGGCACCCGGCCCGCTCGCCTCGCCGTTCACGGCCGCGGCGACGATGGGCATCCTCGCGGCCAAGCCCGACATCGGGCTCGCCGGCCAGACGTTCACGCTCTCCGGCTCGGGCCTCGCCCCGAACAAGGACGTCAGCATCGTCTGGAACACGGCCAACGTCACCTGGGTCGTCGACGCGAGGCCCGACAGCGTCGACTACCTCGGACGCAAGGCCGACAAGATCAACGTCGTCCTCGCGACCACGAGGACGAACGCACAGGGTGCGTTCTCGATCACGCTGAAGGCGCCCGCCGACTTCGGCGGCATCCACGACATCTACGCGGTCGTCGACGGCCAGCAGGTCGCGAAGGGCGGCTTTCTGATCGCCCGCACCGCGACGATGACGCCGAAGAAGGGGCCGATCGGCACGATGATCACCGTCACGTACTCGGGCCTCGGCTCGTCGCTCTACGAGGGCGGCGCGTCGCTGCAGTACGACAACCACTACGTCGGCGCCATCATGGCCAACTGGACGCGCGGCGTCGCGAAGGTGCAGATCCGCGCCGCCGGCCCCGTCGGCCGCCACACCATCGAGGTCACCGACGCGATCAGCTTCGACTACCTCAACCTCCCGCAGTCGCCGATCCCGTGGGCGACGGGCGAGCACTTCACGTTCACCGTCACGAAGGATCTCGGCCGGCCGAAGAACCGGCTGGACTGGCCGGTCGCAATGACGCCGACGCTCGATGCGAAGACCACGATGGCCGCTGTCAGCGGCAGCGCAGCCGGCAAGGCGTCGGCGACGCTGTCCTCGGCCTCCGGGCCGGTGATGTCGAAGGTCGGCGTCTCCGCGAGCGGCCTCACGGCGGGTGCGCCCGTCAGCCTCGTCTGGTCGACGGTCGTCGGTAACCGCGTCAACTGCACCGGCACCTGCTGGAGCTTCGTCTCCGTCCCGCTCGGCACCGGCACCGCCGGCGCAGACGGCACGCTGACGAGCAACGTGCAGGTACCGGACGGCCTCGGCGGCTGGCACGTCGTGCAACTCCTCCAGGGTGGCGCCGTGAAGGCGCAGGTGCCGTACTACGTCAAGCGCAGCATCGTCGGCAACGGCGTCTCGAAGCTGCGGCTGAAGGTGGGCCAGCCGTTCACGGTGCACCTCAAGGGCCTCGGCTGGACGCAGCTCGACAACACCATCGCAGTCGACTACGACAACAGCTACATCGGCTACGGGTGCGGCTTCAACTCCAACGGCGACGTCGTGATGCACCTCATCGCGACGGGAGCGCCCGGGACGCACCTGATCGACATGTATCCCCTGCTCTACACGCAGCAGCCGTCGTACGCGAACACGCCCTACGGGATGATCCCCGTGCTGACGTACGCGCGCGACGTGCCGGGCCTCGCGCTCGGGTACCAGCTGCCGGCGATCCGCCTCGCGATCCAGGTGGTCAAGTAGGCGAGTCTCCGCCGGGAGGGGCCTCCCAACCCCTCCCCCCGGCGGAGGGCGCCCACGAGAGGCGAAATGGTGCTCTTCGGCTTCTCACTGAGGCGCAGAGCGGGTCGCGGGCCTGGGGGTGTCGCGACCCGCTCACCTCTTTCCGGGCTGGAGCGCTGGACGCTCTTCGTCCTGCGGTTCCGCGCCGCGGTGCTGGTGGTCTGGGTCGCCGTCCTCGCGGCCGGCGTCTTCCTGTCGTTCCAGCTTCCCTCGCGCCTCGTCAACTCGTTCGCCGTGCCGGGGACGGCATCGGCGCAAGCGGAGTCCGCGCTCGCCGCCGGCTTCGGCGAGCGGCCGGAAGGAACGTTCACCGTCGTCTTCCGCACGCATCGGTCGCTTGATCCGGCGGTGCAGAGGCGACTGCGGACGCGTCTCGTGCGCGCGGCGCACGTCCTGCCGGGCGGGCACCTCGCGACGTTTCGCGCCGGCGGGGGCGTCGTCTACGGCGACATCGAGACGAGCCTCGGCCTGCAGAGCGCGAAGGCTTACACGCCCGCGCTTCGGAGCGCGGTCGGCGCCGGTGCACTCGTCACCGGACAGCCTGCGATCCAGCACGACCTCGACCCACGACTCGCATCCGACCTGCGACGCGGCGAGACGCTCGCCCTGCCGCTCGCGCTGCTCGTGCTCGCGTTCGTGCTCGGCCTCTCGCTCGCCCTCGCGATCCCCTTCGTCTTCGCCGCCTGCACGATCGCCGGGACGCTCGCGCTCCTCTACGTCACGACCGAGTTCGTCTCCGTCACGTCGTACGCCACGAACCTCGTCGAGCTGATCGGCCTCGGCCTCGCGATCGACTACTCGCTCCTGATCGTCTGCCGCTTCCGCGAGGAGCTCGCGAAGGACGATTCCACGGACGCGGCGATCGTGCGGACGATCACCGGCGCCGGACGCGCCGTCGTCTTCTCCGGCGCCGCCGTGGCGATCGGGCTGGCGCTCCTGTTCCTCGTTCCCGTTCCCTTCATCCGGACGATGGGCCTGGCCGGGCTACTGATCCCGCTCGTCTCGATCGCTGCAGCCTTGACATTGCAGCCGGCTCTGCTGTCGCTCGTCGGCCGGCGCGCGCTCGCGCGCAGGCGCACGCACCGACGTCCGCGTGAGCCGTGGGCCGCGCTCGCCCGCGCGATCATGCGCCGCCCGCTCGCGGTGCTGCTGCCGACGGTCGCGCTCCTGCTCGTGGCGGCGGCGCCGATCGCGTTCCTGCACCTGACGCCCGGATCGCTGACGAGCCTGCCGCAGAACACCGAAGCGACGCGCGGCTTCGTCGCGCTGAGCGATGCCGTCGGGCCAGGCGCATTGACGCCCACGGAGGTCGTCGTCGACGCGGGACGTGCCGGAGCTGCGGGCACTGCGCGCGTGCACGCGCGGCTGGACGCCATCTCGAACCGTCTCCTGCGCGACCCGGAAGTGTCGCTCGTCGCGATCGGCAGCGAGGCGCCGTACGTCTCGCGCGACGGGCGCTACGCGCGCATGTTCGTCGTCGGCCGCCACGACTACGGCGATCCCGCGTCGCGCAGGTTGGTCTCGCGCCTGCGCGACCTGAGCGTTCCGGGGACGGAGGTGCTGGTCGGCGGAGCAGGACCGAAGGGAGCCGACTTCCTCTCGCGGAGCTACGCGTTCTTCCCGTGGCTCGTCGCGGCCGCGCTGCTCTTGACGTACCTCGTGCTCGCGCGCGCGTTCCGCTCGCTGCTGCTGCCGCTGAAGGCCGTCGTCCTGAACCTGCTCTCCGTCGCCGCTGCGTACGGGCTCCTCGTCGCCGTCTTCCGTTTCGGCATCGGCGCCGGCGTGCTGGGCGTCGAGCGCTCGGCGCAGATCGAGGGCTGGATCCCGATCTTCCTCTTCGCCGTCCTGTTCGGGCTCTCGATGGACTACGAGGTGTTCCTGGTCTCGCGGATGCGCGAGGAGTGGGACGCACGGCACGACAACGCCGGCGCGGTCGCGTTCGGGCTCGAGCGCACTGGACGGCTGATCACTGCGGCCGCGCTCGTAATGGCGGTGTCGTTCGGCGGCTTCGTCGTCGGCAGCGTGCCCGGCCTGCAGCAATTCGGGCTCGGTCTCGCGCTTGCCGTGCTCATCGACGCGACACTCGTCCGCGCGCTGCTCGTACCGTCGCTGATGGCGCTCCTCGGCCGCTGGAACTGGTGGCTCCCGTCGCGCGCGCCGCAGCGAGCAGTCCAGCTGAAGGAGGCGTTCGATGAGGCGTAGGCACTACGTCACGCTCGTCGCTGCGCTGGCGCTGCTCGCGGCACCGGGCGGCGGCGCAGCATCAGCGAAAACGGTGCGCCTCGCGATCGCGCACGTCGTCTCGCACTGCCACGTGTGGCGAACGCCGGCGAGGCTCCTCGGGCCGACGCTGCAGATCACCGTCGCGCGCGGGGACAGCGTCATCATCAGGCCCGATTGCCCGATGGACTTCGACTTCGCGCAGACGAAGGGGCCGCGGCTGGCACTCGGCGATCCGCGCACCTACGCGGGCACGTCGCGCACCGTCCTCTTTCGCAAGGCCGGCGTGTACCGCCTTACCGCGTCGAACGTGCAGACACCGGAGGAGCGCGGCCTGACGGTTCTGGGCGACGCGAACGTGCTGACTCTGACCGTCGTCGTGAAGTAGGCCGCGAACCGCGGACGCGCGCTCGCGCGTATCTCCCTCAGTGGCTCCGACTCGCAACGCCGCCCCGCCCGGCAGACGCCTCTTCCTGCAGTTCGCGCTCTCCGGCCTGCTCGCGATGCTCGTCGTCGCGCTGCTCGCGACCATCGTCCTCCGCCGCGCCGGCGAGAGCGAGTCCGTGCGCGACGCGCGACGCCTGACGGAAGTCCTCGGGCGGAGCGTCGTCGAACCGAACCTCGACGACGGCGTCGTCCGCGGCAACCGCGTGCAGCTCGCGACGTTCGACCGGCTCGTGCATCAGCGCGTGCTGCGGAGCCCCGTCGTGCGCGTGAAGGTCTGGGACGCGACCGGCCGAATCGTCTACTCGGACGAGCCGCGCCTCGTCGGCTCGCGTTATCCGCTCGGCGACGACGAGCTGGCGACGTTGAAAGGGGCCGGCGTCGATGCAGGCATCAGCGACCTGTCGGCGCCCGAGAACCGGTACGAGCGCCCGAACCGCAAGCTGCTCGAGGTCTACATGCCCGTGCACACGCCGAGCGGCCGGCCGCTCCTGTTCGAGACGTACCTCAGCTTCAGCGACGTGGCGGCGAGCGGGCGCAAGGTCTGGCTCACGTTCCTGCCGGCGCTCGTCGTCGCGCTGCTCATGCTCTGGCTGCTGCAGCTGCCGATCGCGCTCTCGCTCGCGCGACGCCTGCGCCGCGCGCACGCCGAGCGCGAGGCGCTGCTCCTGCGCGCGCTCAACGCGTCGGATACGGAGCGCCGCGTGATCGCGGCCGACCGTCACGACGGCGTGGTTCAGGATCTCGCGGGCACGTCGGACGCGCTCGCGGTCGCCGCCGAGAACGTGGACGTCACGCCGACCAACGAGGTCGCCCGCGCATTGCGCAGCGGCGCAGACGCGACACGGCAGTCGATGCGCCAGCTGCGTTCGCTGCTCGTCGAGATCTATCCGCCGAACCTGCGCGACGCGGGGCTCGAGCCGGCGCTGAACGACCTCGCGGCCAGGGCCGTCGCGCGCGGCGTCGCCGTCGACGTCGACGTCGCCGACGGACTTCGGCCGAGCGACGCGGTGGAGCGCCTGGTCTTCCGCACCGCGCAGGAGGCGCTGCGCAACGTCGTCGAGCACGCCGGCGCGGAAACGTGCAGCATCGAAGTGGATGCAAACGGCCGGGGCGTGGTGCTCGTCGTCGCCGACAACGGGCGTGGCTTCGAGCGCGCCGTGCTCGACGACCGCCGCGCGCAGGGCCACCTCGGGCTCGCGCTGCTCGCAGACCAGGCGGCGGATCTCGGCGGCAGCCTCGACATCGATTCGACGCCAGGCGCGGGCACACGCGTGACGCTGACGGTGCCGGAACGTTGATCCGCGTCCTCGTCGCCGACGATCACGCCGTCGTGCGCGACGGGCTCGAGCAGCTCGTGCGGTCGGCCGACGACCTCGAGTTCGTGGGCGGAGCAGGCGACGGCGGCGAGGCCGTCGACCTTGCGGTCGCTCACGGCCCGGACGTCGTTCTCATGGATCTGTCGATGCCCGGCGTCGACGGGATCGAGGCGACGCGCCGGCTCGTGAAGCGCGTCCCGGAGGCGCAGGTCGTCGTCCTCACGTCGTTCTCCGACCGCGGGCGCATCATGGGCGCGCTCGACGCCGGAGCCGTCGGCTACCAGCTGAACGCCGCGCCGCCCGAGGAGCTCCTCGAGGGGATCCGCGCCGCCGCGCGTGGAGAGTCGCCGCTCGACCCGAAGGCGGCGCGGGCGCTTCTGCAGGCGCACGTCGACCAGGAGGAGGAGCCGCTGCGCGGCCGCGAGCGCGAGGTACTGGCGCTCGTCGCGGCGGGGCATCCGAA
>JBJMJE010000153.1:0-11899 GCA_045806505.1 Gaiellaceae bacterium
AGCGACGAGAGCGCCCGCGAAGCTGCACGCCGCGCCTGCGAGTTCGCGCGCGCAGCCGGCGGAGGAGCGCGCGAGCTCGCGCCGCTCGCGCCGCTCGCGCCGCAGACCGGGACGTTCGGGACACGCGTCGAGATCGACCCGTTCTCGATCTCGCTGGACGAGAAGATCGACTTCTGCCTCGACGCGGAGAAGGGCCTTGCGGGGCCGGAGGTCAAGGTCGCGGAGGCGTTCGCCCGTGCGCAGCTCGAGCGCAGGGTGCTCGTCTCCTCCGAAGGCACCGACGTCGAGCAGGAGCTGGTCGAGTGCGGCGCCGGCATCGACGCGACCGCCGTCGGGGACGGGCTGTCGCAGCAGCGCAGCTATCCGAGCGCGTTCGGCGGGCTCAGCGCGCAGGCCGGGTGGGAGTTCGTCCTCGGCCTCCGGCTCGCGGACGAGGCGCCGCGCGTCGGCGAGCAGGCGGCGGCGCTCCTCCAGGCGCCGGAGTGCCCGGCCGGCGTGATGGACGTGGTGATCGACGCCGAGCAGGTCGCGCTGCAGCTGCACGAGTCCGTCGGCCACCCCACCGAGCTCGACCGCGTCCTCGGCTTCGAGGCGGCGTACGCCGGGACCAGCTTCCTCCATCCAAGCGACTGCGGCTCGCTGCGCTACGGCTCGGAGCACATGAACGTGACCTCCGACCCCACCACGCCTCTCGGCCTCGGCACCTTCGCTTACGACGACGAGGGCGTGCCGGCGAAGCCGCAGCGGATCGTCCGCGAGGGGTTGCTCGTCGGCTGGATGGGCTCGCGCGAGGTCGGCTTCCCCGGGTCGATGCGCGCGGACGGCTGGAGCCGCATGCCGCTCGTCCGAATGACGAACCTCCACCTCGAGCCCGGTGACATGACACTCGAAGAGCTGATTGCGGGCGTCGAGCGCGGGATCTACCTCGAGACGAACAAGAGCTGGTCGATCGACGACAAGCGGCTCAACTTCCAGTTCGGGACGCAGATCGCGTGGGAGATCACCGACGGCAGGCTCGGCCGGATGCTGCGCGACGCGACGTACACCGGTATCACGCCGCAGTTCTGGGGCTCCATGGACGCCGTCGGCAACAGCGATTCGTGGCGGCTGCACGGGTTGACGAACTGCGGCAAGGGGCAGCCGGGCCAGACGGCGCACGTCTCCCACGGCACCTCGCCCGCTCGCTTCCGCGGCGTCCAGATCGGCGTCCACGCGTGAGCGCGGCGCTCGAGCTCGCCGGCCGCGCGCTCGCCCACGTCGCCGCTGCTGCGGACGAGGCGGAGGTCTCCGTTCACTCGGAGCGTTCGGGCCTCGCACGCTTCGCGGGCTCGACGCAGCACCAGCCGACGCTCGTCGACGACACGGTCGTGACCGTGCGTGCCGTTCGCGACGGCCGCGTGGGCGTCGCCGTGACGAACCGCACGGGTGACGACGGTCTCCGCGAGGTCGCGGCCCGAGCCGCCGACGCCGCCGAGCGTGTGCGCGCGGATCCGGATTTTCCCGGCCTTCCGGAGGCGGCGCCGGCCGGGGACACCGTCGGCTATGACGACGAGACGGCGGCCCTCGGCCCGGCAGAGCAGGCACGACTGGCAGCCTCGGCGATTGCCGCGACCGGCGACATTCCCGCGTACGGCTTCTTCACGAGCGGCACGACGGACCTCGCCGTCACATCGACGACGGGCCTCGAGACGAGCCAGCGCGTGACCGATGCGACCGTGGTCGTGCTCGCCGCTGCAGAAGGCTTATCGGGTTACGCGACGCAGACGGCGTCGGCGGTCTCGGGCGTCGATCCCGATGCGTGCGCCACCGAGGCGGCGGAGAAGGCGGCGCGGACGACCGGCGCCGGCGAGCTCGAGGCGGGCGCCTGCCGCGCCGTGCTCGAGCCGTATGCGCTGGCGGAGATGCTCCAGTACTTCGCGTGGGATTCGTTCGGCGCGCTCGGACTACTCGAAGAGCGGAGCTACCTCGCCGGACGCATCGGCGAGCGCATCTTCGACGAGAAAGTATCGATCGCCGACGACGGGCTCGACGCGCGGGGCCTGCCCAAGGCGTTCGACTTCGAAGGTGTCGCAAAGCAGCGCGTGCCGCTCGTCGAGAACGGCGTCGCACGTGGCGTCGTCTGGGATCGACGCACCGCCAAGCGCGCAGGCGGCGACGCCCGGACGACCGGACACGCACCGCCCGCGACGTGGCAGGCGTACGGGCCGCTCGCGTTCGCGATCTCGATGGCGGGAGGCGAGGCGGACTCCGTCGACGAGCTCGTGTCCACCGTCGGCGACGGCATCTACGTGACGCGCGTCCATTACCTCGGCATCGTCGACCCGCGCGGCGGCGTGCTGACCGGCATGACCCGTGACGGCACCTTCCGCATCCGCGACGGCAAGATCGCGGAGCCGCTCGTCAACCTTCGCTTCACGGTCGCGGTCCCGAACATGCTCGCAAACGTCCCCGCGCTCAGCCGGCGCGTGACGCTCGTCAACCAGAGCGACTTCTACGGCGAGCGCTATCCCTTCGGCGCGCTCGTGCCGGCGATCGCGACCGCGCACTTCAACATCACCGGCAGCGGCTCGACGCCGGGCGTCTAGCGGACGCGCACGCGCGCGTAGTCGACGACGCCCTGCGCGTTCTCGCGCCAGCCGCGCACACGCGGAGACACGAAGCGGGCGTCCACCGCTCTTGCGATCGGGATCGTCCCGTCGGCGGAGCCTCGCACGAAGGTCGCGTTCGCTCCGTGCCGGACGACGTGCACGTCGAGGTCGAGGTCGCGCCAAGACGCTGCGAGAAGCGAGGCGCCGTACGCGAGCGCAGGATCGCCCTCGACGCCGATCCGCACCGGCGTGCTCGGCAAGCCATGGACGCCGTCTCGAGCGGAGCGGAAGACGCGCGCCGGCGGCGACGGCATCGCCGCCTCGAGGTCCTCGGGAACGAGCTGTGCGTAGTCCCTCCGCGCGGCCGTCGCCGCAAGGGCGTCACGCACCGACTGCGGCAGGCGCGACGCGCGCAGCCCGTCAACGGCAGCGAGGTTCGTCACGTGCACGGCGTCGCCGACCGTCGCGTCGTCGAGCGCGGCGCGGATGTCCCCGACCGGCACCGGCGCCTCGTCGAGCCGACCGCGGCGAAAGAGCACGGCGGCCTGGTGCGGCTCGACCTCGCGGAAGACGATGCGCACCGGCCCGCCCCGGACGACCACCTCGCCGGCCCGCGCGCGCACAACCTCGAACGCACGAACGGCCGCCGCAAGCTGGCGCTCGTCGCGCGTCAGTGGCCGCTGGGGCAGCGGCCAGCGCACTTCTTCGAGCGCAACGCGCAACGTGTGCGGTGGACCCGCGATCGGGAGCGGTGGAACGGACTCTGCGTGACTCGAGCAGCCGGCGAGCGCGAGCGCTACTGCAACCAGCGGAAGAGCACGACGGTATCGAGCGCGAAGATGACGGCCACCAGCATCGTCACGCGCGTCAGGTTCCGCTCGACGATGTGTGTGCCGCCCTGCGACTGCGGCGTGAAGCCCATGCCCCCGATGCCCGTGTCGCGGCCGGAGTGCATGAGGATCAGGCCGACGAGGGCCATCGAGATGAGCACGTGGAAAACGGCGAAAGCCTGGAGCATCGCGGCCCAAGGGTACCCGACGTTACCCGTGACCTACTTTCCGACGACCTCGACGATGGCGTCGATCAATTCGCCGGCGATCCGGTCCTTCGTCACATAGCCGGCCGCACCCGACGTGCGCGCCTTGTCGACGTCGCTGCGGGAGTTGGAGCCGGTCAACATCAGTACAGGCAGGTCGGGACGCTTCTTGCGAAGCTTCTTCGTCGCCGCGAAGCCGTCCAGGACGGGCATCGAGATGTCCATGAGCACCACGTCCGGCTCGAGCGACTCGGCGAGCTCCACGGCCTGGTCGCCGTTCTTCGCGAGCGCGACGATCTCGAAACGGTCGTCGGTGCCGAGTATTGCCTGCAACGCCTGTGCAAAGAGAGAATGATCGTCCGCGATCAGGACCTTGATCTTGGCCATATCCCATTGTCGCACGTCGTTTATTAAAAAACGAGAAGCTTATGGACGATAAACCTCGCGAAAAGATCCGTAAACTGCTTGTTACCGGAGACAACCGCCTCAAGCAGGGGGTCGCCCCCGAGAAGGCGCGCCAGTCGTTTCTGCAGGCGCTGGAGGCGGCGCGAGAGGCGGGGCTGGAGGACGAGGTGCGGCCGCTCGTCGAGCTCAGGCTCGCCGATCTCGAACGGCTCTCAGCAGGATCTCCTCCACCCGAGCCGCCTGCTTCCTGACATCGTGCTCGGCCGCGGCGGCGGCGGCCGCCTCGTTCGGGCGTGGGAGCGCGGCTGCGAAACGCAGGCCCCGCTCGAGCGCGTCGAGGTCGGTCGGGTCGACGAGAACGCCCGCTTCCGGCGGCACGAACTCCGGCGGACCGCCGATCCGGGTCGCCACGACGGACCGGCCGCAGGCCATCGCCTCGAGCAGCGACTGGCCGAGCGGCTCGATCAGGCTGGGCTGGCAGACGGCGTCCGCTGCGGCCATCCACGACGGGATCTCGTCGTGCGGCACCCGGCCGACTACCCGCACGCGCGCGCGTCCTTCGAGGCGCGCGCGCAAGGGCCCGTCGCCGACGAAGGTCAGGCTGCCCTCGCCCACGCGGGCGAACGCGTCGGCGAGGCGCACGACGTTCTTCCGGTCGGTCAGCGCGCCGACACAGAGGTACGCAGGCGACTCCAGCCGACGCTGCGGCACGATCTCCGTCGAGAAGCGCTCGAGGTCGACGCCCGAATCGACGACGACCGTATTGCCGTGCGCCGCCGGCAGCTTCGCCTCGAGCTCGCGGCGCAGATAGTCGGATACGGCGACCACCGCGGACGCGCGGGCGATGACACGGCTCGTCAGCCTCGCGATTCCCGGGATCGAACCGATATTCCGCACGTCGCGCCCGTGCGCGGTGACGACGAGCGGCGCGTCGACCTGCGTCGCGATCAGTCCGGACGGAACGAGGAAATGGGCGTAGACGACGTCCGGCTGACGCGCGGCACGCACGCGTCGCGCGAGCGCGGCGTAGCGGCGCTTGCCTCCGCCGCGCCGGTTCAGCACGGCGAGATCGACGTCGTGCCCGCGCTCGCGCAGCGCCCGCTCCATCTGCGCGACGAAGACCCCGAGGTCGGGGTCGCTCGGGCCCGGGTACATCTGCGAGACGAGGAGGATGCGCAACGCTTTATGCGAGCGGCGTGAAAGCGTCGCCGACGCGCACGACGCCGGGCCGCTCGACGTACGCATAGACGCCGAACAGGACCGCGCCGTCGCTCGCGCGCTGCCCGCGGTAGTCCTTCAGCAGGCGGAGCGTGTCGAGGTCGCGCTCGCCGGTGTCGGGATCGCGCGTGGTCACCGCGCAGCGATCGACCGGTCCGCCGACGCGCAGCACCGCCGAGCCGGCGGCGAAGGTGCGTCCCTCCCACGTGTCCTCCTCGTGCGCGTCGCAGCCTTCGAGCTGGACGAGCATGCGGAAGCGCCGGGCATCGATCGCGTCGCGTCCGGCTGCGCGCGCGAGACGTGCGAGCGATCCGTCGGATAGAAGCGTGACGGGAGCGTTCATGCCCGCGCCGGCGCGGTCCGCGCGCGCGAGACGCACCGGTTGGCCGGCGAGCTTCGACAGCGGCTCCTGCCAGGGCCCCTCGACGACGCGGCCGTGGACGTCGATGGAGCCGGACGTCGAGTGAACCGGTTCGCCGCGTGCGACGGCGTCGCCGTCGATGTTCGTGCCGTCGGGAAAGTGCATGCACAGCCGCTCTGACGCGTCGTCGTAGTCGGCTCGGACGCTGACCGGCCACGGCGTCAGCGAGCTGCGCAGACGCTGGCCTTCGGCGTCGACGAGGAAGAAGCGGCGGTTCGCCTCGACGCCGTTCGGCCCGAGCTGCACCTCCTCCGGATGCGTGAGGCGAAAGCCCTTGACCGGCGTGGTCGAGATGCGCGCGACGTGCGTCATCGCGACCCGACGGCGACCATGAGCAGCGGCGACTCGTGCGTGTCGAGCAGGCGCGACACCTCGTCGTCGTAGAACGTCGACGCCGCCGCGCCCCAGCCGCGCATGAACGCGCCGATCTGGAGGCGCCCGGCGCGAACGCCCGCCTCGAGCTGCGCCCAGCGATACCCGCGGTCGCCGAGCCGCTCGACGATCGCTTCGAGATCGGCGACCTGAAAGACGTTGACGGCCGCGTCGCGCGGGTGCTCCTGCTCCATCGCCGCAAAACCCACCGCGTCGCGCAACTCGCGTTCGTCACGCGGCGCGATGAGGTTCAGCTGCGCGTCGTAGATTCCCGGCGCGAGACCGTCGACGGAAGCAACCGCGACGAGCTGGCGTACGACCGGCGCCGCATCCGCCGGGATCGGCGCCTCCGACCAGCGCAGCAGCTCTGCGAGCTCCTCGAGCGGAAGCGCCTTGTCGGCGTAGGCCCTCACCGACCGTCGCTCGAGGATCGCGCGCACGAGGCTCTCGCGGTCGAGCTCCGGCTCCTCGCCCTGCGGCGAACTCCTCCACGCTGCGACTGCGTTCGCGTCCGCGAACGCCGAGGCCGCGTGCGCGCGCCGTGCGAGCGGGAACGTCAGAGCGTCGGCCCTCCGAGCGCGAGCAGCGCAAGCGCGTACTCGTGCTCGCCGTCGACGCCGAGCGCGCCGTTCACCTCGGCGTCGACGAATGCGGTGTAAAGCCGCGGCTCGAGCCCGTCGGCGCCCGCGAGCGCGAGCAGGTTCGCGAGCATCGTGCCCGCGTCCCACCAGACGTGGCGATAGCCGCGCTCCATGTACTTCCAGCCCGTCCGCGCGTGGATGCCGGTGAGGATCACGACCTCACGCGAGTCGAGGCCCAGTCGAGCGCGAACGTCTTCGCCGGTACGGACCAGCGCCCGCGAGAGAGCGTCGAACGAGTAGAGGCCGCCGGCGTTCGCGACGTATGCCTCGACCGGATAGAGCGCACCGGCGCTCGAGTACGCGCGCCAGTGGATCGTCCCGCCGCCGTAGTCGCGCCGCTCCTGCGAGCGGACGATCCCGGCGCCGTCCTGGAGCAGCGTCCCCGCGATCGACGTCTCGAGCGGCAGCCGCTCGGCGGCGCCGTAGTCCTTGAAGAGGCTCGGGCGCGTCTCGATCGTCCGCGCTTCGTCCTCGTCGGTGCCGTGCGCGGCGACATTGGTCACGCGGTGGTACTCGAGTACCTCGCTCATGCAGGCGCGCGCTGCTGGTCGTACATCCCCCACTCGTCGCGGAGCGCGTTGCAGATCTCGCCGATCGTGCAGTGCGCACGCAGCGCCTCGCGCAACGGCGGCAGCATGTTGTCGACGCCGCGCGCCGCGTCGCGCACGCGCGCGACCGCCGCTTCCGCGTCGTCGGCGTTGCGTTCCGCGCGCAGCCGTGCGGTCCGCTCGAGCTGCCGGCGCTCGGCGTCCGGATCGAGCCGGTGCAGCTCGATCGGCTCCTCCTCGTCCTCGTGGAAGCGGTTCACGCCGACGATCACGCGCTCGCCGGACTCGACCTGCTGCTGGTACCGGAACGACGCCTGCTCGATCTCGTCCTGCACGAAGCCCTGCTCGACCGCGGCGACGGCGCCGCCGAGCTCGTCGATGCGCTCGATCAGCTCCAACGCGCGGCGCTCGAGCTCGTCCGTCAGCGCCTCGATGTAGTACGAGCCGCCGAGCGGATCGGCCGTGTCGGTTGCGCCGGCCTCGGCTGCGAGGATCTGCTGCGTACGCAGGGCGAGGCGCGCCGCGTGCTGCGACGGGAGCGCCAGAGCTTCGTCGAACGAGTTCGTGTGGAGCGACTGCGCGCCGCCGCACACTGCCGAGAGCGCCTGGATCGCGACGCGGACGACGTTGTTCTGCGGCTGCTGTGCCGTCAGCGTCGAGCCGCCGGTCTGCGCGTGGAAGCGCAGCGCCTGCGCCTTCGGGTTCGTCGCGCCGAAGCGCTCGCTCATGATGCGCGCCCACAACCGCCGCGCCGCGCGGAACTTCGCCACCTCCTGGAAGAAGTCGTTGTGCGCGTTGAAGAAGAAGGAAAGACGCTCGCCGAAGCGATCGGGAGACAGGCCCGCACGCACCGCCGCGTCGCAGTACGCGATGCCGTTCGCGAGCGTGAACGCGAGCTCCTGCACCGCCGTCGAGCCGGCTTCGCGGATGTGGTACCCGGAGATCGAGATCGTGTTCCAGTTCGGGATCCGCTCGGCGCAGTACGCGAAGAGATCCGTCGTCAGCCGCATCGACGGCTTCGGCGGGAAGATGTAGTTCCCGCGCGCGATGTACTCCTTGAGGATGTCGTTCTGCGAGGTGCCGCGGAGCTCGGTCCCGCTCACGCCCTGCTCCTCGGCGACGAGCTCGTACAGCAGCAACAGCAGCGCCGCGGGAGCGTTGATCGTCATCGACGTCGAAACCTGATCGAGCGGGATGCCGTCGAACAGCAGCTCCATGTCGGCGATCGAGTCGATCGCGACGCCGGTGCGCCCGACCTCGCCGACCGCGCGCGCGTCGTCCGAGTCGTAGCCGAGCTGCGTCGGCAGGTCGAATGCGACCGACAGGCCCGTCTGCCCCCGCTGGAGCAGGTACCGGAAGCGCGCGTTCGTCTCCTCGGCCGAAGCGAAGCCCGCGTACTGGCGGATCGTCCACGGCCGGCCGCGGTACATGTCGCGGTACGGGCCGCGCGTGAACGGAGAGTCCCCCGGAAGCTCGAGGTCGTGCTGCGCGTCCTCGGTCGTATAGACCGGCTTCACCTCGATGCCCGACTCGGTCTCGCGGCGATCGGTCGCGGCCACGAAGAGGATGCTACGCGCGCCGCGCCTCGACGCTCACTGCTGCCAGTTCACCTGGATGTCGCGCTCGAGCGCTGGAAGCGGCAGGGATCTGGCTTCGGCCTCGATTGCGGCACGTGTCGCGGTTGGGATCCGTGTCCACGCCTCGATCCGCACGGTGTGCTGCGCTCGTCTCCACGTCCCCTTGATCTCGCCGTCGACGAGCAGCGCTCCCGGCCACACGCGGGGCGTCCAGAGCAGCAGCCGCTGTTCGGGCCGCGGGACGAGCAGCTCGCGCTGGGCTCCGTCGAGCAGGAAGTAGGCGTCGCCGCTCGGCAGGAGGCGCGCAGGGCCGCCGGTCGTCCCGCCGTCGAGCATCGCCTGTTCGTCCTCTGCGAGGAGCCATTCGTCGCCCAGCGGCGACCGGACAGGCAGCAGCGATCCTTCGAGCGAGGCGAACGCGCTGGACGCCGACCGCCGCGAGATCCCGGCCCAGCGGGCGAAGTCTGCGTCTCTCGCCGGCCCGAAGATGTGGAGGTAGCGGCGGGCGAGCTCGCGGCAGGCGTCGGCCGGGTCGATCTTCGGAGGGTCGACCGTCCACACGATCGGCGCGCGCGCGCCGTTCCAGCGGATGGCGACCGTGCCCGTCGTCGCGGCGTACCTCATCGAGTTGCCGATGCCGATCTTGCGGGCGACCTCGCGATCCGTCATGCGATCGCCGCCGAGTCCGGCGTGCAAGCGCTCGGCCATCTGCTCGGCCCGTCGGCGGCCCCTGGCGTCGTCGGGCAGCCTGCCGAGCGAGAACAGCGCGAAGTCGCGCTTCGGGACGACGTACGCGTTGTACCGAGGCCCCCAGAGCTGGGCCAGCGACGGGTGCTCCCACGTCGTCGACTCCACGCCTTCCACCCGCGCGTGCAGTGAGAGCAGCGCGGCTCTCGGCATGCTGTCCTGCAGGCCCGCCCACGCCGCACGCCGCAGCGACTCGGCGCGATTGGGCATCCGCTCGTCGAGCCCGCCGACGCGCCGGCGGAACGCCAGGATCTGCTTCCGCGTGAGCTTGAGGCGCGCCTGCACCGACGTCGGCCGAGCCTACACGAGGTCGGTGTTCGCGATCTCGTAACGGAGGTACACGCGGCCGTGTCGTTCGATCTGCCCCGTCTTCCTCAGACCGGCCTTCTCGGCGACGCGCGTAGACGGCGCGTTGCCGGGCCGGATCAGGCTGACGAGTCGCGGCAGGCGCAAGGTGCTGAAGGCGTAGTCGCGGACGGAGCGCGCCGCCTCGGTGGCATACCCCTTGTTCCAGCAATCGCTGCGAAGGTCATAGCCGAGCTCAGCGACCTGCTCGCCGTCGATCTCCATCAACTCGAGCCCGCAGTCGCCGATCAAACGACTGTCGTCGTTCAGGAACACCGCGAACATACCGAAGCCGTGCTTTCGCTGGTGATCGAGATTGCGTTCCAACCAGCGGCTCACCTGTTTGCGGTCGAAGGGCTTTTCGTCGAACGCGGCCATGACGAGAGGATCGCCGAAGATCCCCTGCAACCCGTCGAGGTCGTCGGCGACCATCGGGCGCAGCACCAGCCGCTCGGTCTCGACGACGAGTTCCACCGCGGGGCGTCAGGCCGGCGCGAGCGGCTCGAGCTCCGCGTCGCGCGCGACGAGCGACGCATAGCGGCCGCCGGCGATCACCAACTCATCGTGCGTTCCGATCTCGACGACGCGGCCGTGGTCGAGCACGACGATCTGATCGGCGTCGCGCACGGTCGAGAGCCGGTGCGCGATCGCGATCGTCGTGCGGCCCTCCGATAGCCGGTCGAGGGCTTCCTGCACGAGGCGCTCCGTCTCCGTGTCGAGCGCGCTCGTCGCCTCGTCCAGCACGAGGATCGGCGGGTTGCGCAGGACCGTGCGCGCGATCGCGATACGCTGCTTCTCGCCGCCGGAGAAGCGGTAGCCGCGCTCGCCGACCATCGTGTCGTAGCCGTTCTCGAGGCTCACGATCAGCTCGTGGATGTGCGCGGCCCGCGCCGCTTCCTCGACCTCCTCGTCGGTCGCCTCCGGCTTGGCGAAGCGGAGGTTCTCGCGGATGGTCGCGTGGAAGAGGTACGTCTCCTGCGAGACGACGCCGATCGTCGCGGCGAGCGACTCGAAGGTCACGTCGCGGATGTCGATCCCGTCCAGGAGCACGCGCCCGCGGTCGACCTCGTAGAGACGCGCCGCGAGGTAGCCGAGCGTCGTCTTGCCGGAGCCCGTCTCGCCGACGATCGCAGTTCGCGTCCCGGCGGGCACGTCGAAGGCGATGTCCTCGAGCGTCCATGGCGCGTCCACGTCGTACCGGAACCAGACGCCGTCGAACGTGACGTCGCCGCGGCAGGGCGGCAGCGGCACCGCGTCAGGCCGCTCGTCGATCTCGACCGGCAGGTCGAGGTACTCGAAGATCCGGTCGAACAGCGCCAGCGACGTCTGGACGTCGACGCCGACCGAGAGCAGCGACCCGAGCGGGAAGAAGAGTCGCGTCTGCAACGTGGTGAAGGCGATCACCGTGGCATAGCCGATGTCGCCGACGCCCGCGTACCAGTAGACGAGCGCGGGCATGATCGAGAAGCTCATCTGGATCGACGCCATGACCCAGCGGCCGGCCATTCGTGATCTGACCTCGAGGCTGGCCAGGTTCTCGGACTCGCGCTCGAACCGCTGCGCGAGTTCGTTGCCGCGGCCCATCGTCTTGCCGAGCAGGATCCCGGAGACCGACAGGGACTCCTCGACGAGGGTCGACATGTCGGCCAGCATCGACTGCATCCGCGTCGTGATGCGGCGGCGCTCACTGCCGACGCGACGGCTGAGCAGCACGAAGAACGGCAGCAGGATCAGCGAGAAGATCGCGAGCTGCCAGCTGAGCAGGAACATGGCGATGATCGCGGCGGTGACCGTCGCGACGTTGGAGACGATCGAGGTCGCGGTCGACGTGACCACGTTCTGGATGCCGCCGATGTCGTTCGCGATCCGCGACTGGATCTCGCCCGTGCGCGTGCGCGTGAAGAACGCCAGCGAGAGCCGCTGGAGGTGGCGGTAGACGGCCGAGCGCAGGTCGTGCATCACGCGCTGGCCGACGACGTTCGAGAGGTACGTCGAGAGGAC
>JBJMJE010000154.1:0-3096 GCA_045806505.1 Gaiellaceae bacterium
GCCCGAACCGCCCGCAGCGCATCGTCCTCGTGAACGACCGGGACGCCGAACACCGCCATCACAGCGTCGCCGATGAACTTCTCGACGGTCCCGCCGTGCCGCTCGATCGCGGCGCGCATCTCGTCGAAGTACTCGAGCATCACGCGGCGCAGCGTCTCCGGGTCGATCCGCTCGCCGAGGCTCGTCGACCCCGTGACGTCGCAGAACAGAACCGTGACCGTCTTGCGGACGAGTGGCTCGATCCGCTCAACCATCCTTCCGAGTCTGAACGGGGCTTCGGAAACACGCAAGTAGACTGTCCGGCGCTTGTTTGACACGCTTTCAGACCGTTTGCAGGGCGCGCTGGGCGACCTGCGGAAGCGGGGGACGCTCGACGACGAAGCGGTCTCGCGCGCGATGCGCGAGATCCGTCTCGCGCTGCTCGAGGCGGACGTCAACTTCCAGGTCGTCAAGCAGTTCGTCGAGACCGTGCGCGAGCGCGCGCTCGGCGAGGACGTCGCAAAGAGCCTGACGCCCGGCCAGCAGGTCGTGAAGATCGTCCACGAGGAGCTGACGTCGCTCATGGGCTCGGGCAGCTCGAGGCTCGCCTTCGCCGGGCGTCCGCCGACGGTGATCCTCCTGGCGGGCCTCCAGGGATCGGGCAAGACCACGACGGCGGCGAAGCTCGCATTGCTCCTGCGCAAGGAGGGACGGCAGCCGGCACTCGTCGCGGCGGACCTGCAGCGCCCGGCGGCGGTCGAGCAGCTCGTTCAGCTCGGCAAGCAGATCGCGATCCCGGTCTACGCCGAAGAGCGCGCCGACCCGGTGAAGGCCGTCCGCGACGGCCTCGCGCGCGCACGAGAGGACAACCGCGACGTCGTGATCCTCGACACCGCCGGCCGGCTGCACGTCGACGAGGCGCTGATGGAGGAGCTCGCGCGCGTGCGCGACGAGTCGAAGCCGCACAACGTGCTGCTCGTGCTCGACGCGATGACGGGCCAGGAGGCGGTGAACGTCGCCGAGTCGTTCCAGGAGCGGATCGCGTTCGACGGCGTCGTGATGACGAAGCTCGACGGCGACGCGCGCGGCGGCGCCGCGCTCTCCGTGAAGGCGGTCACCGGGAAGCCGATCAAGCTCGCGTCGACCGGCGAGAAGCTCGACCAGCTCGACTGGTTCCACCCGGACCGGATGGCGTCGCGCATCCTCGGCATGGGCGACGTGCTCACGCTGATCGAGCGCGCCGAGGCGGCTGTGGAGGAGGACGAGCAGGCCGACATGGAGAAGCGCCTGCGCGAGGGTCGGTTCACATTCGACGACTTCCTCAAGGCACAGAAGATGCTGAAGCGCATGGGCCCGTTCCAGAACGTGCTCAAGCTGATTCCGGGCATGAGCAAGCAGCTCGGCGACATCGACGTCGACGACAAGCAGCTCGCGCGCGTCGAGGCGATCGTCCTCTCGATGACGCCGCGCGAGCGCTCACTGCCGCACGTCATCGACGGCTCGCGGCGCCAGCGAATCGCGCGCGGCAGCGGCGTGACGGTGCAGCAGGTCAACCAGCTGCTCGACGCGCGGAAGCAGATGGAGAAGCTGATGAAGCAGATGGGGAAGGGCAAGATGGGGATGCCCGACCTCGCGTCGCTGCAGAACGGCGAGCCGGCGCAGCAGTCGGGCCGGCCGAAGCCGTCGGCGACGCGCAAGAGCAAGAACAAACGCAAGAAGAAGAAAGCGAGGCGCTAGACCACACATGGCAGTCAAGTTGAGGTTGACGCGGGTCGGGTCGAAGAAGAATCCGATCTATCGCGTCGTCGCCGCCGATTCGCGCTCACCGCGCGACGGCAAGTTCATCGAGATCGTGGGTCGCTACAACCCGCAGACCGATCCGTCGACGATCGATCTCGACGAGGACAAGATCAAGGCCTGGCTCGACAAGGGCGCGCAGCCGACAGATTCGGTGCGCCGCCTGATGAAGGCCAAGAACCTTTAGCAGTGTCCGACTGAGTTGGTCGCCGATCTGCTCGAGGACCTTGCGCGCAGGCTCGTGGACGAGCCGGACGCGGTTCGCGTCGAGCGCGAGGAACGCGACGACGTCGTCGTCCTGCGGCTTTACGTCGCGAAGGACGACGTGGGCAAGGTGATCGGAAGGCAGGGCAGGATCGCGCGCGCACTGCGGCAGGTCGTGCGCGCGGCAGCGGGGCGGCAGCGCAAGCGCGTCGTGCTCGAGATCGTGGATTGAAGGTCGCCGCCCTCTACGACGTCCATGCGATGCCGCGAGCTCTCGAGGCGGTGCTCGCCGAAGTAGAAGGTGCTCGGGTCGACGCCGTCGTCTTCGGCGGCGATGTGATCTGCGGGCCCCTACCTCGCGAAACGCTCGAGCTCGTGCGCTCGGTCGAGGCGCAGTACGTGCGCGGCAACTGCGAACGCGAACCTGACGAATGGCTCCGGCAGAAGCTCGACGCCGACACCATCGACTGGGCGCGCGCCTGGCCGGCGACGCTCGAGCTGGACGGCGTCCTCTACTGTCACGCGACACCGCAGGACGACATGCCGATCCTCACGGAGGCGTCGTCGCAGGAGCGTTTCGACGAGGCGCTCGACGGCGTCGATGCACGACTCGTCGTCGCCGGTCACACGCACATGCAGTTCAGACGCCGGCGCTTCGTCAATGCCGGCTCGGTCGGGATGCCGTACGAAGGCGAGGTCGCAGCGTTCTGGGCGATCGTCGGCGACGACGTCGAGTTTCGCAAGACGCCGTTCGACGTCGAGCGCGCGGTCGCCGAGATTCGCACGTCCGGCTGGCCGAACGCCGAAGATTTCGTCAAAGAGAACCTGCTCGCCGCTCCGGCGCGGTCGGAGACGGTTGCGTACTTCGAGTCGCTTGTCTGACCGCGTCACAGTCGGCCGCGTGGGCAAGCCGCACGGCATCAAGGGCGCGTTCTTCGTCGAGCACGGCAGCGACGCGCCGGAGCGGTTTTCCGTCGGTGCACAGTTGTATGTCGACGGCGAGCCGGCCGAGGTCGTGGAGTCGAAGCGCGCAGGAGGCCGGCCGGTCATCCGGCTCGACAGCGCGCCGAGGCGCGGCGCGACGCTCGAGGTCGACAAGGTCGCGCTGCCCGAAGC
>JBJMJE010000155.1:0-3783 GCA_045806505.1 Gaiellaceae bacterium
ATTTCCGGGGATTTTTGCTACACTTTCGTCTCAAGCGCCGGTGGGGAGGACCCGCCGGCGTTTCTGGCGGAGTAGACCTTCGACGTAGGGGAGGAAGCTTGTTCAAGGTCGGCGACAAGGTGGTGTATCCGCACCACGGAGCAGGCACGATCGTCAAGAAGGAAAAGCGCGTCGTCCTGGGGGAGAAGCGCGAGTACCTGACCATCAAGATCCTGCACAACGACATGACCGTCAACGTTCCGTGCGAGAACGCCGAGGCGGTCGGGCTGAGGCAGGTCATCGACGAGGAGATGGTCAAGAAGGTCACGAAGGCCCTCACCGGCGGCGGCACCGCGATGCCGAAGAACTGGAATCGCCGCTTCAAGCACAACCGCGACAAGATGAAGACCGGCGATATCTTCGAGCTCGCAGAGGTCGTGCGGAACCTGTCGCTCCGCGATCACGAGAAGGGCCTCTCCACGGGGGAGAAGCAGATGTTCGTGAAGGCGAAGAAGATTCTCGCGTCCGAGCTCATGTACGCCAAGGCGCTCGACGAGGACGCGGCGGCCGAATGGCTCGACGACGTCCTCTCCACGAACGGCACGAACGGAACGAAGAAGACGGCGACGACGGCCACGAAGGCCGCGACGAAGACGAAGACGAAGGCCGGCGCGGCGGCATAACGTGAGCGTTTGGGCCGTTCTCGCCGCGGCTGGACGGGGCGAGCGGCTCGGCGACGACCGTCCGAAGGCATTTGCGCGGCTCGGCAACCTCCCGCTGGTTGCCGAGCCGCTGCGACGCCTGGACGACTCCGACTGGATCGACGGCATCATCGTGGCCGCGCCGGCCGGGTGGGAGGAACCCGTCATCGTGCTCGCGGAGGAGCTCGCGGCGGGAAAGGTGCGGTCGGTGGTGACCGGTGCCGAAACGCGTGCCGGCTCCGTCCGCGGTGCGCTCGCGGAGGTCCCGGACGAGGCGGTGGTGATCGTCGTCCACGACGCCGCGCGGCCATTCGTGACGGAGGACGTCCTCGGCCGCGTCATCGCGCCGCTGTCGGACGGCTTCGACGGCGCCGTGCCCGTTCTGAAGTTGACGGACACGGTGAAGCGCATCCGCCGCGACGAGGTCGTCGAAACGCTCGACCGCGAAGGCCTCGTCGTCACGCAGACGCCGCAGGCGTTCCTCGCCGGTGCGCTGCGCCGCGCTGCCGCCGGCGAGGGGACGGACTGCGCGTCGCTCGTGGAAGCGCAGGGCGGGCGGATCAAGGCGGTCGCCGGCGATCCGCGGCTGCTCAAGGTCACGTCCCCGGAGGATCTCGAGCTGGTGGCGTCGTGGCTGTGAAGGCCGCCGTCTTCGACGTCGGGGAGACGCTCCTCGACGAGACGGCGCTGTGGGAGAGCGCCGCCGACGCCGCGCGCGTCCCGCGCTTCACGCTCATGGGCGTCATCGGCGGCCTGGCTGCGCGCGGCGAGCCGCATTCGAACGTCTGGGAGATCCTCGGCGTCGAGCCTCCGGCTACGTCGTGGCCCGGCGACGGCTTCTATGGCGACGCTCTGCCGGCGCTGCGACTGCTGCGTGAGCGCGGTATCACAGTCGGAGCGGTAGGCAACACGCCCGCCGAGGCCGAGGAGCTCGTGCGGGAGCACGTCGACTTCGCCGGCTCGTCTGCCCGCTGGGGCGTCGAGAAGCCGGCGGCGGCCTTCTTCGCGCGCGTCGCCGCCGAGGCCGCGCTGCCCGTCGCAGAGATCGCGTACGTCGGAGACCGCGTCGACAACGACGTCGAGCCCGCCCTCGCTGCCGGCATGGTCGCCGTGCACATCCGCCGCGGTCCCTGGGGCTACCTCCACGAACCGCCGGCGGCCGCTCTGCGCATCGAGAGCCTCGCCGAGCTTCCGCAGGTGCTCGGTGTCTGAGCTTCGGATCGGCACGGGCGTCGACGCGCACGCCCTCGAGCCCGGCGTGCCGCTCGTCCTCGGCGGGGTTGCCTTCGACTCGCCGCGCGGCCTCGCCGGCCATTCCGACGGCGACGTGATCACGCACGCCCTGATCGACGCGCTGCTCGGCGCGGCCGCGCTCGGCGACATCGGCGCGATGTTTCCGCCGGACGATCCCGAGTTGAAGGGCGTCGCGTCGCTGAAGCTCCTGCGTGCGGCGTACGGCCAGGTCCGGCGCGCCGGCTACGAGCTCGTCAACGCCGACGTCGTCTTCATCGGCCAGGAGCCGCGACTGGCGCCGGTTCGTACGCAGATGCAGGAAGCGATCGCCGCGGCGCTGGACCTCGACGATCCCTCGAGGATCTCCGTGCGCGCGACGACGACGGACGGCCTCGGCTTCACGGGTCGCGGCGAGGGCCTCGCGGCACAGGCCGTCGCACTGCTCGCGCGGACTACCTAGAGCGGCGCTTCGCCCGCTCGAGCCGCCGGCGCTGCTCGCGGCTCAACCCTTCGGGAACCAGGCCCTGCTCCTCTTGCATGTCGAGCACCGCCTTGCGCTCCTTCGCGGACAGCCGCGACATCGCCTGCTGCGCCTTCAGCGGATCCGTGGTCGCGCCGCCGGCGCGCTTGAGCTTCTTCATCGCGCTCGCCAGCTCCGGGTTCGACCGCTCCATCGCCGCCTCCGACGCCTTCTCGAGCAGGCCGCGCATGAACGGAATCTTCGCGAGGGCGGAGAAAAGCGGCCGGAGATAGCGACCGCCCTTGATCCGCGAGAGCACGAACAGGATGCCGAAGATCAGCGCGACGCCGAGCAGGATCCAGACGGGGAGCAGGATGAGCCAGGGCACGGCGAGCACGGGTGCCCAGGTTAGCCGCTCTCGAGGGCGTATCCACCGGCGAGCATCGCATCCGCCCGCTCGAAGAACGACTCGAACGAGGGGACGTCCCAGTCGAGCGCGTCGGCAAGACGGACGATCATGCTGAAGAGCGCGCAGATGTGGATCGCGTCGACCAGCGCCTCGTCGGAGACGCCGGCCGCGCGCACCGCGTCGGCGTCGGCCGCCGTCACCTGCTCCGGCTCGAGCGTCAGCTTCTCGAGGAAGCCGAGCGTCGCGGCGACTCGCGGCGAGACCGGCGCCGTACGCCAGTCGCGCTGAACCGCCTCCCAGACATCCTCACCGAGGGCGTACGACGCGACCGCGCCGTGGGCGTTCGTTCAGAAGACGCACTGGTTGAGCGACGACACGAAAGCCGCGAAGAGCTCGCGTTCGCCGTCGCTCCAGTCCGAAGGCCCGCGCAACGCGAGCTCGAGCGCGTCCGAGTACGGCCGCCCGAAGAGCTCGGGCCGGTAGTGGAGCGTCTTCAGGACGCCCAACGGCCGGGGCGCGGGCGAGGCGTCGACGGCGGCCAGCCTCACAGCGCCGCCAGCCCTGCCTCGAGACGTGCGAGCCCCGCGGCGACCGCCGCCGAGACCGTGTGCTCGAAGATCTCGTCCTCGGAGAAGCCGGCCTCCTTCAGTTCCTCCACGTCGCGATCGGTCACCTCGTACGCGTGCAGCCGCACCTTGTCGAGGTAGGCGGCGAGCTCGGGCGGCGCGGGCCGTTCCGGCTGTGCCGCCTCGCGCAGGCGTTCGATCAACTCGTCGTAGCGGGTCACGTGGGCAGGGCGACGATACCGCCGTCGGGGCCGACGAGTCCATCGCGTGCGAGCGCTGCGACCGCCTCCTCGTCGTCGGCGGGCTCGCCGGCCAGGATCGCGCGGAGCGCGTTGGCGCGGCGCTGACGGAACGAGCCTTCGAAGCGGGACTGCCGGCGGAGCGGCTCATAGCGGCGGCCTCGCGAGGGGCAGCGCTCGGCGAGCGGGCAGACCT
>JBJMJE010000156.1:0-4835 GCA_045806505.1 Gaiellaceae bacterium
TGTAGTGGCCGGTCTGGAACTCGCCGCTGAACGGCTCCGTCAGGAGGTCGAGCCGGGTCAGCCACTTGACCGAAGCGACGGCGTACCAGTGCGGCACGATCAGCCGGAACGGAGCTCCGTGATCGGGGCGGAGCGGTTCGCCGTTCATCTCGTAGGCGATCAGGACGTCGGTGGCTTCATCGGTCGCGACCTCGAGCGAGAGCGCTCGCTCGAACGTCAGATCCTGCTGATCGGTGTCGGCGAGGATCGCGCTCAGGTGGTACGCGCCGTGATCGGCGCCGCGGGCGAGCACCTCGACGGCGCGTGCGTCGGGTTGCGCCTGCTCGAGGACGTGACGGAGCGGGACGCCGGTCCACGACGCGGTCGATACCGCGTAGTCGCCCCACGGCTCGCCGGTCGGCAGCGGCCGGGTCGCGAGCCGCCCGTTCCCCGCGCACTCGAGCGTCACCGCGCGCGCCACGGCCGGCATCGCGCGCAGGTCGGGCAGCGTGAGCGTGATCGGGTTGGCGACCGCTCCGCCGATCTCGAGCGTGCCCTCGTGTGCCGGCACCGCGAAGTTGCTGCGGATGTAGTGGTACTCGGTCGGTGTGATGTCGCCGTCGAGTGCCGCAGGCGGTGCCTCGGCGTTGTACGGCATCCCATGGATCATGATCACTCCGGCGCGCGATTGCGCGAGGTTGTCGGCTACGGCCATGGTGCTACCTCCTGCTCGTGGATCAGTAGTCGGAGTCCTGGAAGTCGGGGTCGCGGCCGTCGTTGAAGGCACCGATTCCCTCGACGCGGTCCGGGTGGACAGCGGAGCGCCAGTGCGCCTCCATCATGATCGAGATCGCCTGCTCGATCGGCTGTCCCTCGCCCATGCGCACCGCGCGCTTGACCGCCTGGACGGCGGTTGGCGAGTTGCTCGCGATGTGCGTTGCGATGCTGCGCGCCGCGTCCATCAGCTCCGACTGCGGATGGAGCTCGTTGACCATGCCGAGCCGGTAGGCCTCGGCGGCGTCGATCGGCGCGCCGGTCAGCAGCATCTGCAGCGCCTTGCCGGGAGGGAGGACACGCGGGAGGAAGACCGGCGAGCCGCCGCCGGCCGCCAGGCCGATCATCGACTCCGGCTGTCCGAACGTCGCGTTGTCGGAGGCGATGATGAAATCCGTGCTCTGTGCGATCTCGGAGCCGCCGCCGTACGCGATGCCGTTGACGGCTGCGAAGATCGGCTTGCGCAGCTGCCGCAGCGTGTACAGCGTGCGGTCGAAGTCCTGCCGCTGGCGCAGCCACTGCTCCTTCGTCATGTTCTTGCGCTGGCGGAGGTCGCTGCCGACCGAGAAGGCTCGCTCGCCCGCGCCGGTGATGATCGCGACGCGTACGGCGGTCTGCACGGCGATCGACTCCAGCACCTCCGTGAGGCGCGCTCCCATCTCGGTCGTGATCGCATTGTCGGGCGGCCGGTTGAGCGTGATCACCGCGATGCGCCCGTCGTTCTCGTACTCGAGCAGGACGGGATCGCCGCCGCCCGCGTCGTCCTCCGCCGGCGGGCCGAAGTCGAGTGCGTCCCAGCGGTGTGTGCGTGTCGGAGTGGTCACGTTCTCCTCCCTCGTCAGGTGTCCAGCTCGGCGAGCCACCGCAAAGCCGGCAGGCCGGGCGCGAAGCAGTACTCGCCGCCCCTCGTCGTCACGAACGGCATGAGCCCCTGCAAGCGTCGGCGAATCGGGCGTTGCGGGATCGTGAACATGCGGGGCTCGTCGCTGCGTCCGACGAGCGGGTCACGCTCCTCCGGTGCGCCGATGAAGACCCCGTCGTCGAGCCATTGCGTCTTGACGAACTCGAACTGGCGCTTGAGGTGCGCGCCGGCGAAGACGAAGATGATCCCACGGTCGACGCCGTCGTCCTCGAGCACGCCGTCGGGCAGCATCGGACCGTAGCTCGTCCCGCGCCGGATCATCCGGTGCAGGCGGACGTTGACGTTGCCGTCACCGTCGAGCGCGTCGCGCGGATTGGCGCGACGCGCGTGGGCTCCCGCCGGGCACTTGAACCCCTTCAGGTCGTCGCCGTAGAGAAAGGCGTTGTTGCGCTCGGGATCGGCGCCGAGCGCGGGATCGTCCTCGTCGCCGACGACCGACAGCGGCGCGCCGCTCTGCCAGCGCCCGACCATCTTCGCGCCCAGCAGCTCCTCCTGCGCGCGGTCGGCGGCGTTCGCGCGCAGATACCGGCGGTACGCAGCGACGTTCGTGTGCAACTTGCGGAAGACGAGGTATGTCCCGTTCCGGCCGAGCACCTCCGGCGTCGGCATCGGCGGCAGCTCGCCCGTCTCGTCGGGGTAGCCGAGCAGGAACTCGCCCGCCTTGATCGGCGGCTCGTGCGGGTTCGAGCCGGGGATCCCGCTGCCTTCGATCGCCGGCTGGCCGATCCCGTCCTTGAATCCGAACGAGGTACGTCCGGTCGGCAGCTGGTAGCAGTCCTGGCGCCAGATCACCTCGACGCCCGGCAGCTGCTCGTGTGCACGACGGGCGCGCGCCGCGACCGCTTCGAGCCGGTCGCTGCTCGGCGAGATGACGCTGATCGCGACGTGGACGTCCGCCGTGCCGAGCGGCGCTTCCCAGTTGGCGGGGGCGCTCGCTCCGACGTCGCCGATCTCGGCCGCGCGCGCAGCCATGCCCTGGCGGAACTCGGGGACGAAGCTGTCGAGCGACACCTGCGGCACGCCCAGGCGCTTCAGCCCGTTGTAGGTGAACGCGACGGTCGCCCAGGCATCGCGAGCCTCGTTCGGGTGGCGGCTCGCGTCCACTACCGCGTGCAGGCGGCGCACGAGCTCGCGTCCGGCGGCGCGGTCGTCGATCCGCAGGAGGAGGTAGCGGCCGACGTACGGGGACGGGCGCTCGTCGAGCGCGCCGCTCTGGATGTGCTCGAGCTCGAGCTGCACGTCCGACGGTGCGAGCACTAGTGGTGCTCCGGCTGCTCGGGCGGGTCCGGGTTCGCCGGCTGCAGGTACGGAAACGTCTGCGTGCCGGGCCTGGTCGAGGCGTCGATGCCGTCGCGGATCGGGGGGCCGTTGCCGCCCGTGACGATGAAGGTGAAGAAGGTGTCCATGGAGTCGTCGTTGAGCGCGCGTCCGCCGCAGGTCTCGTGCGTGCGCCCTGCCCGCGCGCTGCGCTCGGGCTCGAGGAAGGAGCCCTGCTCGGCATAGCGCCGGCTGGCGTCGACGATGAGGTAGTCGGCGAGCCACAGGCTCGTCAGGGGGTGGTCGCCCTTTCCGTTCGTCGGCCAGTCGGTCTTGCCGTCGAGCCCGTCCCAGAACGCAAGGTTGGCGTTCAGGCGCGCGAGATACGCGGGCTTGTAGGACTCGGCGAGGTGGAATCCGTCCTCCATGTTGTACAGGTCGCGGATGTCGATGTTGCTGTTCACTTGGTCGAACTGCGTCGGTGCGAGCAGCATGTTCTTCACCTCTGGGCGGCCGACGCGCTCGATGCGGACGTTGAACTTCCCACGCGTCAGCGTCTCGGCGATCACGCCGACGAGGCTGCTGCCGCCGAGGAACCGCGCGCAGTCGATCTCGACCACGAGCGTGAGGACGTTCTTCCCGTCCATGAAGATCGTGCCGTGGTCGGTGAACGCGAGCTCGCCGGTCGCGACCGTCTGCAGTGCCGCCCGGGCATCGAAGAAGAACGGGTCCCAGCGCGGCCCCGCGAACGCCCGGATGCCGTCGTGCTCTCCACCGGCATCCTCGCCGACCGTGAACTGCACCTGCGCGCCGTCGGGGCCGGTGCACAGACCCACCTGCGCGCCACCCGTCTCGTCGAAAACGCAGTCGAACTGCACCTCGTCCTCCAGCGGCCGGAAGGGCGTTCGCGTCTCGTCGTTCGTCGCTTCCAGCGGCCGCAGGCGGAAGCGGTAGATCAGGCCGTCCGACAGCGGTTGCGTCGGCTGCGCGAACGGCAGCGTGTTCATCACGAGCACGAGCCGTCCCGGACGCTCGGGGGACGGGAAGGCGTAGACGTCGGTGATGTCGGCGATCGGATCGGCGAGCGCGCGCGGTCCCGAGATGTGGTCGGACACGCTAGTCCGCAGCTTCGTCGAGCAGCGGCTTCAGCGCGGGGTGCTGCAGCGCCTCGGCCGCGGACGGATCGTCGAGTACGCGCTGGAAGGCGTCGTTGACGCGCAGGGCCTTGCGGATCTCCTTGACCGTCCCCGGGTAGTTGCGCGCGTAGGCGGCGGCGGTCTTCTCGGCGCCGAGGACGAATGCATGGAGGGCCGCCATGTCCGGCAGGCCCTCGTAGCCTTCCGTGTGCCGGAACGTCGCGTCGAACAGGGCGAGCGTCGCACCCGTGTTGAAGAAGTCGTCCATGTACGCGTCCCAGGAGCCGTCGAAGCTCGTGAAGAACGCGAGCCGTGTGTCGTCGTCGAACATGACGAACCGCGCCTCGTGGATCGACACGATCGGAATGTCGTAGTCGCCCGGCCGGTAGCCCGGATGATTCTGCAGCTCGTCGAGCGCCTGCCGCAGGGCATCCGCATGGCCCGGTTTGATCCGGAAGAGCAGGCTGAACTCGGTTGTCGGCCCGACGGTGCGCCCCGGCGCAGTCCCAGTCGCAGATGTGGTCACGCGGTCTCCTCCAGACGTAGCGGCTGTCGACAGTCACGAGATTGAAACCGCATCCGTCGGGCCTCGCATCGTCCAAGGGGGATGAGCGACGCGCTCTCCCCAAAGACCGCGGTCCGCTGAGCGGCTTCGCCGTTCTCTCGCCTTGCAGCACTTTTCGCTGCTCGGCCGCGCCTTAGGTATCGCGAGATCCCTCCGTCCTAAGGAGGTCTCTTCGCTATGACACCGTCTCGGAGGCGAATCC
>JBJMJE010000157.1:0-11974 GCA_045806505.1 Gaiellaceae bacterium
GACGTCCGCGCCGGTACGCCGTGCGACGCCATCAACACGTGGCGGATGGCGCTGCGAACCGAAGAGGACGCGGGAAACCCGCCGAACCCGGCCACCGCTTGCCCGCCGAGGTTCGGCGAGACGGACATCTGGTCCTTCACGACCGGCTGACGTAAGAGCATTGGCAAGGGTGAGGAGGCAACGCTCCTCGCCCTTGCCCCCGCCGCTCCCTCAGCGACGAACGGGAGAACGCGACCCGAGGTCGCCCTCCCGCATCACGTGGGTCTCGATCTCGGGGGCCGGCGCGCGCGGCGCCGGCCCCCGCTTGTGATCTAGCTGCCGAGTGCCGTGAGCGGGATCGCCCACAGCCCGCGACCATGGGTCGCGGCGAGCAGGCGCCCGTCCGGCATGGTGTTGAGGTCGGCGACGATGGTGTGCGGCAGGCCGACACCGACCCTCTTCCACGTCACGCCCGCGAGGCCGGACACGAAGACGCCGACGTCGTCGGCGACGACGAGGTGCGTGCCGACGATCGCGATGTCGTTGGCCGGCGCGTCGACGAGATCGCCGCTGATGTCGTGCCAGCAGACGCCGCCGTTCGTCGTCTCGAAGACGTGTCCGACGCCGGGGTCGTCGGGGCCGACCATCCAGTGACGCGCGTATCCGGACAGTGAGATGTACGCGTGCCGCTGGTCGGCCGCGTCGACCGCGACGCCCGTGATGTAACGGTTCGGAACCGCGTCGCAGCCGGCCGTCGCAGTCCCGAGGTCGAGTTGACGCCAGCTCCCGCCAACGTTGGTGATCAGCCCACGCGCGAAGCCGGTTTCCGAGACGTACCCCGGCCAGCAGGGGCCGCACCAGGCGGCGTAGCCCTTACCGCCCGCAACGTCGATCGCGGACACGGAGTGGCCGGCTCCCGTGTCGAACACCGACGACCAGTCGCCCGCGTTCGTCTGGAAACCCTTGGTGGACTTCCAGAGGTACTCGCCGCCGCCGTACAGGTCGCTCGCGATGCTGTCGTCCTGGACGACCGGCGCGATGAACAGCGGAAGCGGATCGCTCGGCGTGATGTCCCGCCAGTGCCGTCCGCCGTCGTTGGAGATCGCCGGGCTGAGGTCGGTGTACTCGGTGAGCACGTTGTCGGCGTTGGTCGTGTCGACGATCGTTGCGCCCCCGTCCCCGCCGAACGGCTCACTGGCCTCCTGCGGGTCGAGCGTGTCCGACCCTTCGATCAGCTTCGAGCTTCCGTTGTCCTGCAGGCCTCCCCAGAGCACGGTCTTGCCGGAATGAGGATCGGTGCCCGAGTCGGCGTAGTAGTACTGCAGCGTGCCCAGGTTCTTGTTGTGGTCGGTCCACGAGCCGCCGGCGGTGTGGACGTTGGCCGGACGCGAGAAGACGCCGCCGTCGTTGCCGACCCAGACGGTTCCGCCGGCGACCGCCGCGGAATGCTGGTCGGAATGCGTCGTGTTCGGGCACCCGCCGAAGTCCGGAGCCGACAGGACGAAGCACTTCAACGTGAGGTTCCAGTACGGAGCGGCGGTTACCCACGTCTTGCCGGCGTCCGTGCTCTCGTAGATCTCCTCGAGCCCGACGTAGAGATGGTCGGCACTGGCCGGATCGACCGCGAGGAACTGGTTGTACCAGGCCTGGACGCCAGGCTTGTAGAACGGGCCGATCGATCCCGGCTTCTGCGCCGACCCGCTGTTCATGAGCACCGAGGGGCTGGCGATCTGCGCGAACGGGCCGTCAACGCCGCGGGTCGAGAGGTAAATGCCGGCGAGCCCCGTCTGCTGCGCGTGGTTGAACGCGAGCGGGCTCTCGACCAGGACGTACAACTTCTTGCCGTCCGCGGAGTAAGCGACCGATCCGCGGCCCTGCGCGTTCTGCGGGAGGTAGCCCTGCGGTTGCAGCGGCCCACGGAACGTCTTGCCGAAGTCGTCGGAGGCGTACAGCCCATTGCTGGCTGCCCCGGCACGCCAACCGCGGACAGCGACCACTTCTTTGCCGTTCGTGCCCGGGCGTACCGCCACGTCCGAGACGAGGTTCAGCACCTGCGCGTTCGGCGTGCCGGGATTCGTATCCGCGTCGCCGATGACCTTCTGCCAGGCGGCAGCACCTGGGGCCAGGCGATACAGGCCGTGACTCGTCGCGGCGTAGAGGACGCCGCCTGCCGCCGGCACGATCTTGAAGATCGCCGCACCCACGAGCTCATCGCCGCCGACCCGGTGCCACGTCGCGCCGTGATCGGTGGAAGCGAGGATCCCGACGCCGGCATACGAGTCTAGGTTGATCGTCGGCTCGCCCGTGCCGGCGTAGACGGTGTACGTGCTGCCGGAGCCGACGACAGTCACAGCGCCCTCGGCCGTCGTCTGCTCGTCGTCGAAGACCGGCGTCCACGACTGGTGGGCCGCATCCGTCGAGCGCCAGATGCCGCCGCCGGCGCCGGCCGCGTACACGTCGCCGTTCGGCGCGACGGCGACTCCCGTGATCCGGCCGGTGTTGAACCCGGAACCGCTGCCGCTGTTGCTGAAGAACGGATCGACGTAGTTGCGGTTGTCCGGGAAGTAGCTATACGGCCCGAGCTCTTGCCAGGGCGTGCTGTCGATGCTCGGCACGGTGTCGGCAGTCGTTGCCGCGGCCGCGAATGCGCGCGGGTTCACCGACGTTGCCGGAGCCGAGCGCGGGCCTAGAAACGCAGCGAGCGAGTCGCGCAACTCCAGCGACTCGTCTCCATCGTCGTGCCTGGACGCCGTCGTCGCGGACAAGCCTGCTACGCGACCCGGCGCCGCCATCACAGCGATGAACGTGACAAGTACGAGGGTCCCGCCCACGACTGCAGCCGGACGTCCGAAGAACTTCTTCACGTCGACCTCCTCCCCTTGGTGCTTTCGAGCGCGAGTGATTACTCCCGCGCATACACGATGCTATACCGAGAATTGGGCCGTGTCTGCCGCGCCGGGCGTTGCCGCGCGGCCGAGCAGATAGCTGAAGCCGGCGGGGCGCGAGTAAACATGCAGGTCGTCTCGGCGATCATGTCCATTGGTGTTGCCGGCCGACCCGTTGCCTGAGATCGAGTGGCTTTACCGCTCCCGACTCGTCCAGTTCGTGCGTGTCGCGCGGGCGATCGTCGGGGACGAGCAGCTGGCACTCGAGGCAGTCCAGGAGGCATTCACCCGTGCGGTCGAGAAACGCAGGGCGTTCCGGCGGAGCGGCTCGATCGACGCCTGGGTGTGGCGGATCGGCGTCGAGCGCGGCACGGTCTCGGCGACCTTGAGCTCCGCGCATCGGAACCTCGCGAAGCGTTTGCAGGAGGCGATCTTGTGAGCACGATCGATCCGCAGCTCGCCGAGCAGCTCGAGCTACTCGCACCAGAGACAGCGGTCAGCGGCGACTGGCAGGCGGTGCTGGCGGGCGCGCGACGGCGACGGCGCCGGCGGCGCTTCGCGCAACTCGCAACCGTCGCGACGGCGCTCGTGCTCGGCGTCTCTCCGATCGGCGGCGCGATCGCCGACGGGATCGGCGGCTTCTCGGCCTGGTTGCGCGGCGAGCCGGGAGCGCCGGCGGCCGAATCCGACCAGCAAGCCTTCGAACGCTCGAACGAGCGCTCCTGGGCCGGCTTCCCAGAGACCACTCGGCTGCGCACGCTCATCAAGACCCGAGTCGGAGGGCAGGAGTACGAGCTCTTTGGCTTCCGCTCCGGCGACACGCTCTGCCTGCGGATCGTCGGCCGCGGCCTCAACGGCAGCCCCGCGCTCAGCTGCGCACCGCTGGCAACGCTGCGGCGCGCTTCCGCGCCGGTCGTCGTCGTCCAAGCCGACCACACCCTCGGTCTCCCCCACCGAACGCCACCACCCGGCACGTAGCTCGCGGCCGAGGCGCAGGCGAGCTATGGAATCGTCGCCGACGGTATCCCTGGCGTCGAGTTGCTGACAAACGACGGCAGCGACCACGACGCGATCGTCGCGTCGAACGCCTTCCTCTTCATCGACGACCACCCGAGGGCCGGCACGCGCGTCCGAGCCGTCTACGCCATCGACGCCTCGGGAAACAAACTGGCGGTGCCTCTCCAGGCGGCGCCGTTCGGCGAGCGCAGCCCGCCCGGCACCACCCACAACCCACCGACCGGTCCCTCGATCGTGGAGCGGAGCGTCGAAGGCGGCACGATCGGCTGGCTGACCCGCCACGAAAGCCGGGGCGTGCCGCTACCCGCCGGCCAACTCACACAAGTGTTCGCCTTCGACTTCGGACGCATGCTCACACCCGACCCGGACAGTCACCTGCGCATGATCCTCGGCATCGGCAGCCGAAGCCACGGCCCCGGCGCCGGCAAGAAGGGCGTCTGCTTCGTCACCCTCGCCGGCGGCGGCGCCGGCGGCAGCTGCAGCACAACCTTGGACAAGCTGTTCTCCGAGAACCCGTTCGCCGCAGGCGAGACGAGCCTCGAAGGCGGCGACCAATTCACGATCCTCAGCGGCGTCGCCAGCGACGACGTCGAAACACTCCAGCTCTACCTCGGCACCGGCGTCAACGAACCGATACCCCTGCGAGACAACGTCTTCGTCACCCAGATCGCGCGCACCGATTACCCGGCCCGCATCGTCGCCTTCGACCGCGACCAGCGGATCATCGGCATCCAGACGATCAACCTCTCCTGACTCGACGAAGAGCATGCCCGCGATGTCGAGCAACGCGAGCGTCACAATGCGACCGTAGAAAGCGGGCGACCGCGCGGAAGGCGGCATGGCAGACGAGACGGCTGAACGGCTGGAAGGCCTCGAGGAAAAAGTCGACGAACTCCTGCGCCGCGTCGCGACCCTGGAAGCGGTCACTCCAGCGCCTCGTGCCGAGCGCGCCCGGACCGCCGGCGCCCCACCGCAGTCAAGCGCGCCGGCCACCGCTTCAGTTTCCCCGACTCTCGATCAGCGACCCGATCACGGAAGAAGCCAGTTCGATCTCGAAGATCTGCTCGGCGGACGCGTTCTGGGTTGGATCGGCGGGTCGGCCATCGTTCTCGGCGCCGTCTTCTTTCTCGTCATGGCCGTCAGCCGCGGCTGGATCGACGAGCCGACACGCGTCGTGCTCGCCTTCCTCGGCTCGACTCTCCTCTTCGGCGCGGGGCTGTACCTCTACGAACGGCAGGGGCAGACGCAGGCGGCGCTCGCTGCGGTCGCGAGTGCGATCGCGGCGTTGTACGCGTCGGTCACGGCCGCGACGCAGCTCTACGACCTGATCGCGCCGGCGCTCGGGCTCGCGGTGGCGGTGGTGATCGGCGCGGCCGCGACCGCAATCGCCGTCCGCTGGGACTCGCGCGTCGTCGCCGGCGTGGGAATCGTCGGAGCGCTGCTGGCGCCGGTGCTCGTGGACGCGGGCACCTCGACGGTGGCGCTCGCGTTCATGGCGATCGCCCTCTGCTCGTCGGTCGGCGTCCTTCTCTGGCAAAGGTGGGACTGGCTGGCCGCGGCGGCGTTCATCGCAAGCGTGCCGCAGCTCGTTTACTGGATTGCCGAAACGTACGACGACCACCTCGCTCGGGTGCTCGTCGTGCTCACGCTGTTCTGGCTTCTCTACGTGGTTGCGTCGATCGGCTACGAGCTTCGTGTTCCCGTTCGGACGCTGCGGGCGTCGTCCGCGGCGCTGTTGCTCGCGAATGCCGTCCTGATCTCGGCCGCCGGTTATGTCGTGCTCCACGAGCGGCACCACGCCGACGCCGCAACAGGGTGGGTGATCGGTCTCGCGCTCGTACACGTCGCGCTCGGCGTCGTCGGCTTCCGCGGGCGGATGAGCAACGAAATCGGCTCCTTGCTGGCGGCTGTAGGCATTGGCCTGTCCGCAATTGGGCTGGCGCTCGCGCTCAGCGGCCCGGCGCTCGTGGTCGGGTGGTCGGTCGAGGCGGTCGTGCTCGCATGGGTCGCGCGTCGCACCGATGAGCGGCGCGCGGTCGCCGGTGTCGCGCTCTTTCTCGTGCTGGCGGTCGCGCATGTGCTCGTGGTCGAGGCGCCTCCCGAGGCGTTGCTCATCGGCGTCGACTCGCTGCCACAGGCGGTCGTCGGCATCGCCGTAGTTGCGCTCGCCGCGCTCGGAATCTCGCTCCTGCTCCCGCCCGCCGGCAGCGCCTGGGCGCGACCGCTTCTCCAGGGGCTGGCGGCCGTCGCCGTCGTGTACCTCCCGTCGATAGCGATCGTCGACGCGTGGACCACCGGCGACGCCTCCGACCCGGGACAGACGCCGCAGCTCTTGCTGAGCGCGCTCTGGGGCGTGATCGGCTTTTGTGCATTGGTGGGCGGTCTCCTGCGCGACGAGCGGCGGCTGCGTCTCGGCGGGCTGACACTGCTCGCGATCGCGATCGCGAAGGTCTTCCTCTTCGACCTGACGACGCTGGAGTCGATCTACCGCGTGCTGTCTTTCATCGCGCTCGGGATGCTTCTACTCTCGGCGGCCTTCGCGTATCAGCGGCTGCGTCGCACCGCGCAATGAAGACGCTCTTCGTCGCCCTTGCTGCCGCACTGGCGGTCACGGCAGTCGCGTTCGCGCTCGATACGAGCCGTTTTCGCTACGAGCGGACGCTGACGCCGATGTCAGCATCCACCGCCACTCTCATACGTTTCGAGCCGGACGGGCCGTTCTACAGCCACGCGCAGCAGGATCTCCGCGACCTGCGAATCGTCGACGCCGACGGCAAGCAGGTTCCGTGGCGAAGCCTTCCCCAGTCCCGTGCTCCGGCCTCGCGTACGGCGACGATGCTGAATGCGGGACGACAGCGCGGCCAAGCCGTCGCGCTGCTCGACCTCGGGCGCCGCCGCGACGTACGCGACCGCGTGGAACTCGACGTGCCCGACACCGGATTCGTCGGCCGCGTCACCCTCTCTGGAAGCGCCGACAGAAAGACGTTCACTCTGCTCTCCACGTCGGTCATCTACGACATCGAGAACGCTGCGTCGCCGGCGCGCAGCACGACTGCCGTCTTTCCGCCGAGCGACTTCCGCTATCTCTTCGTGCGCGCGAGCGGAGTGTCCCGTATCGACGGCGCGACCGTCTCGACGGCACCGCCGCCCGCCAGAGTGATCGAGCGTCACGGCACGGTCCGGCGCACGTCGCGAAGTCCGACGCAGCTGGTGCTCGACCTCGGCTATCGCAACGTGCCCGTCGACCAGCTCTACGTCAGCGCCGCGACACCGCGGTACAACCGTGCGGCGACGGTCGAGGGCTCGAACGACGGCCGCAACTGGAGCGAGCTCGCGCGCAGCCGCGTGTTCCGTCTCTCACGTTCCGTCTCGTCACCGATCGATCTCACCGCGCGCGACCGGTACCTGCGCGTGACGATCTTCAACGGCGACGACGAGCCGCTGCGCGCGATCCGGCTGCGCGCGGTTGCGCAATCGCGGGCATTGCTCGTCGAGGCTGGGCGCCACGCTTCCTTGCACCTTCTCTACGGCGATCCGCTGGCCCGTCCGCCGGAGTACGACTTCGCCCTTCTCCCGCGTTCGGAGCTCGACCTCGCTCGCGCACGAACCGGCCGTCTGGGTCCTGAGACGCTCAACGCCGCATTCGAACCGCGGCCGGACACGCGAAGTTACGCCGCAAGGCATCGAGAGCTCGTGAGCGGCGCACTCGCCGTGGCCGCGTTCGCGGTCGCCCTCGGCGGCGTCCTGGCGCTGCGGCGACGTGGCGCTTGAAACGAATCGCCAACTGCGAACCACGCGGCGCATCGCGACCGAGCGGTCCGTAGGCTGCCGGCGATTAGGGTGGCCGACGTGCCCGATCCGATCAGGGTGACCCTGTACAACGACGCGGGCTGCCCGTGGGGCTACTCCGCGAATCCCGCGTTGCGCGTGCTCGAGTGGCGATACGGCGCGCAGCTCGAGTGGCGGCTCGTGCTGATCGGGCTCACGGAGGTCGCGCAGGAGTACGTCGACAGGGGCTATACACCGCTGCGCTCGGCCGAGGGGCACGCGCGGCGTTTCCGCCGCTTCGGCATGCCGCTGGCGCCGAACCCGCGGGCGCGGGTCGTCGGTACCGGGCGCTCCTGTCGTGCCGTCGTCGCGGTGCGCCTGCAAGCGCCCGGCCGGGAATGGGCGGCCTTCCGAGCACTGCAATTCGCGTTCTTCACGACCACGCTGCTGCTCGACGAGGACGAGAGCATCGCGGCGGCGCTGCGCGGAGTGGACGGGATCGACGTGGACTCGGTGATCGCCGCGAGCGACACGCCGCGGGTGGAGGAGGCCTACCAGCGCGACCGGGCCGAAGCCCGCAGTGCCGCGGGCTCGCCCACACAACTGCAGGACAAGCATGCAACGACCGACGGTCCCGTTCGCTACACAGCGCCGTCGCTCGTGTTCGAGCACGCCGGAAGGCGACTCGAAGCCGGCGGCTGGCAGACCATCGAGGCCTACGACGTGCTCGTCGCGAACCTGATCCCCGACGGCGAGCGTCGAGCAGTGCCGGACGACCCGCTCGAGCTGCTGACCGCGTTTCCGTACGGGCTGGTAACCCAGGAGGTCGCGCAACTCCTGACGCGCAGCAACGACGCTCCCGACCGGGTCGAGGCCGAGGCGACGATGCTGCGGCTGGTCGCAGACGGAGCCGCGACACGCACACCACTCGGCGACGACGCACTCTGGAAGCCGGCCTAGCTCCGGGCGACAGCACGTTCAGGAGCGCCGGCGCGTGTGCCGCAGCAAGGGAAGGTGCGAACGCCGGCTCGCCGTACGTTCGAGCGCGCGTCGTTCCTCGAGCATGCTTCCCGCGCCGAGCGCGACGCATTCGAGCGGCGCCTCCGCGAGGCTCACGCGGACTCCGGCCTCCGCTTCCAGTCGGCTGTCGATACCGGGGAGGAGGGCGCCGCCGCCGGCGAGCAGGATGCCGTTGCCGGCGATGTCCGCCGCCAGCTCCGGCGGGGTCGTTTCGAGCGTTCGCTTCACGGCGTCGACGATCCGGCCGACGCTGTGGTCGACGGCGGCGCGCACCTGAGCCGACGTGATCGTCGTCCGTCGCAGGAGCCCGGTGATCCGGTCGCGGCCCGCCACCTGCGTCGCCGGCCGTTCGACCGACTTCCATGCCGAGCCGCACGCGACCTTCGCCGCCTCGGCCGTTTCCGGGCCGATCAGCAGATGCTGAGCCTCGTCGACGTGGCGGACGATCGCGTCGTCCATCTCGTATCCGCCGACGCGGACCGACTCCCAGACGACGATCCCGCCGAGCGCGAGAACGGCCACCTCGGTTGTGCCGCCGCCGATGTCGACGATCATCGTCCCCTGCGCCTCCGCAACTGGCAGGCCGGCGCCGATCGCAGCCGCCATCGGCTCCTCGATCAGCGACACCCTCCGCGCCCCCGCCTCGAATGTCGCCTCCTCGACCGCCGCACGTTCGACCTTCGTGATCCCACTCGGAACGCACAGGACGACGTGCGAGAACGCGAACGCGCCGCCTCCGACGCGGCGGATGAAGTAGCGAAGCATCTGGGCCGTCACCTCGAAGTCCGCGATCACACCGTGACGGAGCGGACGAAGCGCGCGAATCGTCGCCGGCGTCCGGCCGATCATGCGGCGCGCCTCTTCACCGACCGCCTGAACCCTGCCGCTCTGCTCGTCGACGGCGACGACGGACGGCTCGAACACGACGATGCCACGACCGCGCACGAACACCAGCGTGTTCGCCGTGCCGAGATCGATCGCCAAGTCGCGACGCCTACGTGACCCCAAACGCGTCAAGCTCGCAACGCTACCGCCGCTCAACGGGCCGGCGAAGCGCTTCGCGCCTCATCGGCTTGCTGGCATGAGATGCGTTCGACGCCGCGAGGAACTGCTCGCGCGAAGGTGGTGAGACGGCTCAGGCGCGAAACTCATCGGCCCGCATCACGGCTGCGCAACGATGGAAGCGGCCTCGGAACGGCGAACGGGTCGAGCGCTTTCTGGAACGCAATCCATGCCCGTTCGCGATACCTCCTCGTCGGTCTGGGCAGATCGAGGTGTCGCTGTGTTCCCTGCTGTGAAGACACGTATCGCCCCCTCGCTGTTTGCGTGCCCTACGA
Organism: Gaiellaceae bacterium; assembly: GCA_045806505.1. Classification (GTDB taxonomy): domain Bacteria; phylum Actinomycetota; class Thermoleophilia; order Gaiellales; family Gaiellaceae; genus DASVFB01. The sequence continues at coordinate 10,007 of JBJMJE010000157.1, forward strand.
CACAACGGGGTAACAACCGCGGAGATACGCACGCTCACACCCGCGGCTTGAATTGTGAGGACGAGAACCTCACCTCAGGAGCATGGCCGAGCAATGGCAAGAGAGAACGCGCGCAGCCATGATCGGGCCGGCGCGAAAAGCGAGGCCGCCGAGGCCGAAACCACGGCAGCGAGCGACGTCGTCAGCGAAGGTTGGGCCGTGATGCCCACCCGCGTCATCCGGGAAGGTCGCGACGCAGACCTCGAGCAATGCGTTGCACTCGCGATCGTCGCTGCTCCCGAACGAAGCGCAGGCGACTGGCGCGAGGCGCTCGCGCGCGAAATCAACAGCCGCGAGCACCGGCTCGTCGTCGCCGAGAGCGGCGGTGCGATCAGCGGCTACGGTCGCGCTTCCCTCTTCGAGCCGGAGCCGGAGGCTCCCGTCGACACAGCACCGCGCGGGTACTACCTCACTGGCGTTTTCGTTCACCCGAGCCAGCGTCGCACCGGCATCGGCGCAGCGCTTACGCAAGCACGCCTCGACTGGATCAGCGAGCGCGCCGCAGACGCCTGGTTTTTCGCCAACGCCCGCAATGCGGCTTCGATCGCACTCCACGAGCGGTTCGGCTTCGAGGAGGTGACCCGCCGCTTCTCCTTTCCTGGTCTCAGGTTCGACGGCGGAGAAGGCATCCTCTTCCGCCTCCGGTTCGATCACCGGACGTAACGACGCGGCGTTCCGTCGCACGGGAGTCCCGACAATCATCCCGGCTTAGCGACAGACACGCCGCGTCGGCAGCCAGGTGCGGGGGGCCCGGCCGCCGGTGGGGCGGCCGGGCCCTGCGCGTCCTAGTGGTTCGAGAGCACGACGGTCTGATGCTGAACCGAGCGGTGGCCGAGGCTGTCGGTCACCTCGATCCGGAGGTCGTACGTCCCCCACTTCTTGAACTTGTGGTCGACCGAGCTCGTCGTGGTCGTCTCCCAGGGCTCTCCGTCGCCGAAGTCCCAGCGGTATTGCGTGATCGTCGCGCCGACGTTCGACACGGCGTGCGCCGTGAGGTCGACGTCCTTCGTCGGCTTGGGCTTCTTCTTCGCCTTGTCCGGCGTCACTGACGCGGCGTCGAACGTGATCCGGTCGAGCAGCCAGTTCAGGCTCGCGCGCGTGAGCTGCGCGCGGCTCGTGAACGTGGTGCTGTCGTTCACTCCCTCGAGGCCGAAGCCCATCGAGAGCGAGCGGTAGCGGTACTCGACCCGCTCCTCCTCGAGGCTCGGCTCGGACGAGCGGCCGAAGGAGACCGCCGCCGACGGCCCCTGCGCGGTACTGCCGATCGCCCGAAGAAGCGGGGTCATCGTGTGCGCCGCCTCGTACGTATCGTTGTCCGGCATCGGCGAGGTCACCTCGATCGACGACTGGTTGCCGGCGCCGTCGGCGCCGGGGCTCACGTCGATCGTCATGCCGGCGAACGGCCCGACGCCGCCGGCGGTCGGCCGCGGCGCCGCTCCCGGGTACGCGCTGCCGGCGTCGTACCTGACGCCGAGGTACCCGTGGTAGAGCCGCGAGCGTCCGATGCTCGGCGAGGAGAAGGACGTGTTGTTGTCCGTCGTCTCGGCCATGTTCTGGCCGGTGGTGAACAGCTTCCCGCCGCTGTCCAGCCACTCGGACAGGCGGTCGAGCGCGGCCGTCGTGAACCCGCTCGTGTTGAAGCTGTTGTTGTTCCCCGTGAACACGAGCACGGCCTTGTATCCGTGCAGCGCGTTGAGCGACGGGAACGCCTGCGTTCCGAAGTCCAGGTACGTGAACGTCACGCCCAGCCCGGTCAGCGTGTTCCTGTACACCGTCGAGTAGTCGGGGAACGTCGCGCTGACACTCGACGCGTCGTCGTCGACGAGCAGCACGTCAGCGGTCGACGTCGTCGGAAGGACGCGCAGCCACACCGGCACGTGAGCCGTCGTCGCGCCGTTCGTGAGCACGACCTTGCCCTCGTAGTTGCCC
>JBJMJE010000158.1:0-6690 GCA_045806505.1 Gaiellaceae bacterium
TACGGCGCGATCAGGGGCGCGAAGATCCCGCTCACGATGAACCCGACGGCGACCATGAGCCCGATCACGGCGAACGGCCGGCGCAGGAAGCGCTTCCGGAGCAGCCGCCTTCTCCGCGCGCGCGGGTTGAGCTCGGCCGCGATCGACGGATCGGCGTAGCTCACTGCGCGGCTCCGGCTACGCGAATCCTCGGGTTCAGGAACGAGTAGAGAAGATCGACCGTCAGATTGACGATGACGTAGCCGGCCGCGGAGACGAGCACGACGCCTTGCAGGAGTGCGTAGTCGCGCGTCTGGATGGTGTCGAGCGTCAGCTTGCCGAAGCCCGGGATCGCGAAGATCTGCTCCGTCACGACGACGCCCGAGATGAGCGCGCCCATCTGCAGGCCGACGATCGTCGTGATCGTGATCAGCGAGTTCCGCAGCGCGTGCTTGAGGATGACCGACCTCTCCGACATGCCTTTCGCGCGTGCGGTTCGAACGTAGTCGGTGCCGAGTGACGTCAGCATCGACGAGCGCATCTGCCGCATCAGCACGGCGGAGAGGCCGGTGCCGAGGACGATCGCCGGCATGATCATGTGCCTGAGGTTCTCGATCGGATCTTCCGAGAAGGGGACGGAGAAGCCGGACGGCAGCCAGTGGTGCCGCACGGCGAAGAAGCTGATCATCATCAGCCCGAGCCAGAAGTGCGGGACGCTGAGCCCGACGAGCGCCGCGCTCGTCGCGACGTAGTCCGCCGCCCCTCGCTGCTTGACGGCGGCGATGATCCCCGCCGGGATTCCGATCAGGAGCCCGACCATGATCGACAGGAACGCGAGCTCGAGCGTGATCGGCAGGCGGTGGAGGATGGTCTCTGAGACGGGGAGGTCGCGCTGGTCGCGGCCGAGGTCTCCCTGCGCGGCGAGCCCGAGCCACTTCGCGTACTGCACGGGCACCGGCTGGTCGAGGCCGTAGTGGTGCCGGATCGCCTGCATCACCGCCGGATCGCGGTTCTCGGCGCCGAGCGCGGTCGCCGGATCGCCCGGCAGCGCGCGCACGCCGATGAACACGAGCATGCTCGAAAGGAGCAGGACGATGAGGGCGGCCCCGACCCTGCGGAGGAGGAAGCCGCCCATCGCCGCCTTACGTTCCCTTCTTGAACCCCGCGAACTGCGCGCGAATCAGGCCGTCGCCGTAGATGGTCACTCCGCCGACGGACTTCGCGACGCCGAACCGGTTGATCGGGTAGTAGAGGTAGATCAGCGGCAGGTCCTTGGAGACCTGGACGAGCGCCGAGTGGTACAGCGCGATCCTCTTATTGAGCTTCAACACGGCGCGCGCCTGGTTCGTCGCCTTGTCGACAGCCGGGTTGGAGTAGCCGCTGTCGTTCTGCGAGCCCTTCGTGTTGACGAACTGGTAGAAGTTGCCGTCCGGGTCGACGCGGCCCGACCAGCCGACTGCGAACGTCGCGAAGTTGCCGGCGTCAGCCCTGTTCAGCGCAGTCGTGAACTCGGTCGGATCGAGGATCACGTTGAACCCGATGGCCTTCTCTGCGCTCTGGATCAACGCGCCGAGCCGCGCGGCGATCGGATCGGTTCCGATCGTCAGGTGGACGTCGACGGGTGCGTTCGCGCCGGACTTCTTGAACGCCGCCTTGGCGGCCGCGACGTTTGCCGTGAGGTGGCACTTGATCCCCTTCGTCGCGGCGAAGTAGGGGCTCGCGGGTGGGAACGGGAAGCAGCCCGGCTGCTGTGTGCCGCCGAAGACGACCTTGTTGATCAGCTTGCGGTCGAGCGCGAGCTCGAACGCCTGCCGTAGGTCTGCGGACTTTGCGAACGTCGTGCCGACGTTCTCGTAGGTCTTGTTCAGCCCGTTCTTGTTCCCGATGTTGATCGTGATGCCCTGGTAGCCGATCGAGACCGACTTGGCGACGCGCAGGCTCGAGTCGTGCGCGATCCCCTGCAGCTCCGTCGAAGGGATGCGGTCCTCGACGTCGATCGAGTGCGCGCGCAGGTTCTGCGAACGCGCGGACGGGTCGGTGATGATCTTGAACGTGATCTGGTCGAGGTGCACCTTGGCCTTCGCGTAGTAGTGCGGCGACTTGACGAGCGTGATGTGGTCGCCGGCCTGGCGGTCCTTGAACATGAACGGTCCGACGCAGACGGGGTTCGTCGCGAAGTTCGCGCCGAGGTCGTTCAGCGCCTTCGGCGACATCACCATCCCGGAGCGGTCGGCGAGCTGGGCCGTGATCGGCGCGTAGCGGTTGGTCAGGTGCAGGATCACCGTGTTGTTGCCCTGCGTCTCGACCGAGGAGACGGGCGCGAGCTCGCTCGCGCGCGCCGAGCGCGCCAGCGTCTTGTGCCGGTCGAGCGACTGCTTGACCGCGGCGGCGTCGAGCGTCGTGCCGTCGTTGAACTTGAGGCCCGTCCGCAGCCTGATCGTCACCGTCTTCTTGTTCGTCGAGAACTTCGGCATCGCTGCGGCGAGCTGCGGGACGATGTTCAGGTGCGAGTCGATGTCGTAGAGCTTCTCGCACATGTGCATGAAGATCATGCGGCCGACGAACGTACGCGCGAGCGTCGGGTCGAGGGCATCCGGATCCTCGGCGAGCCCGATGGTGAGAGTGCCGCCGTTCTTCAGCGCCGGCGGCTTGCTCGCAGAAGTTGCGGCGGTAACGGCGACGAGCGCAATGCCGCCGATCGCCAGAAGGAGAAGCGCGTTACGCGCTCGGGCAGCAGTCATCTGTTCCTCCCCGTACTCGGGTTTGGGGCTCCGCCCACGTCACGAGCCGCGAGCGTACCAAAATGGATACAAGCGAAGAGCTATTGGATCCACAGCGTGGTATCGTCGCCGGGCCATGGCGCGGACGGAGGAGGATGCAGCCCTCGTCGACCGGCTCGCGGCGACGATCCAGGCACGGGTGCTCTCGGGGGAGTTCGCCTCGGGATCGCGGCTGCGCCAGGAGTCGCTGGCAACCGAGTTCGGCGTCTCGCGCACGCCCGTGCGCGAGGCGTTGCGCAAGCTCCAGGCAGCGGGCATCGTGCAGCTCGAGCCGCGTCGCGGCGCGCGGGTTCGCGGGCCGAGCGCGCGCGAGGTGCGCGAGGCGTACGAGGTTCGCGCCGAGCTCGAAGGACTCGCGGCGGCGCTCGCGTCCGAGCGCATGCGCGACGAGGAGCTCTACCGGCTCAGGGCCGCGCAGGAGCTCTTCCACGGCTCGTCCGACCGGCTGCGCGTGTGGAAGGAGCAGTCCGCCGTTGCGCCGCCGCCCCAGCGCGCCCACGACGAGTGGATCCGCGGCAACGACGTGTTCCATCTCGTGATCCTCGAGGCGGCCGGCAACAACCGCCTCGCCGCGATGCTCGCCGACCTGCACCAGAGCTTCCCGCGCGACCTGACCTGGATCGTCCTCGGCGAGAGCTCGCACCTGCTCGACGAGAACGTGGCGCAGCATGCGGGCGTGCTCGAGGCGATCGAGCGTCGCGATGCCGAGGACGCGCGGCGGCGAATGGTCGATCACGTGCTGAGCGCGGGCGAGCTCGTCGTGCGCCGCTTCGAGGAACGCGCGGCCTGACGACGCCGCCCTTCGTCCCCGGCCTCGAGCTCGCGCGCGCGTACTACGAAGAGATCGTCGCGTCGCTGCTCGACGGGCGACGGCATTCGGCCGCGCTGATCGGCTCCGGCTCGGAGGTGCTCGGCTTCGACACCGAGCGCTCGACCGACCACGGTTGGGGCCCGCGGTTGAAGGTGTTCGTCGACGCTGCCGAGGTCGGGGCGACACGGGAGGCGGTCGAGCGCAGCCTGCCGGACGACTTCCGCGGCCGTCCGACTCGCTTCGGCTGGGACGCGGTGCCCGTGACGCACCACGTCGAGGTGGCCGAGCTCCGGGCGTGGCTCTCGCGGCGGATCGGCTTCGATTCCCGAGCAGGCGTCTCGACGCGGCAGTGGCTCTGCGCGCCGCAGCAGCGCTTGCTCGAGGTCACGTCCGGTGCCGTCTTCCACGACGACGGCGCGGAGCTTGAAGCGGTTCGAGCCGCGCTCGCCTGGTACCCCGACGACGTCTGGCTCTGGCTGCTCGCGTGCGGGTGGCGCCGACTCGACCAGGAGGAGCCGTTCGTCGGTCGTACAGCCGAGGTCGGCGACGAGCTCGGCTCGCGCGTCGTCGTCGCGCGGCTCGTGCGCGACGTCATGCGCCTCGCATTCCTGCTCGAGCGCCGCTACGCGCCGTACAGCAAGTGGCTCGGTTCGGCGTTTGCGCGACTCGACGCGGCGGCGACGCTTCAGCCGGCGTTGCTCGACGTCCTGGCGGCGTGCGACTACGAGCAGCGTGAGGCGGCGCTCGTCGCCGCAGTGGAAGCGCTGGCGAGGCGAAACAACGCTCTCGGCGTCACCACGCCTCCTGACGCGTCGGTGCGCCTCTTCCACTCGCGTCCGTTTCGCGTCCTCGGCTCGTCGCGCTTCGTCGATGCGTGCCTCGAACGGGTGCACGATCCGTGGCTCCGCTCGCTCCCTCTGATCGGCGGCGTCGACCAGATCAGCGACTCGACGGACGTGCTGGAAGACGCGAACGTCTTCGCAGCGATGGCCCGGCTCTACGGCTGAAGGACGACCTTGATCGCGCCGTCCCGCTTCTTCTGGAAGATCTCGTAGCCGTTCGGCGCCTCGTCGAGCGGCAGCCGGTGCGTCGCCAGGTCCATGACGCCGAGCGGATCGGACTCGTCCGTCACGAGCGGCATCAGATCGTCGATCCAACGCCTGACGTGCGCCTGCCCCATGCGGATCTGGAGCCCCTTGTCGAAGAGCTGCATCATGTTCAGCGGATCCGCGGTGCCGCCGTACACGCCCGAGATCGAGAGCGTGCCGCCGCGGCGAACCGTGGCGATCGCGGTGGTCAGCGCGGCGAGCCGGTCGACGCCGACGTTCTCGATCACCGGCCTCGCGACGACGTCCGGCAGCATCCCGCCGACCGTCTGGAACGCTTCCGCGCCCGGCGACCCGTGCGCCTCCATGCCCACGGCGTCGATCACCGAGTCCGTGCCTCGTCCATCCGTGAGCTCGCGAATCGACTCCGCGATGTCCTCGTGCTCGTCCAGGTCGAGCACCTCGACGTCGTGCCGGCGCGCCATTTCGAGCCGCTCGCGCACGAGGTCGACCGCGAGCACGCGCGCGCCGCGATGCCGCGCGATGCGTGACGCCATCTGGCCGATCGGGCCGAGGCCGAACACCGTCACGCTGCCGCCCTCGGGAATGTCCGCGAACTCGACCGCCTGCCACGCCGTCGGCAGGACGTCCGAGAGGAAGAGGAAGCGCTCGTCCGGCGGCCCCTCCGGCACCTTGATCGGCCCGAAGTGCGCCATCGGCACGCGCAGGTACTCCGCCTGCCCGCCCGGCACCTGTCCGTACAGCTTCGTGTAGCCGAAGAGCGCCGCGCCGGTGTCGTACTCGCGCACCTGCGTCGTCTCGCACTGGCCGAAGAGCTCGCGCTCGCACATCCAGCAGCTCCCGCACGAGATGTTGAACGGGATCACGACGCGGTCGCCCGGCTTGATGTGCCTCACCTCCGCGCCCACCTCCTCGACGATCCCCATCGGCTCGTGCCCGAGGATGTCGCCCTCGTCGATGAACGGCCCCATCACCTTGTACAGGTGGAGGTCGGAGCCGCAGATCGCCGTCGACGTGATCCGGACGATCGCGTCGGTCGGCTCCTCGATCCGCGGATCGGGCACGTTGTCGACGCGCACGTCCTCGGTGCCGTGCCAGGTCACTGCCCGCATTGGCATTCCCGTGTCCGGCGCACCCCCGCCTAAACCCGGACGCCGCGAGGCCCGCCTCGGCAGGCGGGCCTCGGGCTCTCCAAGGGGTAGGAGGAGACTTGCGGGTCTAGCGGTGGCGGGCGCCGTCGTCGCCGCCGTGGCGGACGTGGCCGGCACCGTCGTCTGCACCGTGGCCGCCGCGGACATGGCCGGCGCGGTCGTCGGCGCCGTGCCGGGCGAAGGCCACCGAGGGCGCGGCAACTGCGAGCGAGAGGAAGATGCCGGTGGCGGCTGCGAGCTTGTTGAGCTTCATTGGGGACCTCCTGCGGTTGGGGAGAAGCTGTGCCGCAGGTTCGCGCCGGCTCGGTCCGGGCCGCAATCGGACGATGGTCTTACGACCCCGAGGTGATGCCGTGCTCGCGCGCCCAGAGCGCCGCCTGGACGCGATCGGTGACGCCGATCTGCCGGTAGACGCTTGTCAGGTGCGCCTTCACCGTCTTCTCGCTGATGCCGAGGCGGCGCGCGATGATCTTGTTCGGATGCCCCGCCGCGACGAGGGCGAGGACCTCGCGCTCGCGCCCGCGTAGCGGCTCGTCCTCCTGGTCGACGTGCGCCTGCAGGAGCGCCCGCGCCGCCTTCGGGTCGAGCGGCGACTCTCCACGCGCGGCGGCCCGGATCCCCTCGAGGAGCTCCTCGGGCGTCGCGTCCTTCAGCAGGTAGCCGACGGCTCCGGCTTCGAGTGCGCCCATGATGCGCCCGCGGTCGGAGAACGATGTCAGGACGACGACCTGCGCCTCCGGCGCGCGCTTCACGAGCCGGCGAGTCGCCTCGATCCCGTCGACGCCCGGCATCGACAGATCCATCAGGACGACATCGGCCCCGCGTGCGACGGCGAGGTCGACGGCCTCGCCGCCGTCGCCTGCTCCGCCCACGAACTCGAGGTCGTCGGCCGACCGCACGAG
>JBJMJE010000159.1:0-6301 GCA_045806505.1 Gaiellaceae bacterium
GCCGCGGCTCGCGCGATCAGATCCGGCAGCTCGCCGGTATGCGCGGTCTCATGGCGAAGCCGCAGAAGAAGCTCACGGGCGGCATCGGTGAAATCATCGAGAGTCCGATCAAGAGTAACTTCAGAGAGGGCCTCAGCCCGCTCGAGTACTTCACGTCCACCCACGGCGCGCGCAAGGGTCTCGCCGACACGGCGCTCCGCACGGCCGACTCGGGTTACCTCACGCGCCGGCTGGTCGACGTCTCACAGGACGTGATCATCCGTGAGGACGACTGCAAGACGAAGGAGTTCATCGAGCTCCCGCTGCACGTCGCCGGAGAAGGCGTCAACAAGAGCCTGTTCGGCCGGATCGTCGCCCAGGACGTCCACAACCTGAAGAAGGACGGCTCGCCCGGCGCCAAGGTGCTGCTCGAGAAGGGCACGAACATCGGCAACGACGTCATCCGTGACCTCGAGGAGATCTTCGCCGACCAGCCCGACGTGCGCATCCCGGTGCGCTCGATCCTGAAGTGCCGCAGCGAAGTCGGCATCTGCCGCACGTGCTACGGCACGTTCCTCGGAACCGGCCAGCTCTGCGAGATCGGCGATGCCGTCGGAATCATGGCTGCCCAGTCGATCGGCGAGCCCGGCACGCAGCTGACGATGCGGACGTTCCACACGGGAGGCGTGAGCATCGCCGGCGGCGACATCACGCACGGCCTGCCGCGCGTCGTCGAGATCTTCGAGGCGCGGAACCCGAAGGGCGCCGCGCAGCTCGCGGAGATCTCGGGCACCGTCTCGGTCGGCGAAACCGACCGCGGCGGCATCCAGATCAACCTGCTCGGCGAATCCACGAACAAGAAGACGGACGAGCCGGAGGAGCGGGAGTACCTGTTCCCGCGCCGCACGCGGCTGCTCGTGAAGAAGGGCGACCGCGTCGAGATGGGCGACCCGCTGACGGAGGGCTCGATCGCTCCGACGGAGCTGCTCGAGCTGCACTCGCACGCGGGCAAGGGGTCGACGCCGACCGAGCTGTACCTCGTCGGCGAGGTGCAGAAGGTCTACAAGTCGCAGGGCGTCGACATCCACGACAAGCACATCGAGCTGATCGTCCGGCAGATGCTGAAGAAGGTGCGGGTCGAGAACTCGGGCACGACGGAGCTCCTGCCCGGCCAGCTCGCCGACAAGGTCGTCCTGGAGCGCGAGAACGCGCGCGTCAAGAAGGAGAAGGGCGAGCAGGCGACGTTCGAGCCGCTGATCCTCGGGATCACGAAGGCGTCGCTCGCGACGGAGTCCTTCCTCTCCGCCGCCTCCTTCCAGGAGACGACGAAGGTGCTGACGGACGCTTCGATCGAGGGCAAGACCGACCGGCTGCTCGGCCTGAAGGAGAACGTGATCATCGGGAAGCTGATCCCGGCCGCGACGGGGCTCAAGCGCTACCGCGGCATCGAGATCAAGCCGGCGGAGAAGGTGCCGGTGGGTGCGTACGCCCGGCCCGAGACCGAGGCGGAGCTGCTCGCGGCGCTCGAGGAGATCGGCACCGACGGGGGCAACGGCCTCGACCTCGGTGCGCTCGGCATCGATTTCGGCGGCGAGCCCGGCGCCGAGTCGACGACGAGCCACGAGGCCGGCGAGGCCGAGGAGATCCCCGAGGTGGACTCGCCCCTCGACGAATAACGTCGACGCACGCAGGTGACGATGCGAGGGCCGCGGCGACGCGGCCCTCGCCGTTTGCAGCGGTTTCGTGCTACATAGACAGCGGTGCGGAAGCTGCTGGTTCTCTTGGCCGTCTGCGTGGGGGTCGCATCGCTGCTGCCGGGGCGCGCCGCTGCGGACGACGCGTGCACGCCGGCCGAGGGTGTGACGTCGTGGATCGACGCGGCGCCGCCGGATCTCGCACCCGTCTTCGCGAGGCCGGGCCTCGTCATCGCCGTCGGCTCCGGCGATTTTCCCGCCCAGCTGCGTCAGCAGGGCGCAGAGACGATCCACTGGGACAACTACCTCCGTTCGCGGGTCGGCCTACCGACGACGCCGGCCGATCCGGAGACGATCGTCGACCGCGCGAACAGGCTCTTCGACTACGCCGTGCAGCAGTCGGGATGCACGGCGCCGTGGATCGCCGAGAACGAGCTCTCCGGCGCCGGCCTCGAGACGCCGTGGTCGACGACGAACGCGCAGTACCGCGAGAACGTCCTCGCGTACCTGAAGGCGCTCGCGGCGCGCGGCGCACGGCCGTTCCTGCTCGTCAACAGCGCTCCGTACACGGGCGGCGAGGCGGCTGCGTGGTGGCAGCAGGTGGCAGCGGTCGCGGACATCGTCCGCGAGGACTACTTCAGCGACAAACGGATCCACGCGCTCGGCCCGGTCGTCGGCAACCGGACGATCCGCGAGAGCATCCGGGCTTCCGTCGGACGCTTCCTCGCGATCGGAATCCCCCCGAGCCGCCTGGGCGTCATGCTCGGCTTCCAGTCGAATGCGTCGAACGGCGGTCGCGCGGGCCTCGAGCCGGCGCAGAAGTGGTTCGAGGTCGTGAAGTGGCAGGCGCTGGCGGCGAAGCAGGTCGCGCAGGAGCTGCACTTCTCGACGATCTGGTCGTGGGGCTGGACGTCGTACACCGGCAACAAGGACCCCGACTTCGGCAAGGCCGCATGTGTCTGGCTCTGGGCTCGCTCGTCGTCGGCGTGCAACGGTCCAGGAGCCGCAGGCGCGGGGTGGAACTCCTCGCTCACCGACGGCCAGCTCGTCTTCCCCGCGGGCACGCAGTGCATCGTCGGCAAGGACAGGATGTCGCAGTCGTCGATCTCTCAGCTCGAGGCGCTGACCGGCGATCGGCAGCTCGCCTACACCGCAGTCTTCGCCCGCACGATCGAGTCGCGCCTCGCTCATGTGACGCGCGCGCAGGTGCTTGCGGCCGAGCGCGGCTTGATCGTCAACCGCTTCGGCGGCTCGCGCTCCGGGTACGAGTCGGCGCTCGCCGACGCTCACGTGTCGCTCGCGGTCGCCCGGTCGATCCTCGGCGACGAGCTCCGGCGGGAGCTGCTCGAGCGGCACAGGCACGTCTCGGCGCCGACGGCCGCGCAGGTGCAGAACTTCTACGAGTCTTATCCGGACATGCTGGTGCGCCAGGTGAAGTCGAAGCCCGGGCCGTCGTGGCTCGGCGGCAAGACGAAGGGCTACACGCTCGAGGTCGTCGCGCCGGAGAGCGTCTTCCGCCTCGGCTCGCGCGGGGCGCTGGCGCTACGGACAGTCGAAGGGTCGTTCGCGGTGCGCGCGATGGGGAAGGCGCAGCCGCTCGGGACGATGCCGCTGTCGCTCGTCGCGCCTGCGATTCGCGTCGCGCTCGAGTCCTTCGCGCGCGGAGACGCTTTCGAGGAGTGGACGACGAGGGTGCAGACAGCCGAGCTCGCGAACGCCATCTGCCGAGGTGACGACCTCCCCGCGCCGGGTCCGGCGCAGGTCTCGACGTTCGTGCCGTTCCTGTCGGTCGGCGCCGCGGCGCTCGACTAGCCGTCGACGCTGAAGAGTTGTGCCTTGCCGCGCTGCTTCGCGCGGTAGAGCGCGTCGTCGGCCCGCTCGAAGAACGCCGCCGCGACCTCGCCGTCGGCAAGCTGCGCGACGCCGCCCGACAGCGTCAGCCGCTCGATGCTCCCGATCGCTGCGCTGGAGACAGCCCGCTCGATGCGCTCGTAGAGCTGCCCGGCCTGGCGAGCACCCGCCTCCGGAAGGACGATCGCGAACTCGTCGCCGCCGACGCGGCAGGCAATGTCCGAGGCCCGTAAAGCCGCGCGAAGGCGGAACGCCGTCTCGGCCAGGACACCGTCGCCCGATAGATGTCCGACGCGCTCGTTGATCGCCTTGAAGTCGTCGACGTCGAGGACGAGCAGCGCGAGGCTGCGGCCGTAGCGGTGCGCGCGCGTGCACTCGCGCTGGAGCGTCTCGTGGAAGAAGCGCCGGTTCCGCAGGCCCGTCAGGGCGTCGGTGTCGGCAAGCCGGCGAGCCTCCCGGTACCGAAAGGCGTTGTCGAGCGCGGGCACGCCCCGCCGGACGATTTCGGCCACGTCCGCGTCGACCGTTCCGGCCAGGTCGTGTCCTGTCCCCGAGATGACGGTCAGAGAGCCGAGCGAGCCCAGCTCCCCCGCGAGCGGCACCGTGAGCTGCGAGCCGAGTGCGGCCTGCTGCTCGGCCTCCTGCTGCGACATCCCGGCCGACTTGACGAGCGCTCCTTTCTCGTCGCCCTCGAGCGAAAGGACCGCCGCATCGACGCCTTCGAGCGCGAGCGCCTCGTCGAGAACGCGCGCCACGACGTCGTCGAGATCGAGCGAGCCGGCGAGCTCGGGCCGGTCCCGCCGGGGCCCACGGCTCCCGCTTTCGAGGGCACGTTGACGCCTCAGCAGGAGGAGGACTGTCAGCGCCAGGACAACGGCCGAAATGCCTGCAGCCACCGCAATCCATGCCGCCATCGTTGCTATCATGCCGCGGCCCGGGGGACAGGGCGAATCGTCCTGTCGCCCATTCCTGTGTCCGAAGGAGAGTAGTGCCGACCGTAAATCAGCTTGTGCGCAAGGGGCGTTCGGCTCCGAAGGCAAAGACGAAGACACCCGCGCTCCGGGGAGCCCCGCAGAAGCGCGGTGTCTGCACACGCGTCTTCACGGTCACTCCGAAGAAGCCGAACTCGGCGCTTCGGAAGGTGGCGCGCGTCCGGCTGACGAACGGGATGGAGGTCACGACGTACATTCCGGGCGAGGGGCACAACCTGCAGGAGCACTCGGTGGTGCTCGTCCGCGGCGGCCGTGTGAAGGATCTGCCGGGCGTGCGCTACAAGATCATCCGCGCCGCGCTCGACACCGCCTGCGTGTCCGATCGCAAGCAGGCGCGCTCGCGCTACGGCGCCAAGAAGAGCGGGTCGTAATGCCGAGGCGCGCAGAGATCGCACCCCGGACCGTCACGCCGGACCCGGTCTACAACTCGCAGCTCGTGCAGCAGCTCGTGAACCGCGTCATGAACGACGGCAAGAAGTCCGTGGCCGAGTCGATCGTCTACACGGCGCTCGACCGCATCGGCACGAAGACCGGCCGGCCGCCGGTGGAGGTGCTGGAGCAGGCCGTCAAGACCGTGACGCCCGTGCTCGAGGTCAAGGGTCGCCGCGTCGGCGGCGCGAACTACCAGGTGCCCGTCGAGGTGCCGCAGCGCCGCGCGCGCACGCTCGCGATCCGCTGGCTCGTGACCTACGCGCGCGACCGGCGCGAGAAGGGCATGCCCGAGAAGCTCGCCAACGAGATCCTCGACGCGCTCAACGAGCAGGGTGGCGCGTACAAGCGCAAGGACGACATCTACCGGATGGCGCAGGCCAACAAGGCCTTCGCTCACTACAGGTGGTAACGGTGGCGACGACGACTGCAACCCAGGTCGGCCTCGAGCGCGTCCGCAACATCGGGATCATGGCCCACATCGACGCGGGAAAGACCACGACGACCGAGCGGATCCTCTACTACACCGGCCGCACCCACAAGATGGGCGAGGTGCACGAGGGCGCCGCGACGATGGACTGGATGGCACAGGAGCAGGAGCGCGGCATCACCATCACGTCGGCCGCCACCACCGCGGAGTGGCGTGACCACCGAGTCAACATAATCGATACGCCCGGGCACGTGGACTTTACCGTGGAGGTCGAGAGAAGCCTTCGTGTCCTCGACGGCGCGGTCGCCGTCTTCGACTCCGTCGCAGGCGTGCAGCCCCAGTCCGAGACGGTCTGGCGCCAGGCCGACCGCTACGGCGTGCCGCGCATCTCGTTCATCAACAAGATGGACCGCACCGGCGCCGACTTCGCCGCCGCCGTGCAGTCGATGCGCGACCGGCTCGGCGCGCGCCCGGTTCCGATCCACCTCCCGGTCGGGAGCGAGGAGAACTTCGCCGGAATCGTCGACCTCGTCGAGCAGAAGGCGATCACCTACGCGAACACGCTCGGCACGGAGATGTCGGTGGGGGACGTACCGGCCGAGCTCGCCGACGCGGCCCACGCCGGGCATCACGAGCTGATCGACCTCGTCGCCGAGTTCGACGACGAGCTCATGGAGACCTACCTCGAGGACGAGGAGTCCGTCACCGCGGCCATGATCCGCCGCGCGCTCCGCAAGGGGACGCTCGCCGGCGAGATCACACCCGTGCTCGCCGGGTCCGCGTTCAAGAACAAGGGCGTGCAGCCGCTCCTCGACGCGATCGTCGACTACCTGCCGAGCCCTCTCGACGTCCCGCCCGTGCAGGGGGTCGATCCGAAGTCGGAGGCGGAGGAGACGCGGGCGGCCGAGTACGACGCGCCGTTCTCA
>JBJMJE010000160.1:0-7191 GCA_045806505.1 Gaiellaceae bacterium
GAGCGCGCGCTCCGGGGCGCCGGCGATCGGATGCTGCAGAGCCCGGAGTTCGAGCGGCTGCTCCGCGCCGTGCTGACGAGCCCGGAGGTTCGGCACGCGCTGACGCGACAGACGGCGTCCCTCGGCGCCGACGCGGCCGCGGGAGCGCGGCGGCGGACGGTCCCCCTCGACGCGAGCGCCGAGGCGACGGTTCACCGCTGGCTGCGGCGACCGCCACAGGCGGCGGCAGCGATCTCATACGGCGGCTTCGTCACGCGCGGGCTCGCACTCGTCGTCGACATCCTGCTCGTGGCGGTGATGTTCGCCGTCGGCGTGGCCCTCGTCAACGCGGTGGGCGACGTACTGGGCGGGCACCTACGGCCCGCGTGGCTCGTGGACGCGCTCGCCGGAAGTGGCTTCGCCCTCGCGTTCGCCGTCTACTTCGCCGGCTTCTGGGCGACGGCGGGTCAGACGCCGGGAATGCGCCTGCTCGGCCTGCGCGTCGTCTCGTACGCGCACGCGCCGCTCGGCCTCGGCCGTTCACTCGTGCGGCTGGTCGCGCTCGCGCTCTCGATCCTCCTCTGCTTCGCGGGCTTCCTCCCGGCACTCGTCGACAACCGACGGCGCACGCTCCACGACTTCCTCGCGCGGACGCTCGTGATCTACGACGAGCGAGTGACAGTCGACTGACGAATGGGGGACGGCGCGACGTCCGAAGACGCCGCGCCGAGGAGAGCCCCCGCGGTGCCCTACGTGAGCGGGAGGCGGGCACCGCAAGAAAAATCTTCGTCGCGGCACGCGCGCGTCGCCTGACGCGCTTGCGTCAATCGGCTAGGCCATCTGCGCGCCGGACGCGACGGCAACGGCTTCGAGCCGTGTGTGCACGCCCAGCGCACTCATCAGGTGGCGAATGTGGTTGCGCACGGTCTGCGTGCTGAGGTGGAGCTCCTGCGCCATCTGCTCCGTCGACGCACCACGCTGCAGGAGCCGCAGCACCTCGACCTGCCGCGGCGTCAGGTGCGGCGGCGGCGCCACGGCCGGCTCCTCTTCGACGTCCGAGAGCTGGCCGAAGACGCCGACGAAGCGATGGTCTTCGATCAGTGCGACGGCGCTGATCTCGACCTGGACGCGATCGCCGGAGGCGTCGATGAGCACGACTTCCGTGTCCGTGACCTTCTCGGCGCCGGCGAGCTTTCGCGCGAACGACTCGCGCGTCCGGCGCGTCTCCTCCGGCGCGACGACCGACGTGTTTAGGCGGCCGACGACGTTGCCGAACAGCCGCTCCGCTGCCGGATTGATCCAGCGGATGATTCCGGTGCGGTCGACGAGGTACGTCGGCACGCTCACGTCCTCGAGCGCGTTGTGCAAGTCGCCGCCGACCTCGTGGATGCCGCTCACGGCCCGCCCCCTCGGAGAGAGGCGGGCCGCGCCCTCTCCGTCAGGCGTAGGCGAGAACGGGCAGAGGTGCGTCCAGGACGTACAGCCGGCCGTCCAGCTCGAAGCGCAGTGCGAGGAGCGCGGAGCTCTCCAGCCAGTCCTGTACCTCCCGTAGCAGCCGCGCCAGATCGAGCGAATCCGGCGCGAGCAACACCCCTACGATCGACGCCTCTTCGCCGATCTGCAGCCACGCCACCCGGTCCGAAAGGGTGCTCAAAAGGAGCTGCTCCGCGAAGTACTTGCTCGGCAGGTCGAAGAGCACGATCTCGTCCAGGGAGGCATCCCACTGCATGTGAGTAGCCTCGCGGCGGACCGGTACAGACCGCATGACAGATATGCGTCATTTCGCCGCCACCGGTTCTGGTGAAGCTCCGGGCTGGTGTCTCGGCACTCGCTGGGTGAAGAGCAGTGCGATGACAGCGAGCAGCGCGAGGATCGCGAGCGCCGACGTCAACCCGTCGATGCGGGCGTCCTGGTACGCGGTCAACGCGGCGTCGCTTTTCCTCCCGCGCACGCCCGCCTCGTCGAGCGCGTTCTCCAGATCGGCGTCCGAGACGAAGGCGACGCCGCCGGCGAGCTGAACCTGCGCGTTCTCCTTGGCCCGTGACGGAATCGCGTCGCTCGACTGGATGTTCGCCAGGAAGGACGCGGAGACGGCGGCGATCATGATCGAGCCCGCGAGCGCCGTGCCCATCGACGCGCCGAGGTTCGTGAAGGTGTTCTGCACGCCGCCGACCTCGGGGCTCTCGTCGTCCGGCACCGCCGACACCGTGATCGCACCGAGCTGCGACGCCAGGGCGCCGATGCCGAGGCCGACGAGCAGCATCGGCACGAAGACGACCTCCGGCCCGGAGTTGGTGTCGAGGCCGGCCATCAGCACGACGGTTCCGCCGAGGAGCGCGAGCAGGCCGATGCGAACGACGAGTCGTGGCGACACGGTCGGCAGCAGCCGCGGAATGCCGATCGCGGCGATGAGCAGGGTGATCGAGAGGGGCAACAGCCGCGCACCTGTCGCGAGTGCGGACAGGCCGAGGCACACCGAGAGGTACAGCGGCACGACGAAGAAGAATCCGGCCTGTACGAGGTACTGGAAGAAGAACATGAGCAGGCCGCCGCTGAGCTGGCGATTGCGGAGAAAACCCGGACGGATGAGCGTTTCCTGGCCCCGCGACTCTCGGCGAGCCTCCCAGCGCTGGAAGAGCCACAGGACGAACATGCCGATCAGGATCAGCCAGATGGTCGGCGAGAGGCCGGCCCACGACGGTGCGTCCGGCTTCGGGTGGATCCAGCCCCACTCGCTCGAGCGCAGCACTCCGAAGACGAGCGCGCCGAGACCCGCCGCGGAGAGGATCGTGCCGACCATGTCGAGCTTCGGTCGCGTCTCAGACGGAGCATCCGTAATCTTCCGCGCGACCACGAGGATCGCGAGCACGACCACGACCTCGCCCGCGAAGACCCAGCGCCACGAGAAGTACGTCGTGCAGAAGCCGCCGATCAGCGGGCCGACTGCTACTGCGATCGCTCCTGCCGCCGCGACCATGCCGTAGGCGGCGGGGCGTCGCTCCTGCGGGAAGTTCGATGCGACGAGCGCGACGATCGCGGGCATGATCAGCGCCGCGCCGACGCCCTCGAGGAACGACCAGCCGAAGAGCAGGACGGGCAGGCTCGTCGCGAGCGACGTGGTGAACGAGCCACAGCCGTAGATGACGCAGCCGATCGTGAACGCGCGCTTGCGTCCGATGATCGCCCCGACCTTCGCGCCGGTGATCATCAGCGCCGCCATGACGAGCGTGTAGGCGGTGATCGCGCCCTGGATGCCCGTCACCGTCGTGCCGACGTCCTTGGCCACGGTCGCGATGGAGACGTTCATCACCGAGCTGTCCAGGGTCATCAGGAACTGACCCGCGGCGAGCGTCATCAGGACGAGGCCGGCGCCGGCGGCGCGCGCGGACGGAGCGGCAGTCGCCTGGGCGGACGCCATGAGCCCTAGTCTCGCGCCCGCTTAGCGCGCGGTCGTCACCCGAACCGGAGGAGCCAGGCGTCAGAGCAGGGGCGAAATCGCGGCCAGCGCTCGCGCCCGCGTGCGCTGCTTCAGCCCGGTCAGGCGGCGCCCCGGTCCAGAGACGGCGACGGCCGGCGCCGAGAAGCGCTCCTCGAACTGCGCCGCGACCGCCTCGGACCGAACGAGCAGGTCGATCTCGAAGAAGCGCTTCAGGCTCCAGGCCTCGAGGTTGCACGTGCCGGCGAGCAACTCCTCGCCGTCCCGGACGAACGCCTTCGCGTGCAGCATCTTCGGGTACTCGTAGATCGCGACTCCGCTGTCGAGGAGCTTCGCGTGATGGGATTGCTGCGCGCCGGCGCACGCCCAGTTGTTCGCGTTCGCGGGTACGAAGAGCCGCACGCGAACGCCGCGGCGCGCGGCCTTCTCGATGCGACGGATCATCCCGTGGTCCGTGACGTACGGGTTCACCACGTCGAGGGTCTCTCGTGCCTCGTCGAGCATGCGCGCGATTGCGTCGCTGATCGGCCGGTACTTCCCCGGCGCGTTGTGCAGGACGCGCGCCGGCACCGGGTCGCTGCCGGCGTCGAGTTCCGGCAGCAGCGCGTCGAGCTCCGAGACGGGGATCTCGCCGCCGAGCCAGCGGAAGCTCGCGACGAAGACGAGCTGGAGTTGCGCGACCACGGGCCCCGCCGTGCGCAGGAACAGGTCGTGGAAGCGCCCATCCTGGAAGTGATCCTCGATGCCGGCGCCGCCGACCCCCCCGACGCGGCCGTCGACGATCAGCACCTGGCGGTGATCCACGGGCCCCAGCCCGGCGAGGTTCCAGCGGGTCGCGCCGCCGGCATCGAGCGGCCCGAACGGCGCGCGCGCCCGCGCGCCGCGCACGACGCAGACGTGGACGCCGCCTTGGAGCAGGCGCCGGTAGAACTCCCGCGACTTTCCCTCCGGGCTCGAGCCCTGGCGATCGACGACGAGGCGAACGCGAATGCCGGCCGCGGCCTTCTCGATCAACGCGGCGGCGAACCTGTCGCCGACGAGCCCGGCCTTGAAGCCGAACTGGTTGATGTGGATCGAGGACGTCGCGCCGGAGATGTCCTCGAGCATCCGCGGGTAGAACGAGTCTCCCTCGACCAGCACCTCGACGGACGACGCGGCGCTCTCGGCGAACGCAAGCGCGAGCGCGTTCCGATCGACCGGCGTGGTGACCAGCCGCTCCGCGTGGGCGCGGAGCGCGTCGTTCGCGACGCTATTCAGTCGAGTAGCCGGCGCGGCGATGCTTCTCGCGCTTGTCCCAGAGCCAGCCGATTCCGAGCAGGACGATGAAGAAGGCGATCAGCGCTCCGAGCAGGCCCCAGCGGCTCCAGAACGCGCCGAAGATGATCATCACGATGAGCGCGATGCAGACGGCCCCGACCGCGAGGCCCGCGAGTCCCAGCCAGAAACGGCCACCAAGCTTGTCGTCGTCGTAGTCGCTCATCTCACTCCTTCCGCTCATCGCCGAGTCAGAGCATCATCGTCCGCGGTCGCGTCGCTGTCTACCTCACCCACTCGGGATGAACGTCACCGGCCCCGGCGCTTGCGGAGCCACTGCGCGGTGACGAGCGTCACGATCACGGTCAGCACCACGCGGATGGCCTTGCCGCCGCGGAGCTTCGACTCGCCGCTCGCCCGCGCAGCCATGTTCACGGGGACTTCCTCGAGCCGCAGGCCGGCATCGGTGATGCGGATCAGCGCCTCTACCTCGGGCGCCTCGCTGCCGAAGGGCTTCGCGAGGAGCGACAGCGCCTTCGCGTTGACGGCATACAGGCCGCTGGTCGCGTCGCCGAACGGCCGCCCGAGCACCAGGCCCATCGCGCGGCGGAGAACTGCGGTGCCGAACCTGCGCGTGCGGTCCGGCTTGTAGCGGAACGGCGCGTAGCCGTCGCCGGACACGAAGCGCGAGCCGACTGCGACGTCGCACGCGTCGGCCTTCACGAGCGCGAGCAGCCGGACGAGCTCGAGCACCGGGTGCTGGCCGTCCGCGTCGACACGGCCGCAGAAGGCGTAGCCGTGGTCGAGCGCCCAGCGGTAACCGGCAGCGATACCGACGGGCAGTCCACGGTTCGCTCCCAGCGACAGCACCTCGGCGCCGTGCTCGCGCGCGACCTCGGCGGTGCGGTCGGTCGAGCCGTCGTCGACGACGAGGACGTCCGCGTCGGGAAGCCCGGCTTTCAGGTCGTCGAGGACCGCCGGCAGGCTCTGCTCCTCGTTCCAGGCCGGGATGAAGACGACGGTGTCGCTCAAGAGCCGACCACCTGTGCCAGTTCCGCCTTCGCCGCGCGCAGCTGGCGCCTGCACGCGGTCGCCGCTCCGACCTCCCACAGCAACGCGCCGACGCTGCGTCGCGTTCGCGCCACACGAAGCTCGACCTCGATGCCGTACGCGCCGTACAGCCTTGTGAAGAAGAAACGAGTGCGGTAGCGATGCAGCGGCGCGCAGACGACGAGAGCGCGCTTGACGCTGCGCTCGAGCAGCAGCGGCAGCGTGCGCGCCGCGTTCTCGGCCGTCGACGACGCCGTCGCCTCGAGGACGAGCTCGACGTCGGGCCCGCGCCACCCCTCGTGCATCTGCTCGGCCTCCGTCATGCCGCCCCGCCGTGCCCAGCCGGTGAAGACGACGACGCCGACGCTCGTCTCCCCGGCGATGCGCTCCGCCGCACGCACGAGATCGGCGAGACGCTCGGGACCGTGATGTCCGGGCACGACGACGGCAGTTCGCGTCACTCCACGGGACCGGCGACGGCCGCGAGCGACGGCTCCTGCTCCGGCGGCCGACCCTGGAGTGCGTGCCGCCAGCCCCTGAGCACGGCGTGCACCTGGGCAGCGCCGACGACCGGCTCGGCCGGCGCCGGCAGCGACGCAGGATGGAGGATGAACGCGCGAGTCTGCGGACCGCCGAGGCCGCCGTGGAAGGAGATCAACTCTTCGAACGCGCAGCCTTCGTCGAGCTGCGCGTCGTAGAAGCTGTTGACCATCAGGTCCGCGACGTGCGGGAATCCGTCCGTTCGGAGCAGGTGCTGCGGCGCGTTCTTCGAGAACGGCGCGAGCGGGTCCTCGCCCTCGACCGTACCGTCGGCGAGATGGTGCGCCCCGCGCGGCCCGAGTGCGACCGGCCCGTGCTCCGCCGAGCGCGCGAGAACGATGCCGACGTGCGGATGCTCGCGCAGCGCCGGGATCAGCCTCGGGTGACGCTTCTCGATCTCCTCGAGCGTCAGGCGCCGCGGCTCTTCCATCAGGTAGACGAGCCCGAGATTGCCCGACGCGAGGACTGCCGCCTCGCTCTGCGGCGCTGCGTCGTCGCCGCCGTCCGCGCTCGCTCCGCCGCGCGTCGCCTCCTGCACCGCGCGACCGACCATCGAGTTGTTCTCGTCGCCGGACGCGAGCGCGGTCGCCTTTCCCGTGGACAGCGACTGGTTGACGAGATCGGCCAGCGTGTAGCCGTTCCGCTGCTTGAACGTCGCGCCCTGCGTCTGCCCGTGATCCGACAGCACGACGATCTCGTACGGCCGCGGCGCGTAGCGTCGCGCGCGCTCGATGCGGCCGAACTGCTGGTCGAGCTTGCGCAGAGCCTCGAGCGTGTCGGCGCGCTCGAGCCCCGAGTGGTGCGCGACCTCGTCGTAGCTCGAGAACGTCGCGTACACCGCGGGGCGTCCTTTCATCATGTCCGAGATCACTCCGAACACGATCAGGTCGCGGACGATCACACACATCGCAGCGCGCATGAACGCGTACGTC
>JBJMJE010000161.1:0-2964 GCA_045806505.1 Gaiellaceae bacterium
GCCAGCTCCTGGCCGAGCGATCCCTGCAGCGCCGTGTTCGGCCACAGCTCGTGGGCGCGCTTCAACGCCGCGTCCTTGTCCGTGTCGTACGCGACGTGCATCATCCCGAGCTTCGGCTTGTCCTGGCCGAACTTCTCCACGACGTCCTCGTCGGGCGACGTCGAGATCAGGCCGTCGCCGATGCGCCCCGCCAGCTCGGCCGCCTTCGATTGCGCGGCCGCGACGTAGATGTCGATCGGGTCGTCCGGGAGGTCGAAGACGCGCGCGTGGTCGACGGTGTAGTGCTTGCCGCGGTGGGTCTGGACGCCGCCCTGCCAGAGCAGGCGCATCACCTCGATCGCCTCCTCCATCATCTCGAGCCGCTCGTCGGGCAGCGGCCAGCGCGCGCCGGTCACGTGCTCGTTGAGGTTCTCGCCGCTCCCGACGCCGAGGAAGAAGCGACCCGGCATCATCGCGGCGACGGTCGCCACCGCCTGCGCGACGATGGCAGGGTGGATGCGGATCATCGGGCACGTGACGCCCGTGCCGACGCGGATCTTCTCCGTCGCCTGCGCGATGCCGCCGAGTGTCGACCAGACGAACGGGCTGTGACCCTGCGCGTCGACCCACGGGTGGTAGTGGTCGGAGACGAGCGCGAAGGTGAAGCCCGCGCGCTCCGCGAGCACCGCCTGCCGCACGAGCTCGTTCGGCGGATGATCCTCGGAAGAGAGTGCGAAGCCGAGCTCCGGCATCAGGCGCCCTCCTCCTCGAACTCTCGCAGGTAGCCCTCGAACAAACGGCGGTGGCGCTCCTCGTCGTGAAGGATCGTGATCACCATGTCCTGCGTCACCCAGTCGACGCCGTCGGTGACCTGGATGATCCGGTTGTAGTGCTCGATCGCGCCGGTCTCGGCCTCGATCACGCCGCGGATCACGTGCACGATGTCCGTCTGCCGCTCGGGCGGCTGCAGGTACGACTGCTCCGCCGCGAACGCGTCGGATCCGGGAACGACGCCGTAGAGCTCCTTGATGCGGTTGCCGAACTGCTGCGCGTGGCCGAGCTCCTCCTGGATGTCCTCCTCGAGCGCTTCGCGGATCTCCTGCGCGCGCACGCCGTCGGGATTGATCGAGTTCGCGACGTAGCTCATCACCGTCTCGATCTCCATCCAGTACGCCTTCGCGAGCAGCTCGACCACCTCGTGGCGCTTCTCGCGCAGCTCGGTCGACAGGATCCCCTGTGCCGGATTGCCTACAGCCATCTCGTCCTCCGATCTCGTTGCGGCTCCCACGCGGCTACCCCGGCGGGCGGCGGCAAAACGCACGTCCGTCGCGCCTCGCCGTTGCGATGATCCTGCGCATGACGCACGAGCGTCCGACGGGCCGATACGCACGCGTCGCCGCGCTCTGCGACGTCCACGGCAATTTCGCGGCGCTCGAGGCGGTGCTCGCGGATGTCGACGCAGCGAACGTCGACGCGATCGTCGTCGGCGGCGACGTCGCGTCCGGGCCGATGCCGGTCGAGACGCTCGATGCACTGCGAGAACGCCATGCGTTCTTCGTGCGCGGCAACGCCGATCGCGTGCTCGATCTCGTCGGGTCGGACACGGGCGAGACGTGGGTGCGGGCTCGGTACTGGGTCGCCGAACGGCTCGGCGAGGAGCGGCTGGCGTTCCTTTCGGGTCTGCCGCTCGACCTGACGCTCTACGTGGCCGGCCTAGGCAGCGTGCGCTTCTGCCACGGCGCGCCCGGCAGCGACGAGCTGACGATCACGCGCCTCACGCCCGTCGAGCGGCTGCGCGAGCTGCTCGCCGGCGTCGAGGAGGACGTCGTCGTCTGCGGGCACACGCACGTGCAGTTCGACCGCGTCGTCGACGGCATCCGCGTCGTCAACGCGGGCAGCGTCGGCGCGCCGTACGAGGCCGAGCCGGCGGCGTACTGGGCACTGGTCGGCCCGGACCTCGAGCACCGGCGAACCGATTACGACCTCGAAAGCGCGGTGGCCGCCATCGCGGCGACCGGCTACCCGAAGGCGGCGGAGGCGGAGTCCTATCTACGACCCGACGCGGAGCGGCCGGCGCGCATCAGCGCACTGATCGAAGGCGTCGCGTACCCACCGACATGAACGCGCACCGGCCGAGCATCACGAGTCGGTCCCGTCCGGGCGCACCTGTCCGTAGTTGAGGAGCGCGACGATGAAGACGCCACGACGACGTTCCGCGAGGGTTGCTGCCGCCAGCCACGCGAAGTAAGCGCCGGGCCGGGTCGTGCCGTTCAGCACCGACGACAGGATCTCGCCGCTCGACGCGATGCTGTGCGAGAAGCGCGCGACGCCGAGCATGAACGTCAGCATCCAGATGATCACGATCTGACCGATCCTCCGCTGGGTCGACGATCTTCGGGTCGAGGCTGCCCGCCTTCACCGCCAGCAACGTGAAGACGAACACGCCGACGATGTTCGTGGCGAACACGATCGCCCACAGCCGGGTCATCCCGACGAACGTCCGCCGGTCGCGGCAATCGACCGCGACGACGACCGGGTAGAGCGTGTTCTCGGTGAAGAGCTGCGCACGGCCGACGATCACCGCGATGAAGCCGCGGGTAGAGCATCGACGACACGAACCGCGCCCACTGGCCCTCACCCAGGATCGCGAGGCCGCCGCGACGCGGAGCCCGGTCACGACCATCGCGATGCCGGCACCGAGCCCCGAAAACGCGAGCGCGCTGGACGAACGGTCGACCTCGTCGTCCGCGCTGCTCTCGACGCGCTCGTAGATCTCCGCTGCCGTCAGACGGTCGGCTGTCGCGGCCATTCCGCTGTCGTGTCCACGCCGACTGGCAGCGGAAACGCCGCGCCGCGACGCATGCGGCGCAGACGAACGGAATAGAAAAAGCCCCGTTTCCAGGGCTTTTTCCGTAGCAGGCCTGTAAGCCGGATTCTGTCGTGGGCGACCATCCCTCTGGGCCGGCGCTTGCGCGACGGCTCGAG
>JBJMJE010000162.1:0-5493 GCA_045806505.1 Gaiellaceae bacterium
GATGGAAGCGCCGCCGTACTCGACGGCACGCGTCGACGTCGTTCGCATTCCCGATGGATCGGCCGACGACGTCGTCGCAGTCGAGGAGCCGCTCGAGATTCGCATCGACGGTGTTGCGGTCGCAGTGACGATGCGCACGCCCGGGCACGACGAGGAGCTGGCGCTCGGCTTCGCGCTGTCGGAGGGACTGCGTCCACGTGACGCTCGCGCTCCCGACGATCTTGCCGCGAACGCGATCGAGCTCGACGCGACCGGCTTCGACCCGGCGCGATTGCAGCGCAGCTTCTACACGTCGTCTTCCTGCGGCGTGTGCGGCAAGGGCGCGCTCGAGGCAGTCGCCGTCGAGGCGCCTCCCGTGGAGAGCGAGCTGCACGTGCCTGCTGCTCTCGTCGCCTCGCTGCCCGAGCTCCTGCGCGCCGAACAGGCCGCGTTCTCGGCAACGGGCGGTCTGCACGCGACGGGACTCTTCGACGAGCACGGCGAGCTGCTCGCTCTGCGCGAGGACGTCGGGAGGCACAACGCGATGGACAAGGTGATCGGGCGTGCGTTCCTCGACGGCCGCCTGCCGCTCGCCGGCGCGATCCTCTGCGTCAGCGGGCGGTTGTCTTTCGAGCTCGTGCAGAAGGCCGCGGTCGCGGGGTGTCCGCTCCTCGTCGCAGTCGGTGCGCCGACGTCGCTCGCCGTCGACCTCGCGCGCGACCGCCGGATCACGCTCTGCGGCTTCGTCCGGAACGGGCGGATGAACGTCTACACCGAACCGTGGCGCATCGAGCGCTGAGCGGGGTGCTGCTCGTCGGAGGCGCGAGCGAGCGGTTCGGCTCGCCCAAGGCGCTCGCGCGGTTCGACGGCGAGACGCTTGCCGAGCGCGCCTGGCGCACGCTCGGCGACGCGTGCGACGAGCGACTCGCGGTCGGGAAGGGCGGGGAGCTCCGGCTCCCGTTCGACGTCCTCGACGACGGAAGCGACGTCCGCGCGCCGATCGCAGGCGCAGTCGCAGGCCTGCGCGCCGCGGCGCACGACGTCTGCGTCTTTCTCCCGGTCGACTGTCCGCACGTGACGGCGGATGTGCTGCGCGCGTTCGGCGAGGCCTGTCAGGACGCGGCGGTGACGGCCGAAGGCCCCCTGCCCGGCGCCTGGGCGACGTCCTCCCTCGCGGTGCTCGAGCGCCGGATTCGAGATGGCCGCCTCTCGTTGCTCGACGCCTACGAGGAGCTCGACGTCGTGACGGTCGACATCGACCCGGCGCTCGTGGCGGACGCCGACACGCCCGAAGAGCTCGCGCGTCTCCTGCGCTAGATCGCTTCCCGTTGAGTTTTACCGCCCACGTCGGCGGTAGATAGAGCGCCGTGGGCTTCACGAAGCGCCTCCAAGCGTGGCCGGTCGTGCGCCAGTTGCGCGAAGGGGATCCGCTCGGCCTCGGTCGATCCGTGCAGTCGGAGCACTCGAAGACGCTGACGCCGCGAATCGACGAGGCCGAGCACGTCACGCGCTCGATCTGCCCCTTCTGCGCCGTCGGCTGCGCCCAGCTCGTCTACGTCAAGGACGGCGAGGTGACGCAGATCGAGGGCGATCCCGCGAGCCCCATCTCGCGCGGGCGCCTCTGCCCCAAGGGCGCGGCCTCGAAGAACTACGTCCAGAGCCCGCTGCGCGAGTACAAGGTCAAGTACCGCCGCCCGTACGGCACGCAGTGGGAGGAGCTGTCGCTCGAGCAGGCGATGGAGATGGTCGTCGAGCGCATCATCCGCACGCGCGAAGAGACCTGGCAGGCCGAGACGGAGGACGGCAGGCCGGCGAACCGGACGCTCGGCCTCGCCAACCTCGGCGGCGCGACGCTCGACAACGAGGAGAACTACCTGATGAAGAAGCTCCTCACCGCGCTCGGGGTCGTGCAGGTCGAGAACCAGGCACGCATATGACACAGCTCCACGGTCCCCAGTCTGGGGACCTCGTTCGGACGAGGAGGCGCCACCGACTATCAGCAGGATCTCATGAACTCGGACGTCATCACGATCATGGGGTCGAACATGGCCGAGAACCACCCGGTGGGATTCCAGTGGGTGATGGAAGCCAGGGAGCGCGGGGCGACGGTCGTCCACGTCGACCCGCGCTTCACCCGCACGAGCGCGATGGCGACGAAGTTCATCGGCATCCGCGCCGGCACCGACATCGCGTTCCTGGGCGGCGTGATCCGCTACATCATCGAGAACGAGCGCTACTTCGAGGAGTACGTCAAGACGTACACGAACGCGCCGACGATCATCACCGACGAGTTCCAGGACACCGAGGAGCTCGACGGGCTCTTCTCCGGGTGGGATCCCGAGAAGGGCGAGTACGACATCACGACGTGGCGCTACGAGGGCATGGAGCCGCACGGGTCGGCAGGCCAGCGCGAGGAGGGGTTCAAGAACGGCTCCGACCACAAGGGTGAGCAGGTCGGCAAGGGCGGTGGCGGCGCCCACCTTCACCACGGCGAGCCGCCCGAGGAGGACGAGACGCTGCAGGACCCGCGCTGCGTCTTCCAGATCGTGAAGCGTCACTACGCGCGCTACACGCCTGAGTTCGTCGCCGAGACGTGCGGCTGCTCGGTCGAGGAGTTCCTCTGGTACTGCGAGCAGGTGTGTCGCAATTCTGGCCGCGAGCGCACGGGTGCGTTCGCGTACGCAGTGGGCTGGACGCAGCACACCGTCGGCGTCCAGTACATCCGCGCGGCCGCGATCGTCCAGCTCCTGCTCGGCAACATCGGCCGGCCCGGCGGCGGGATCATGGCGCTCCGCGGCCACGCGTCCATCCAGGGCTCGACCGACATCCCGACGCTCTACAACATCCTGCCCGGGTACCTGCCGATGCCGCACACGCATGCCTACGGCGGGCTCCAGGACTACATCGACATGACCAGCTCCCCGACGGGTTGGTGGGGGAAGATGGACACGTTCATCGTGTCGCTGTTGAAGGCGTGGTGGGGCTCGGTCGCGACCGAGGAGAACGACTTCTGCTTCGGCTACCTGCCGCGGATCGACGACGACAACTCGAACTACTGGACCGTGCAGCAGATGCTGCAGGGCAACGTCAAGGGCTACATCATCGCCGGCGAGAACCCGGCCGTCGGTTCCGCGAACGGGAAGGCGAATCGGCTCGCCCTGTCGAAGCTCCAGTGGCTCGTCGTCCGCGACCTCGTCGAGATCGAGACGGCATCGTTCTGGTACGACAGCCCCGAGATCGAGTCGGGGGAGCTGAAGACGGAGGAGATCGCCACCGAGGTCTTCTTCTTCCCGGCTGCGTCGCACGTCGAGAAGGACGGCTCGTTCACGAACACGCAGCGGCTGCTGCAGTGGCACTTCAAGGCGGTCGAGCCGAAGCACGACTGCCGCTCCGAGTTGTGGTTCTACTACCACCTCGGCCGCATGCTCCGCGAGAAGCTGAAGGACTCGGACGACCCGAAGAACCGGCCGCTCCTCGACCTCACCTGGTACTACCCCACGTCCGGCCAGATCGAGGAGCCGAGCGCGGAGGCCGTGCTGTCGGAGATCAGCGGCTGGGACGCGACGGGCCAGTTCCTGTCCGCCTACAAGCTGCTCAAGGCGGACGGCACGACCGCGTGCGGCTGCTGGATCTACTGCGGCGTCTTCGGCGACGACGAGAACAAGGCGGCGCGGAAGAAGCCGCACTGGGAGCAGAACTACACGGCGCTCGAGTGGGCGTGGGCGTGGCCGGCGAACCGGCGGCTGCTCTACAACCGCGCCTCGGCCGATCCGGAAGGCAACCCGTGGTCCGAGCGCAAGAAGCTCATCTGGTGGGACGGCGAGCAGCAGAAGTGGACGGGCACCGACACGCCGGACTTCGACGAGGAGAAGCCGCCGGACTACGTGCCGCCGGACGGCGCGACCGGCCCCGAGGCGATCCGGGGCGACCACCCGTTCATCATGCAGGCCGACGGGCAGGGCTGGATCTACGTGCCGCAGGGGCTCGAGGACGGGCCGCTGCCGACGCACTACGAGCCGCACGAATCGCCGTTCGAGAACGCGCTCTACGCGCAGCGCGCGAACCCGCGTCGGCAGCAGAACAAGGACCTGGCGGAGGATCCGTACAACCCGGTCGGCGGTGAGCCCGGCTCGGACTCGTACCCGTACGTCCTGACGACCTACCGGCTCACCGAGCACCACTGCGCCGGCGGCTTCACGCGCTTCACGCCGTACCTCTCGGAGCTGCAGCCGGCGATGTTCGTGGAGGTGCACCCCGAGCTCGCCCGCGAGCGCGGCCTCGTCCACGGCGACTGGGCGACGATCGTCTCGGCGCGTTCGGCGATCGAGGCGCGCGTGATGGTCACGGATCGCATGCGGCCCGTCAAGGTCGCCGGCCGCACGCAGCACCAGGTCGGGCTGCCGTACCACTGGGGATCGCGCGGGCTCACGACGGGAGGCTCCGCGAACGACCTCACGCACATGGCGCTCGACCCGAACGTGCACATCCAGGAGGTCAAGGCGCTGACTTGCGACATCCGGCCCGGACGCCGGCCGCGGGGCGCGAAGCTGCCGGAGTTCGTCGCGGGCATCCGCGAGCGTGCGTTCGCGGCGCGCGCGCAGGCGCCGCGGACGGAGCCGGAGGAGGAGCGAGAGACGTAATGACCGCGATCGCCGAGCCCACCGGAAGTCCCGCCGCCTGGCCCGACACGTACGGCGACGAGGCGAAGCCGCGCATGGGCTTCTTCACCGACACGTCGATCTGCATCGGCTGCAAGGCGTGCGAGGTGGCGTGCAAGGAATGGAACGTCATCCCCGAGGACGGGCTCGTCTGGACCGGCGAGAGCTACGACAACACGTCGACGCTCGGCGCGAACTCGTGGCGGCACGTGGCGTTCGTCGAGCAGCGCAAGCCGTTGAGGACGGACGGCGAGACCGCGACGCTGGACGCCGAGCCTCTGCGCTGGCTGATGTCGAGCGACGTCTGCAAGCACTGCACGCACGCCGCCTGCCTCGACGTCTGCCCGACGGGCTCGCTCTTCCGCACCGAGTACGGCACCGTGGTCGTGCAGGAGGACATCTGCAACGGCTGCGGCTACTGCGTCCCCGCCTGCCCCTTCGGCGTCCTCGACAAGCGTCACCTGCCGCGGTCGCCCGGCGATGCGCCGCTCGCGCTGCCGCTGCTGGGCGCGAAGGAAGACGGGCGCGTGTGGAAGTGCACGCTCTGCTACGACCGGCTCAAGGGCGGTCACGAGCCGGCGTGCGCGAAGGCGTGCCCGACGGACTCGATCCAGTTCGGCGAGCTCGACGAGCTGCGCGAGCGGGCCGACGCTCGCCTCGACAAGCTGCAGGCGCAAGGCTGGAACGGGGCACAGCTGTACGGCCGCGACCCGGACGACGGCGTCGGCGGCTTCGGCGCGTTCTTCCTGCTGCTCGACGAGCCCGAGGTGTACGGCCTGCCGCCGGATCCGGTCGTGACGACGAAGCACCTGCCGTCGTTGTGGAAGACGACCGCCATCGCCGCGGCTGCGACCGT